>NZ_JBIATQ010000010.1:355142-386469 GCF_042891955.1 Streptomyces sp. NPDC001843 | reverse complement strand
CGCACCCACCCCATACGACAACGTCGGTCTTCAAGACCACAACCAGGTCTTGAAGACCGACGTCACGCACGGCCCCGGATTAACCAACAGCATCCCGGAGGAGGGCGGGGCCGCGGTCAGACACAGAAGCTCAGTGCCAGCTGTGCGGGGCGCGGAAGCCGGGCTCGCGCTCCAGACGGCGCCAGCCGGCCTTCGGGCGGGCGGCGCGGTGCTCCGGGGCGGAGGGGGCGGCCGCCGCACGGGCCAGGAGGACGGCCGTGATGGCCGCGACTTCCTCGGGCTCGGCGTGGCCCTTCTCGACGCGGATCTCAGTGTGGTCCATGGGTGTCAGTCTCCGTGAGAGAGGTTTCCGCGGGGGTACCGCGGAGGTTCCGCCGGGTTACTGCGGGGGGTTGCCGTGCTTGCGGGACGGGAGGTCGGCGTGCTTGGTGTGCAGCATCGCCAGGGACTTCACGAGCACCTCGCGGGTCTCGGCGGGGTCGATGACGTCGTCGACCAGGCCGCGCTCGGCCGCGTAGTACGGGTGCATCAGCTCCGCCTTGTACTCCTTGACCATCTTCTGCCGCATGGCCTCGGGGTCCTCGGCGCCCGCGATCTGGCGCCGGAAGATCACGTTGGCCGCGCCTTCGGCGCCCATCACGGCGATCTCGTTCGTCGGCCAGGCATAGGTGAGGTCGGCGCCGATGGACTGGCTGTCCATGACGATGTACGCACCTCCGTACGCCTTGCGCAGGATCAGGGAGATCCTCGGCACGGTCGCGTTGCAGTAGGCGTACAGCAGCTTCGCGCCGTGCCGGATGATCCCGCCGTGCTCCTGGTCGACACCCGGAAGGAACCCGGGGACGTCCAGGAAAGTGACAATCGGGATATTAAAAGCGTCACACATCTGGACAAAGCGCGCAGCTTTTTCGCTCGCCTCGATGTCCAGGACGCCCGCGAGGACCTGCGGCTGGTTGGCGATGATGCCGACCACCTGGCCGTCGAGGCGGGCCAGCGCACAGATGATGTTCCGGGCCCAGCGCTCATGGACCTCGAGATAGTCGCCGTCGTCGACGATCTCCTCGATGACCTTGACCATGTCGTACGGCCGGTTGCCGTCCGCGGGCACCAGGTCGAGCAGGACGTCCGAACGACGGTCCACCGGGTCCGTGGAGTCCACCCGGGGCGGGTTCTCGCGGTTGTTCTGCGGAAGCAGGGAGAGGAGGTAGCGCACCTCGGCGATGCAGGTCTCCTCGTCGTCGTAGGCGAAGTGGCACACGCCGGAGGTCTCGGCGTGCACGTCCGCGCCGCCGAGCCCGTTCTGGGTGATCTCCTCGCCCGTGACGGCCTTGACGACGTCAGGGCCGGTGATGAACATCTGCGAGGTGTCCCGGACCATGAACACGAAGTCCGTCAGCGCCGGGCTGTAGGCCGCACCGCCGGCGCACGGACCGAGCATCACGGAGATCTGCGGGATGACCCCGGAGGCCTTGGTGTTGCGCTGGAAGATCCCGCCGTACCCGGCCAGCGCCGAGACACCCTCCTGGATACGGGCACCGGCACCGTCGTTGAGCGACACCAGCGGCGCCCCGGCCGCGATGGCCATGTCCATGATCTTGTGGATCTTCGTCGCGTGGGCCTCACCCAGCGCACCACCGAAGATCCGGAAGTCGTGGGCGTACACGAACACGGTCCGCCCCTCGACCGTGCCCCAGCCGGTGATCACACCGTCCGTGTACGGCTTCTTCGCCTCCAGCCCGAACCCGCTCGCCCGGTGCCGGCGCAACTGCTCGACCTCCTGGAAGGACCCCGGGTCCAGCAGCAGCTCGATCCGCTCCCGGGCCGTCAGCTTGCCCTTCGCGTGCTGCGCCTGGGTCGCCTTCTCGCTCGGGCCCGCCACCGCCTGCGCACGGATCTCGTGCAGCTCGGCGACCCGCCCGCGCGCGTCCGTCGGCTCGGTGCTCGGCACGTCCGTCGGCTCACCCGTCGTCTCTTCCAAAACGGTCATGTAGCGACCATACGAAGGACGCCAAGGAAAACGGGCCGTCGACTCCGTACAGTCTCCGACCCGTTTTACTGGTACCACTGAACAGAACCACCACGGGATGCAGCCCTTCTGACTGCTCAGGGGCCGCTGGCGTTGTAGGTACACCACAAAGATGTCACCGCAGGGCCACCTCACATTCGTGCGTGGCACATGCCATCCCCGGAGTGACAAGGACCCTCAGACGGCGGTCCGCCGACAGGACCTCCACCGAGTCGTCCGCCCGCAGCACCGAGCGCACCGGGTGTTCCCAGACGATCTCCACCGGCTCACCGGTGCGCGGCGGCTCGCTGACACAGAGCCTAGCCGTCCGCCCCCGGGTCCGGAGCAGCACGGCGGCCCCGGCGGAGGCGGTCAGCGGCCCCGCCGTCGCTGCCCGCCAGAAGACGGCGGCGGTGAGTCCGAGCGAGGGCACGGCGACCGCCTGCCGGCGTGCGTCGTTGGCGAGCACCTTCAGCCAGTGGCGATCGGCGGCCCGGACGGCGACCCGACGGGCACCGGCGCCGGGGAGGAGGACGTACACGTACGCGGCGTCCACCGGGTCGGTGCCGTGGTCCAGCCAGAGGGTCTGCCACCGCCGGGTGCGCCGCTCCGCCGTACTGGTGGTGTTGATGTCGGACCAGGCGCCGGTGCGGTCCTCGCGGAGGACGCGCAGGCGGGCGTCGCCGTACGGCAGGATCCAGCCGCCATGCCCTTCGAGGTGCGCCCATCCCGGTCCGCGCGCGAAGGCCTGCGTGCCGCCCTCCCCCAGGTTCCGGTTGTCCACGACCGTCTCGACCGGAACACCGTCGGCGCAGGTGATCCCGGCCCCGAGACAGACCACGGCGTCCGCGGCGAAGAACCAGGACTTACGGCCCTCCAGCGTGGAGTCAAGACCCTTCACATGCTGGCCGACCGCCGCGAACTCGCCGTCCGTCGTGCCGCCGACCCAGCGCACGTCCGGCTTGGGGGCGCCCCATTCGCCGCCGGCCCGGTCGGCGAGGCGCTTGGTCGAGACGGTGGTGCCGGGCAGTCGGTACCAGTCCACCGTGGGCCAGAACCAGTCGGTGTACTGATCGGACCGATCGGAGCGGACACCCGGCCCGGTGGCCCACCACTGGAGCATCCCGGCGCCCGTGTGCCAGCCGCGCGGGTTCTCGCCGTTTCCGCACTCGTACGCGGCGATGCGGTCGCTCGCCATGGACAGGCACGCGACGAAGCCGGGGCGGCGGTGCACGGCGCGGTCCATGGCGGCGAAGAGACGGTGACCGACGGACTCGGTCACGGCGGCCACCGGCGAGTCGACGACGGCGTGCAGCCGCGCGAGATCGGCTACTTCGAACTGAGGCGCCGCCAACAACGGCGTCACGGTGTCCCGTTCGATCCACCCTTTGATGCGCCCGTACCACCGCGCCCGCTCCCCCTCGCCGACGGCGGTCGCCAACAGCGCCATGGCGGCGATGAGCTGCTGCCCGTGGAAGTGGTCGCTGCGCATGACGTGCTGGTCGTCGCTGAGCAGATATCCCCGGCTGATGGCACGCCCGTTGACGCAGTCCATCACCAAACCGTCATGGATGAGCGGCGAGTAGGCATGCTCGACACTGTCGAGGATGTTCTGCCGAGCCGGATCGGTGACCTCCCACTCCGACCCCGCGAGCAGCGCGAACAGCCGCCCGAGCCCGTCGAGCAGGACCTGCCCGTACGTACCCGAGTAGGCGACCCAGGTGTGCTGGACGAAGGAACCGTCGGCGTACAGCCCGTCGCCCCGGGTGACGTAAGGGAAGACCGGCGAGAGGGCGTCCCTGGCGAGCGCGATCCGGCCGGCGGCCCGGCCGAGCACGCCGCGCAGGGCGACGCTGCGGCACAGGTCGACGCGGTTGGCGCCGGTCGAGGTGCCGGAGTAGTCGGTGAGCATCTCGTCGGGGACGAAGTGGTCGACGGCGGCGCAGGCGGCTGCGATCCGGGCGGCGCCGAGGTGGTCGTACAGGGCGGCCGTGATGTCCATGAGGAGGCGGGGGCTGCCGATCTGCCACTCCCACCAGTTGCCGTAGCGGGTGGTGGCGGGGTTGTAGACGGTGGCGGAGAGATGGTCGAGCCCGCGCAGCACGTCCGCGAGGAGCCCGGCGTCGCCGGTGGAGCCGGTCCCGTCCTGCGCGTACGCCTGGGTCATCGTCCACAGGCGGCTGTAGCTCTGGGTGATGCCGGCGGGCGGGTCGAAGGGGTACCCGGACCACAGAGAGGTGGGTGTCGGGGCCATGGCGGTGCGTAAGGCGCGGGCGAGTTCACCGGTACGGGCGAGACGGTCGGCGTAGGGCTGGGCGGTGGGGTCGTACCCGTCCCCTAGGGCGACGCGGAGCCAGCGGTGGCGCAGGGTGTCGTACGGGTCGGGGGCCGGGGCGGGCCCGGCAGCGTTGGCCGGACCCGGCGCGGCGGCAAGGGCGAGGGCGGCCAGAAAGGCTCGGCGTGAGGATCGCGTGGAGGCCATACCTCTCCCGTTAACCGCATGGGGCGGCAGGCGCAACACGCACGGCGATGACGTTGAAACGGAAAAGGAATAGGTCTACGGTCGTCCTTGTTGAACTCATTGAACATTCAACATCACCGGCGCATCACTGGGATCACCGGCGACCCGTCCCCCCAAGGAGCCCGCCATGAGCATCTTCGGCCGCAAGAACACCGACGAGACCCCCGAGACCGCCGCCGCGTCGGCGCCGGCCGCCGCCGACCTGTCCGCGCTGACCGGCGACTACGCCATCGACCCGGCCCACTCCACGATCGGCTTCGTGGCCCGGCACGCCATGGTCACCAACGTCAAGGGCAGCTTCCTGGACTTCACCGGCACGCTGCACCTGGACGGCGGGAACCCGGCGAACTCCAGTGCCGTGATCGACGTCAAGATGGACAGCATCAACACCGGCAACGCCGACCGTGACGGTCACCTGAAGTCGTCGGACTTCTTCAAGACCGACGAGTTTCCGACCATGACCTTCCGCTCCACCAAGGCGGAGTCCCTCGGCGGCGACGACTACCGCATCACCGGCGACCTCTCCGTCCTCGGCGTCACCAAGCCGCTCACCATCGACCTCGAGTTCAACGGCGCAGCGAAGGACCCCTTCGGCAACGAGCGCGTCGGCTTCGAGGGCAAGGCCGAGATCCTGCGCTCCGAGTGGGGCCTGACCTGGAACGCGGCGCTGGAGACCGGCGGCGTCCTCGTCTCCGACAAGATCAAGCTGAACTTCGACATCTCGGCGATCAGGAGCGCGTAACCCCGAGCCCGCCCGCCGGCTTCACGACCGCCGCCTCGGCCTCTTTCCGTGACGGACGGGACACCGGTCCCGGAGGCCGGGTGAGGGACGCTGGGCGGGGTTGGCAGTGACCGTGGGGCCGCCCTCTTCTCACACCGGTCCCGCCCTCGCCCTCTCCCCCTCCACCTGGAGTGAGTTCCTTGACGGCATCCCCTCCTGAAGAGACCGACTGGGTCTTCGTCCTCTCGTGCAGCAAGGCGCCGGGGCAGCCGAACCCCATCCACGCCCTCTGGGCTTGACTGCGAGAACGCGGCATCGACTGGATGCCGTTCGCGGCGGAAGAGCTCCGGTGCGACCTCTTCTGCAGGCGGATGAGCGACGGGGACCCGTACGGCCGGGTCAGCCTCTCGGTCGACGCTCGGGCCCTGCGGCGGCTCGGGCTGCATCCGGATCAGCCGACCTCCGCGGCGAACGGGGTGTCTCCGCCGGCGCGGTGGCACGCGTCCGGGGAGCGGTATGCGGCTCGGTATTGGCGGTGATCACCCGCCGCTTCGGCACAGGCAGCAGCCACCAGGCCGACGCGATCGACAGGGCCGCGCCCACGGCGATGGCCGACAGCCGGGTGGGCAGCAAGCTCATCGCGTCCTGGCCGAAGTAGCCGAGGAGGAGGGACAGGGCGGTGGTCATGCCGGCGGCCCAGTACGCGTAGTTGAGCGGGCGCAGCCACAAGGCCACCGCCAGTACGCCGAACATCAGCGCGACCGCGGCCCGCCCCGTCACGCCTGCCTCCGCCACGCCCGTCGCCAGCAGCGTGCCCACGGAGGCGCCCACGAAGCGCTCGACTCCCTTGCGCAGGACGTCCGTTCGCCCCCGATTGCCGCTCGCGGCGACGTACGCCGTGAGCACGAGCCATGGCCAGTGGTGGTCGAAGAGGAGCCGGCCCAGGGCGAAGGCGGCGGCGACGGCGGCCGCCATCTGTACGGCCATGCGGGTACTGGGGCGGGGGTGGAGGCGGGAGGCACGGCGGGGCGCGGCCTCTTCGGCGCCGGCGGGCCAGGGGCCGTAGCGGTCCGCCGTCCCCTGCACCAGCCAGACGCACGCGCACGCCAGCACCCCGATCAGCGCCGACCACGCCCAGTTCACCAGCACCCCCTGCGCCTCGGGCGGCAGCGCCGGGCCCGGGACGACCAGGAGGGCGACCAAGGGCAGGGTCATAAGGGTGCCCGCCTTGGCGGCGGTGGGGCCGTAGCGGCGGATCCAGATGGCCAGGGAGATGCCGACCGTGTAGAGGGCCGCCCCGGCGGCGTAGTGCATGGCGATGAGCCGGCCGAGCAGCTCGGTCGCGCCCGCCGTCACGGGGATCAGGAGCAGCGCCGTGAGCCTGCGGCGCGTGTCCGCGGTGCGCTGGGTGGAGTACAGGGTGAGGGTCAGGGCGACCGCGAGGACGAGTACATCGGTGTGCAGTCCGGCCTCGCTCTCCAGCCACAGGGCGGTGGCCCAGGAGATGAGCACGGCTGTCATCGACAGAGCCGCTTCGTACGCATTGCGTAATAGTTTGCAGGTCACGCTCTGAGAGTATCCGCCTTTTTACCCTGCTAGTAGTACGCGCATGCGTAACATCTCGGCGTAGTATCTACACGTGGAACACCTCTCCGAAGCCGCCCACCTCCGCGCCGGCATCATCCGCCTCAACCGCCGCCTCCGGCACGAACGCGGCGAGGGCAGTCTCAGCCCCAACCAGCTCACCGTGCTCGGCCATCTGCACCGGAACGGACCGTCCACGCCCGGGGAGATCGCCGCGGCGGAGCGGCAGCGGCCGCAGTCGCTGACCCGGGTCTTCGCCGAGCTGGAGGGGGACGGGCTGATCGTGCGGGAGGCGAGCACCGCCGATCGCCGTCAGTCCGTGCTGTCCCTCACGGAGCAGGGGCGGCGGGCGCTGAAGCGGGACATGGCCGAGCGTGACGCCTGGCTGGCCGGGGCGTTCGCGTCGCTCAGCGAGACGGAGCGAGGGGTGCTGGCGCTGGCGGGTGCGCTGATGGAGCGGCTGGCAGAAGCGCCGTAGGCAAACGCTCCCGTCTCCGTCAGAAGCCCCCGCCGAAGTCACCTCCGCCGCCCCCGCCGAAGTCGCCTCCCCCACCCCCGCCGTCCCCGAACCCGCCCCCGAAGTCACCGAAGTCCCCGGAGTCGAAGTCCGCGCCCGACACGTCCCCGCCCTGGTAGCCGCCGCCGAAGTCGCCGCCCCCGAAGTCGCCGTATCCGGCGCCGTAGTCGGCCGCGTACGCGGGGCCTGCCATGGCGCTGCCCAGCAGAGTGCCGACGAGCAGGCCCGGCAGGACGCCGCCGCCGAAGTAGCCGCCGGCCCAGGGGCCGTAGGCGGGGCCCGCATCCCAGTAGGGGCGGCGGCCGTAGTCGGTGTCGACCTCGCGGACGACCGGGTCGCGGCCGTCGGCGAGGCGGGTGGCGTCGGCCGCGCAGACCGGGACCTCGCGGGCGGCGCCGCCGGGAGGTGTCCAGACGGCGTCGGTGACCGAGGGGCCGTGGCGCGGGTCGAAGAAGCAGGGCGGGCGGCGGGCCGGCAGGGGGCGGCCCTCACGCCGGGCGGCGAGCTGGGTCAGGGAGAAGCGGCCGTCCTCGAGGGCCTGGGTGACGGCGCGGACGTCCTCGGGTTTGCGGGCGTCCTCCATGTACTGCTTGGCGTTCTCGTAGGCGTTCAGGGCCCGCTCGTAGTCCGCGCGCATGGCGTCGTCGGCGCCCGCCTCCGCCGGGTGGAAGTCGAGGCGGTCCAGTTCCTCGCCGAAGGCGGTGATGTCCTCGTCGACGACCACCCGCAGGCGGTCGAGGGCGGCCCGCTGTTCCTCGGCGTGGCGGCGGCGGTTGCGGCGGACCAGCCCGTACGCGCCCGCGCCGCAGACCACCAGGACGGCGGCCGTGGCGATCAGGCCGGCGGTGGAGATGCCGGTGCCGCCGCCGGAGGAGGTGCCCCACGACGCGGGTGCCTTGCCGCCCATGTTGGCCAGGGCGCGGTCGGTGAAGTCGGTGAGCTGGGACGTGGCGCTCTCGCCCTGGACGCTGGTGGCCAGGTTCCGTACGGCCGTTCGGGGCAGGACGGAGGAGTCGGCGCGGGCGTCGAAGCGGTCGCCGAGGCGGATGGCGTACAGGCCGGTGACGCCGGTGGCGGTGCGCAGGTCGGTGAAGAGGTTCCGGGTGGGGTAGCCGGCCGGGAGGACCGTGATGAAGAGCGGTTTGTCGGCCTGCTTGATCTGTTGGGCGAGCGCGTCGGCCTGCGCCGCCGGCAGTTGGGCGGAGGCCGCCGGGTCGACGTACACGGGGCCCTTGCGGAGGGCCTCGGCGATGGTCGAGACACTGGTCGTCGAGATGCTGGTCGTCGCGCTCCTGGTGGCCGCTGCGGCCTGCGGCGCGAGCGCGGTCATCACCGCGAGCACCAGGGCCGCCAACAGCACCGGGAGGCTTCGGATCCGTACGCCCTTCATGCTTCGAAGCTACCCGAAGCCCCCCAAAACAGTACTGTCCGGTCGCCCGGCCGCCGATCTCAGACGGCCCGGTACGCCTCCAGCAGTTCACGCACCGCTGCCCCGTACCGACCCGTCGTCAGCAGGTGGTCCGCGTCGGCGAAGGGCTTCGCCACCGCCGGGGTGATCTTCTGCCCCACCCTGTGCTGGACGATCAGGCGTGCCTTCGTGACCAGCCGGCGTCCGGTCTCGTCCGCGCCCTTCTTCTCGGCCACCGTCGCGGCGGCGGCCAGCGCCCGCAGCATCGACGCGCCGCCCTTCGGCACCCCGGTCAGGGTCGTCAGGCCCCAGCCGTACGGGAACTGCGGGTCGTACGAGGTGTCGCCCACGTTGATCGGCAGTTGGGCCTCGGACCTGGGCCAGGTGACGGGGAGCTGTCCGGTGAAGGGCCGCCTGCCGTACAGCACGTCCGCCACGCCGTCGCCCTCCGTGCCCGGCAGCCAGGAGGCGACCAGGGCGTCGATCTTCCCGAGGCGGTCGCCGACGAGCTGCGGGCGTCCGGAGACGATCAGCACCGCGCACTTCATCGCCGCGCACACCTTGTCCACGGCTGCCTGGTCGGCGGCGGACAACCGGAGGTCGTGGCCGTTGCCGACGTCGCCGACGCCCTCGGCGTACGGGGTCTCGCCGACGACGACCACACCGACGTCGTAGCCGGTCAGGGGCGCGGAGGCGTCCTTGGAGTACGTGATGTCCCCGCCGCCCCTGCGCATCCCGTCCAGGATCGTCGTGCCGGGGGTGATGTTCCCGGAGGAGCCCTGCCAGGTGACCGTCCAGCCACCGGTCTGGTTGCCGATGTCGTCGGCGTTGGACCCGGCGACGTACACCTTCTGGTTCTTCCGCAGCGGCAGCAGGCCGCCTGAGTTCTTCAGCAGCACCTGTGACTCGGCCGCGGCCTGCCGGGCGACGGCCCGGTGGGCCGGGGAGCCGATCTTCGCGGCGCCGGTGGTGTCGGCGTAGGGGTGCTCGAAGAGGCCCAGCCGGAACTTCTGGGTGAGGATGCGGGAGACCGCGTCGTCGACCCGTTCCTCGCTGATACGGCCCGCCTTCACCTCGTCGGTCAGGGTGGTGGTGAAGTCCTTGTAGGTGGAGGGGACCATCATCATGTCCAGGCCCGCGTTGACCGAGGTGCGCACGTGGGACGCGTAGTCGCCGGGGAGCTGGTCGATGGCGTTCCAGTCGCTGACGACGAAGCCGTCGAAGCCCATACGGTCCTTGAGCACGCCGTTGATCATGTCGGCGCGGGCGTGCATCTTCACCGCTCCCCGGCCGTCGCCGACGATGTCGAGGGAGGAGTACGAGGGCATGACGGTGCCGATGCCCCGGTCGACGGCCGTCCGGAAGGGCGCCAGGTGGACGGCCTCCAACTGCTGCCGGGTGACCTTGGTGACGCCTTGGTCGATCTTGTACGTCCCGGTCGTGGAGGAGCCGTACTCGGTGCCGCCGTCGCCGACGAAGTGCTTGGCGGTGGCGAGGACCTTGTCGTTCCGACCCAGGTCGCCGCCGTTCGCCCGGCCCTGGAGGCCCTGGATGATCGTCTCCATGGACTGGACGAGGGCCGGGTCCTCGCCGAAGGACTCGTAGGAGCGGCCCCAGCGTTCGTCGCGGCTCACACAGAGGCAGGGGGCGAAGTCCCAGGGGATGCCGGTGGCCCGTACCTCGGCGGCCGTCACGGCGCCCGTCCGCCGGGCGAGGCGTGGGTCGCGGGTGGCGCCGATGCCGATGTTGTGCGGCATGATCGTGGCGCCGACCAGGTTGTTGTGGCCGTGGACCGCGTCGACGCCGTAGATCAGGGGGATCTGGAAGCGGGTCGCCCGCGCCCGGAGCTGGAAGTCGTCGATCATCTTCGCCCAGGCCCCGGGGGTGTTGGGCGTGGGCGTCGAGCCGCCGCCGGAGAGCAGGGAGCCGAGGTCGTACGTCGCGATGTCGCTCCCGCTGCCCACGGCCCCGCGCTCGGCCTGGGTCATCTGCCCGGCCTTCTCCGCCAGGGACATCCGGGAGAGCAGGTCGGCGACCCGTTTCCGCACCGGCAACCGGCTGTCCAGGTACGGCAGTCCGTGGGCGTCGATGACGATCTGCGGGGTCTCGGTGGGCGCCTTGGCCCCGGTGACCGTGAGCTTCAGGGGGATCGTCTCGGCGGACTCGGCCGTGCGGTCCCTGAGGGTGGGGACCTTGATGGTGCGCGAGGTGCCGGAGGCGGTGCCGGCCGGGAAGGTGAGGGTGCCGGAGACCGGGGTGTAGTCCTTGCCCGGGGTGGCGGTGCCGGTCGCCGCCGTCTCGTAGGTGACCGTCACGGGCTCGTCGGTCGGGGCCGAGCCGGTGGTGGCGACGGTGACCTCGACCGAGGCGGTGCCGCCCTCCTTGACGGGGTGAACGGCGGGGCCGGTGGTGACGGAGGCGCGCAGCGACTGGTCGGCCTTGCCGTACAGCTCGACGTCGTCCATGGCGAAGGTGCCCTTGGCGCCCGCGGGGAGGGTGACGGCGTACCCCCACATCTGGGTGAGGCCGAGGACGTGGTCGATGCCGCCGACCGGTTGGTAGTCGGTTCGGTAGATGAAGTCGCTGAACGGGATCTCGACCTGTTTCCAGCCGGTGAAGTCGTCGGTGAAGGAGGTCGTCCAGAGCTCGGAGGCCTCGCCGTTCGCGCCGCCGTCCTTGATCTCGACGGCGATCTTCCTGCCGTTGTCCCGGCCGTCCCACCAGAAGCGGATGCCCTTGTGGGCGGACCAGTCGTGGGCGGGTGCGGTGGCGGCGTAGTCGTGGGTGAAGCCGCCGTAGCCGCTGATGTCGTAGCTGCCGGTGAGGACCTTCTCGCCCTCCGGGGCGTCCGGGCGGGCGGCGAGTGACAGTGCGGGCGGGTCGTCGGTGTCGCCGCCCCAGGTGAAGATGCCCTCGGCGGGCTGGGAGGCGAAGGGGACCTCGCCCTCGAAACGGTCGACGGGCGTCGGGGGCGGGTCGTCGGCCGCGTGGGAGGCGGTCGGTGACAGTACGGCGGTGAGCAGGGCGGCGGAGACGAGCAGGGCGGTTCTCGGCATGGACCTTCCCTCGGCTCTCGTGGTTCACTCGGCACTCAGATCACGCCGTGAGTCAACTGACGTCCCTCGCAACCGTCAAGACGTTCCGTCAGCCGAGTCGGAAAGGGCCGGACACCATGCGAAGGTCTGCCGTCCCGTGCCGCCCGGACCGCCAGGGCCGTCCGGGCCGTCCGCCGGTGAGCCGGTCGCGGTGGGCGGGCCCCGGGCTCAGGGCGGACGATGGTGGGAGGGAGACGACGGCGGCCGCCGCTCCGCTCACCCCGGGCAACACCTCCGGCCCGCAGTCCCCGACCCCGCCCGAGACCTGGAGCCCGACATGACCACAGCGCGGGACCTGTTGATCGTCACGCTGGACGTCCCGTCCAGCCGGCCCGTCGAACGGGGGGACCTGTCGCTCGCCCTCGCGGGGGCGGAACTGCTGGATCTGATCGCCGCCGAGGGCGTCACCCTGGAGGACGACCGCATCGTGCCCGGTCTGCAGCCGGCCACGGGCGACCGGCTGCTGGACGAGGCGGGGGCGGCCCTCAGCCGTCAGGCGCCGTACGAGTCGGTCGAGGACTGGCTCTGGCGCCGGGGAAGCGGCCTGGCCACGGCCTACGCCGACGACCTGGACGCGTCGGGACGGGCCGCCGGATCCCGCCGCCGCCGACCGGGCCGGCGCAGCGAGCGGGGTACCGCCGACGATCGGGGTACCACCGAGGAGTCGACGGTCCGGCGGCAGGCGGCCGATCGTTGGGCCGCCCGCGAGCCCGTGCTCGTCGGTCTCGCGGGCGCGCTGGGGATTCCCGAGGGTGCGGCGGAGGCGGCCCCGGAGGACCTTTCCGACGACGCGGTGGTGACCGTCCTGGCGGCCGTCAACGGCGCGCTGACGGAGCTGGAGGCCGTGCGGCAGCGGCGCCGTATCGAGGACGCGGCGTTCGACAACGTCTGGCGTGCGTTCTGACGGGCCCGCCGTGCCCAGGCCCGGCCGCGCCGGCTACGGCGTCGGTTGGCCGATGCCCAG
Source organism: Streptomyces sp. NPDC001843 (assembly GCF_042891955.1). Taxonomy (NCBI): domain Bacteria; kingdom Bacillati; phylum Actinomycetota; class Actinomycetes; order Kitasatosporales; family Streptomycetaceae; genus Streptomyces; species Streptomyces sp. NPDC001843. The sequence goes on along the minus strand of NZ_JBIATQ010000010.1, from coordinate 373,654 downwards.
CAGGTTGCCCTCGCTGTCCCGGAACCAGGCACCGCGTTCACCGCGCGCACCCTTGCTCGGGTAGTTCCCCTCGACCTCGGCGATCCCGTCGCGGGTGCGCAGTCCCGGTGCGTCGACCTCCTCGAACACCACGCCGCGGCGCCTCAGCTCCGCCACGGCCGCGTCGAGGTCGTCGACCTCGAACCCCATCTGGGTGAACGTGCCCGGCGAGGCGCCCGTGGACTGGAACACCACGAAGTCCGCCCCCGCGCACCGGTACAGCAGGCCGCCGGGACGCTCGTCGACGGGTTCCAGGCCGAGCTGCTCGCGGTAGAAGCGCCTGGCCCGGTCCAGGTCCCGGGCCGGCAGTCGGGTCGCCACGCGTGCCCGGGCCAGGAAGTTGCTGTCGTGTCGGGTCATGCCCCCACTGTGCTCACTGCGCGGGCGCCACGCCCGCCCGCAGCAGGCCGTACGTGTACGCGTCCTCCAGGGCCTGCCACGACGCCGCGATCACGTTCTCCGCGACGCCCACCGTGGACCACTCTCCCTTGCCGTCGGAGGTGGAGATCAGGACCCGGGTGGTGGACTGGGTGCCGTGCTTGCCCTCCAGGATGCGGACCTTGTAGTCGACCAGGTCGAGGGCGGCCAGCTCGGGGTAGATCTTCTCCAGGGCCACGCGCAGAGCCCGGTCCAGGGCGTTGACAGGGCCGTTGCCCTCCGCCGTGGCGACGATGCGCTCGCTCTTGGCCCAGAGCTTGACGGTGGCCTCGTTGGCGTGGGTGCCGTCGGGGCGGTCCTCGACGATGGCGCGCCAGGACTCCACGTCGAAGTACTTCAGGGGCCTGCCTTCGACCTCGGCGCGCAGCAGCAGTTCGAAGCTGGCGTCGGCGGCCTCGTAGGTGTAGCCCTTGAGCTCGCGCTCCTTGACCCGCTCGACCACCCGGCCGACCAGTTCGCGGTCGCCGCCCAGGTCGATGCCGAGTTCCTTGCCCTTGAGCTCGATCGACGCGCGGCCCGCCATGTCGGAGACCAGCATTCGCATCGTGTTGCCGACCAGCTCGGGGTCGATGTGCTGGTAGAGGTCGGGGTCGACCTTGATGGCGGAGGCGTGCAGGCCTGCCTTGTGGGCGAAGGCCGAGACGCCGACGTAGGGCTGGTGGGTGGAGGGCGTGAGGTTGACGACCTCGGCGATGGCGTGGGAGATGCGGGTCATCTCGCGGAGCCGGCCGTCGGGGAGGACCTTCTTGCCGTACTTCAGTTCCAGGGCTGCGACCACGGGGAAGAGGTTGGCGTTGCCGACACGCTCGCCGTAGCCGTTCGCGGTGCACTGGACGTGGGTGGCGCCGGCGTCGACGGCGGCGAGGGTGTTGGCGACGGCGCAGCCGGTGTCGTCCTGGGCGTGGATGCCGAGCCGGGCGCCGGTGTCGGCGAGGACCGTGGAGACGACCGCGTGGACCTGGGCGGGGAGCATGCCGCCGTTGGTGTCGCAGAGGATGACCACGTCCGCGCCCGCCTCGGAGGCGGCCCGGACGACCGACTTGGCGTACTCGGGGTTGGCACGGTAGCCGTCGAAGAAGTGTTCGCAGTCGACGAAGACCCGGCGGCCCTGCTCGCGCAGGAAGGACACCGTGTCGCGGACCATCTCCAGGTTCTCGTCGAGGGTGGTGCGCAGCGCCAGTTCCACGTGCCGGTCGTGGGACTTGGCGACCAGGGTGATCACCGGGGCGCCGGACTCGAGCAGGGCCCTGACCTGGGGATCGTCCGCGGCCTTGGCGCCGGCGCGGCGGGTGGCGCCGAAGGCGACCAGCTGGGCGTGCTGGAAGTCGATCTCCTGCTGGGCGCGGGCGAAGAACTCGGTGTCCCGCGGGTTGGCGCCGGGCCAGCCGCCCTCGATGAAGCCCACGCCGAAGTCGTCCAGGTGCCGGGCGATGGCCAGCTTGTCGGCGACGGTGAGGTTGATGCCCTCGCGCTGGGCGCCGTCGCGCAGGGTGGTGTCGAAGACGTGGAACGTATCGTCCAGCCGGCTGGTTTCGGTCATGGTCTCAGGGCTCCTGTTTTCAATCTCGGTCTTACCGTCAATGACCGGCTCCACCGTCCCCTCATAGTCCCTCGCGCTCCGTTCCCGGCTGAAGGTGGACCGGAAAACGAAAAAACCCCTCGCGGGTGCGAGAGGTCTGCGCGCGGGTCGAGGACGACGATGGCCACCCGTACCTGGTCGTACGTGGTGGTCACTGCGGACCGGCGCGCCTGCTGCCAATAATCATGGCGAACGAGAGCACGGGGGCAGTCTGGCACAGCCCTGCCCCCGGCTCACCGACCGTCTCAGAATGCGGTCGCCACTTCACGCGGTGTCAGGCACCACCCGCACGGCGTCGGGCAGGAAGTGGATCTCGTACGGCCCCACACAGTCGGCGAGCAGCGTCGCCACCTCCGCCCCGCACCCCGGACACAACCGGTTCGGCCCCTCCATGCCAAGGGGGCCACAGCACACGGCCTCCGTGAAGGAGGCGGGGTTGGGCTCCAGGAGTTTGTCGGTGTCCTCGGGGTGGACGACCAGGGTGTCGCACGGCCCGGCGGACATCAGGCTTCCCGGCCCGTCCGGGTCGGCGATGGACAGGCCGGGGATGGCCGCCCCCAGCCATTCCGGGTCCGGATGCGGCACGTACGGCGCCCCGCTCGGCTCGGGGTCGATCGCGTAGGTGCCGCGCGGCACGGTCGACGGGGCGTGCCGCCGACCGTCGGGACCCTTGCGCCCGTCGTACTCCGGGCGTTCGGGCAGCGCAGGAAGCAGCCGCAACGGCTCGCTGAGACGGCGGCCACAGGCCGCGCAGACCAGTAAGTTCACCCGTTTGTTCTACCGGTTGACACCGCCCCTCGGGGCCACCGCGGACACGGAGTCCGGGCGGCCCGGGGTGCGACCGGGGTCAGCCGATGCGGTGCATCCAGCCGTGCTCGTCCTGCGTGATGCCGCGCTGGACGTCCAGCAGGGCCTGGCGGAGCTTCAGGGTGACCTCGCCGGGCTCTCCGCCCGTCTGCTTCCAGTCGGCACCGGTGGAGCGCTTGACGGTGCCGACGGGGGTGATGACGGCGGCGGTGCCGCAGGCGAAGACCTCGGTGAGGGTGCCGTTCTCGGCGTCGCGCTGCCACTGGTCGACGGAGACGCGGCCCTCCTCGGTCTCGTAGCCGAGGTCGCGGGCGAGGGTCAGGAGGGAGTCGCGGGTGACGCCCTCCAGGATCGAGCCGGTGAGGGTCGGGGTGACGATCTTGTTGTCGTACACGAAGTACAGGTTCATGCCGCCGAGTTCCTCGACCCACTTGCGCTCGACCGCGTCCAGGTAGCAGACCTGGTCGCAGCCGTGGGCGGCGGCCTCGGCTTGGGCGAGGAGGGACGCGGCGTAGTTGCCGCCGGTCTTGGCGTCGCCCATGCCGCCGGGGACGGCGCGGACGCGGTCCTCGGAGACCCAGATGGAGACGGGCTTCACGCCGCCCGGGAAGTAGGCGCCGGCCGGGGAGGCGATGACGAGGAAGAGGTACTCGTTGGCGGGCTTCACGCCCAGGCCGACCTCGGTCGCGATCATGAACGGGCGCAGGTAGAGGGACTCCTCGCCACCGTGCGCGGGCACCCAGCCCTCGTCCTGCTGGACCAGGACGTCACAGGCCTCGATGAAGGTCTCGACGGGCAGCTCGGGCATGGCCAGGCGGCGGGCGGAGCGCTGGAACCGCTGGGCGTTCTGGTCCGGGCGGAAGGTGGCGACGGAGCCGTCGGGGCGGCGGTAGGCCTTGAGGCCCTCGAAGATCTCCTGGGCGTAGTGCAGGACGTTGGTGGCCGGGTCCAGCGGGATCGGCGCGTACGGAACGAGCTGGCCGTCGTGCCAGCCCCGGCCCTCGGTCCACTTGATCGTCACCATGTGGTCGGTGAAGTGGCGGCCGAATCCGGGGTTCGCCAGGATCGCCTCGCGCTCGGCTGCGGGGAGCGGATGGGCGGACGGCTTGAGCTCGATCGTGGGCGTCGTCATGAGTGCTTGTCCTTCACCGGTTGTAGTGACGGGCCGCGCTCACGCCCGTACCGCCTTCCGGCCAGTGCTAGGACGTCCGAGCATTCCTTCGTACCGCGGCTCCTCGCTCGATTATCTCGTGGGGAGCGGCGACGGAAGGAATCGGGGTGAATGCGGCCCCGGGTTGATGGTGGCACCCGGCGGGGACATGGGGGAAGCCGCCGGGCTCGGATGCGACCCGGCGGCTTCGAGGGGTTCGAAAGAGCGCGGCGGGGTCAGCCGGCTACTCGTACGGCGAGCGCGTCGCCGATCTCGGAGGTGGAGCGGGCGGGCAGCTGGGCGCGCTCGCCGAGGTCGGCCGAGACCGCCTCCTCGATGCGGTTCGCCTCGGCCTCGTGGCCGAGGTGGCGCAGCAGCAGGGCGACGGACAGGACCGTGGCGGTGGGGTCGGCCTTGCCCTGGCCGGCGATGTCCGGGGCCGAGCCGTGGACGGGCTCGAACATGGACGGGAACTCGCGGCCGGGGTTGATGTTGCCGGAGGCGGCCACGCCGATGCCGCCGGAGACGGCCGCGGCGAGGTCGGTGATGATGTCGCCGAAGAGGTTGTCGGTGACGATGACGTCGAAGCGCTCGGGCTGGGTGACCAGGTAGATGGTGGCCGCGTCGACGTGGATGTACTCGGTGGTGACCTCGGGGTACTCCTCGGCCACCTTGTTGAAGATGTTCGTCCAGAGGTGACCGGCGAAGGCCAGCACGTTGTTCTTGTGGACGAGGGTGAGCTTCTTGCGCGGGCGGGCCTGGGCGCGGGCGAAGGCGTCGCGGACCACGCGCTCGACACCGAAGGCCGTGTTGACGGAGACCTCGGTGGCGACCTCGTGCGGGGTGCCCTTACGGATGGTGCCGCCGTTGCCGGTGTACGGGCCCTCGGTGCCCTCGCGGACCACGATGAAGTCGATCTGCGGGTCGCCCGCGAGCGGGGTGGCGACACCCGGCAGGAGCTTGGACGGACGCAGGTTGACGTGGTGGTCGAAGGCGAAGCGGAGCTTGAGCAGGAAGCCGCGCTCCAGGACGCCGGACGGCACGGACGGGTCGCCGATCGCGCCGAGCAGGATGGCGTCGTGCTGCCCCAGGGCGTCGAGGTCGGCGTCGGTGAGGGTCTCACCGGTGGCGTGGTAGCGCCTGGCGCCGAAGTCGTACTCCTTGGTCTCCAGCTTCACGTCCTCGGGAAGGACAGCGGAGAGGACCTTGAGGCCTTCGGCCACGACTTCCTGCCCGATGCCGTCACCGGGGATCACTGCGAGATCGATGCTGGGAGACATGTCGGCAGACTACTCCTCGTCCCATGTGATGACACGGCCGTCCGCCATACGGACAACCCCAGGCCGGACGGACGCACCCGGGCGAGGGGCGGGCGTCATCCTGTTGGCCGCCGTTCACCCGTATGTGGGGGCGTTGTTGGGATTCGCTGGGAACCGTTGACGGCATGGAGATCCCCGACTTCGGCATTCCGCGGCGGCTCGCGGAGCGGATGAGCATGGCCGAGCAGTACGAGTACCTGCGCACCCGGCTCACCCGGCGCCGCACGCTGGTGTCGGCCGGCGCGGTGGCGGGCGGCCTGCTGACCGGCTGCGGCGGTACGGCGTCGCCGGCCCGTACGTCGGGCGCCCCGGCCCCGACCGGCTCGCACGTCTCCGGCTCGGTCGTGGCGCCGTTCGGCCGTCACCTGGCCTTCGGCGCCGACCCGCGGACCCGGATGCGGATCTCCTGGCAGGTGCCGCTCTCGGTGCGCAGGCCGTATGTCCGCGTGGGTCTGCGGCCGGACGATCTCGGCCGCCGTGTCGAGGCCGAGGTGCGCCATCTGCACACGCCGGGCGTGCAGGGGGTGCGGCCGGCGGTCGAGCAGTACTACGTGCACGCGGCCCTGGACGGCCTGAGGCCCGGCACGACGTACTACTACGGGGTCGGCCACGACGGCTGGGACCCCGCCTCCCCGGCTCACCGCTCGACGATCACCTCGTTCCGCACCGCGCCCGCCGCCCCGGAGAGCTTCGTGTTCACCGCATTCGGCGACCAGGGGGTGAGCGCCGGCGCGAACGCCAACGACCATCTGCTGCTGCGGCTGAAGCCCGCCTTCCATCTGCACGCGGGCGACATCTGCTACGCGGACGTGAACGGCGCCGGTTCGAAGTCGGACGGCTACGACCCGAAGTTCTGGGACCTGTTCCTGAAGCAGAACGAGCCGGTGGCCAGGTCGGTGCCGTGGATGGTTACCACCGGCAACCACGACATGGAGGCCTGGTACTCACCGGACGGCTACGGCGGCCAACTGGCCCGCTTCTCCCTCCCGGACAGCGGTTTCGACCCGCGTTCGGCGCCGGGCGTGTACGCGTTCACCTACGGCAACGTCGGCTTCGTGGCGCTGGACGCGAACGACGTGTCGTACGAGATCCCCGCCAACCTCGGCTACTCCGGCGGCAGGCAGACCAGATGGCTGGCCCGCACGCTGGGCGAGCTGCGGGCCGCGAAGGGCGTCGACTTCGTGGTGGTGTTCTTCCACCACTGCGCCTACTCGACCTCGCAGCACGCCTCCGACGGCGGCATCCGCAAGGAGTGGCTGCCCTTGTTCGCCAAGCACCGGGTGGACCTGGTGATCAACGGTCACAACCACGTGTACGAGCGGACGGACGCCATCAAGGACGGGCGCGTCGGACGGGCGGTGCCGGTCGGCGGGTCGACGGATCCGGCCCGGGACGGGATCGTGTACGTGACCGCCGGCGGTGGCGGCCGGGACCTGTACTCGTTCCCGTCGGGCGTGAGGGACAGCTACGAGGGGCACGTCACCCGGCACGACGCCGTGAAGACCTTCTACTGGGGCAAGGGGAAGGTCTCCCGCAAGGAGACGGTGGAGTGGTCGCGGGTGCGGTACACCGGCTTCTCGCTGCTGTCGGTGGAGGCGCGGGCGGGCGCGTCACCGAGGCTGAAGGTGTCGGCGCTGGCGGACGACGGCAAGCGGGTGGACCACTTCGAGGTGCGACGCGGCGGGTGAGGCCGCGTCGCACCTCGAACGGGTGCGGCTCCCGGCTGGTGGGGCGCCGCGGCCTGCTCAGTGGCCGGTCTCGCCGCCGTTGTCCCGGCGGTCGAGGGCGCGCTGGAGGGCGGCTGCGGCGTTCTTGCGCTCGGACTCACTCGTGCGGGACACGTGGCGGACTCGGCGGCGGACGGTCGTCTCGGCCATGGGGATCCACTCCTTCGGCACATGGGGGTGCGCAGAGACAGGGGAGTTACGAGACGCCGGATGGGGCGGGGAGCGTGGCCGCAGGGATTGCCTGCACGGGGCCCGGCTCACGACCGCCATTCGCTGGATCGAGCGAGACGTTCGGCTCCTACAAAAATAAGGGAGGGGCGCGCTCCTGTCTGCACAATTACTCGGACTTCCTACTATCTGAGACGGCGAACCGGGTCACACCGCGGTGACCTGGGGTTTCCTGGTCCGGGGATGAAGTGAGCGCAGCTCCCGGACGAGCGCCCGGACGGCCGCCGTCGCGGCGAGTTCTGGGGTGGTGACGTACCCGACGGAGCGGGTGGGACGCTGGGGGCCGAGGTCGGTGATCTCGACGGTGGGCGGGACGGCGGTCAGGGACAGCGCGGGCATGATCGCCATGCCCAGGCCGCTGCCCACCATGGACAGCACCGCCCCGTCGTCCTCGGCGCGCACGGTCGCGGCCGGGATCCAGTCCTGGGCGGCCCACCACTCGCGGGTGTAGGAGCCGCAGTTCTCCATCCAGTCGACCAGGGGCAGCGAGCGCGGCGCGGGGTGCCCGGCCGGGTGGACCAGCGAGTACGGCTCCTCCAGCAGCACATCGCCGACGAGGCCCTCCGGGACCGGCGAACCGGTGCCGAGGGTGGCGATGCCCAGGTCGGCGCGGCCCGCGGCGACCTCACCGGCCGTACCGACGCCCAGTTCCCGGATCACGGTCACGGTGGCCTCGATGCCGGGGTGGCGTGCGGCGAGGGCCTCCAGGGCCCGGGGCAGCAGGTGCAGGGCGGCGCTGCGGAACGCGGCGATGCGCAGCACGCCCTCGATCGTGCCCGTCGCCGGGCCCCGGACCTCGGCGACCAGGACGTCCAGCAGGCGCAGTACCCGCCGGGCGTGTGCCACCGCGCGCTCGCCCGCCGCCGTGGGCCGGGCGCCGTACCGGCCGCGCTCGAACAGCACCACGCCGAGCTTGCGTTCGGTGCCGCGCACGGCGTGGGAGACGGCGGACTGGGTGGCGCCGAGCCGCACGGCGGCGGCCGAGAAGCCCCCCTCCTCCGCCACGGCCACCAGGGTTCTCAGCTCCTGCGGGGCAAGGTCGACGGACGTCATTCGGGCGCTCCCACCTGCTGCTATGAGGCCGGTTCATGGATCGGCCGGTTCCATGAGCGCAACCCTCTGCCCGGCCGGGGCATTCCTGCCTACGGTCGGCTGCCATGACCGACACCGCACTGACCGTGCAGCAGACCGCCCGCCCGACCGGCTTCCCCACCCCCGACCACTTCCGTTTCGCCGAGTCCCCGGTCCCCGAACCCACCCCCGGGACCGCCCTCGTGGAGAACCTCTACTGGTCGGTGGACCCCTACCACCGCGAAATGATGGACGGCGACTTCGAGTTGAACGCGCCGCTGGAGGGCCGCGCCCTGGGGAGGATCGTCGCCTCCCGGCATCCGGGCCTCCCGGAGGGCGAGGTGGTCTTCCACCGGCACGGGTGGCGCACGCATGCGCTGGTCCGTCCCGAGGAGATCAGGCGCCTCCCCCGTCACGAGGGCGTACCGCTGTCGGCGTACCTGAGTGTGCTGGGCGGCACGGGTCTGACGGCGTACGCCGCTCTCACCCGGATCGCCCGGCTCCGCGAGGGCGACGACCTGTTCGTCTCGGGAGCGGCGGGCGGGGTCGGCACGGCCCTCGGACGTTTCGCCCGGCTGCTGGGCGCGGGCCGGCTGGTGGGCAGCGCGGGCTCCGCGGAGAAGGTGAAGTACCTGACGGAGCAGGTCGGCTACGACGCGGCCTTCGACTACCGCACCGGCCCGGTCGCCGAACTCCTCGCCGGGGCCGCCCCCGACGGCATCGACGTCTTCGTCGACAACGTCGGCGGCGACCACCTCGGCGCGGCGATCGGCGCGCTGCGGGACCGGGGACGGGTGGTGCGGGTCGGCACGATCGGCCAGTACAACACCCCGGACGCCCCTCCCGTGCTGTTCAACCACGCGGACGTGGTGGAGAAGAGCCTGCGCATCGAGGGATTCCTGGTGCGTGACTACGCCGATGCGCAGGAGGAGTTGTACGAGTTCGCCGTGCCGCATCTGCGTAGTGGGGCGTTGGTGGCGGACGAGACGGTGGTGGACGGGTTCGAGCGGATCGTGGAGGCGTTCCTGCTGATGCTCAGGGGCGGCAACACGGGCAAGATCCTCGTGCGGGCCGTCTGACGGTACGTCACAGCACGTCGCCGTCCCGCCAGTCGAAGAGCAGCTCGTGGGCGGGGTCGGGCGGACCGGCGAGGGCGGGGCGGAGACAGGTGGTGCCCTCCTCCTCCGGGAGGTGGACGATCCCGTCCGGTGAGAGGGCGTGGATGCGGCCGGGCCACAGTTGCCAGCCGCGGGCGGCGTAGAGACGGGCGCCGTCGTCGCTCGCGGAGAGGGCGCCGAGGTCGTAGGCCCGGTCGACGATCCGCTCCAGGGCGCCCATCACCCGACCGCCCAGGCCTGTGCGGCGTACGTCGGGCCGTACGGCGACGGCCTCGACGTATCCGACCCGCAGCCAGCGGCCCTGGTGGCGGGCGCGTCGCATCACGACGGATCCGTGGGCGGCGAGTCCCGCCTCGTCGTGCACGAGCGCGTGCATGCCGCCCAGCCCGTGCTCCCAGTCCTCGTCGCTGAAGTCATTCTCGAAGGCGGCGTCCAAGAGAGCGCGTGCGGCGCGGAGTTCGGCGGGTGTGAGGTCGGCGGTGTGCGCGGTGCGCAGGCCGGGGGGGGACGAGGGAGTGGTCATGACCCCAGTATGCCCGGCACCAGTTTTGATCCGATCTATTCTCGGCCTTTACTCCTACCGTACCCCTTGACAGTCTCATCCACCCCATCCACCCTCCCACACATCGGATGTATCAGAGACTGGAGGGTTCCTCATGCCGGTCCAACTACGGGCCCGCACCATCGTGTTGACGCTCTGTTCCGCTCTGCTGGCCGGCGCCGCCACCGCGCTTCCCGCCAGCGCCTCGGCCCCCGCGGCGCCCACGGCCTGGAACGTCCCCGCCCCCGGCGCCGCACACGACTCCCCCACCGCCACCGTCGCCCTCGACCCCGCCGACGGCCACCCCACGCTCACCGTCAGACGTGCCGGCGCGACCGTGATCGCCGCCTCACCACTCGGCCTGGTCACCGAACAGGCCGACTTCTCGGCGCACTTGACCCTGCTGGGCCGCAGCGCCCGCACCGTCACCGAGCACTACACGGCCACGGCGGGCAAGGCGCGCCACCGCACGGCCCGGATGACCGAGGCCCGCTTCCGCTTCCGCACCGCCGACGGTGCCCGCGTCGACCTGGTCACCCGGGTCGCCCGGGACGGCGTCGCCTACCGTTACGTCCTGCCGCAGAACCACGGCGACGTGCTCCGCGAAACCTCCGCCTTCACGCTCCCCGCCGGAACCGGCGCCGTGCTGAACGCCTACCGCGCGGACAACGAACTGCCCTTCGTTCGCTACGAGTCGGCCGCTGACGCCCCGGCGGGCACGTACTCGATGCAGGGACTCTTCCGCACCCCCGGCGGCTACGCCCTGATCGCCGAGTCCGGTGTGAACGGCTCCTACGCGGGCGCGCACCTCACCCACGAGGCCGCCTCACCGACGTACCGGGTGAGCCTCTGGAACGACGAACCCGTCCAGACGCAGGGCACGTTGACCACCCCGTGGCGCACCGTCGTCACCGGCGACCTGACCACCGTCACCGAGTCCACGCTCGTCGACGACCTCGCCCCGCCCTCCCGAGTCCGCGACACCTCCTGGGTCAAGCCGGGGCCGGCGCTGTGGACCTGGCTGGCCGGCGGCAAGGCGGCCGGGCAGAGCCTGACGGCCCAGGAGAAGTTCGTGGACTACGCGGCCGAGCGGCACTGGCCGTACGAAGTCGTGGACGCCGGCTGGTACTTCAGGACCGACGCGTGGGACGTCGTCGACCCCGACTGGCAGACCGACAGCTGGATGCCGGAGCTGGTCCGGTACGCGGCCGCCAAGGGCGTCGGCATCCAGGTCTGGCTGCACTACTCCCTGCTCACCGACCCCGCCGAGCGCGAGAAGTGGCTGGGTACGCTGGAGCGCTGGGGCGTCAAGGGCGTGAAGATCGACTTCATGGACTCGGAGTCGCAGGAGCGGATGCGCTGGTACGACGACGTCCTGGAGTCGACGGCCCGCCACCACCTGATGGTGAACTTCCACGGCTCGACGATCCCCAAGGGCGTCCAGCGCACGTGGCCGCAGGTGATGACCCTGGAGGGTGTCGGCGGTGAGGAGAAGCGCGACAACACCGCGGAGCACCTGGCGTCGCTGCCGTTCACCCGGAACGCCATCGGTTCCATGGACTTCACCCCGGGTGCCTTCCAGCGCCCGAACCGGCCCAACGCCGGATCGGACGCGGGTGAGCTGGGCCTGACGGTGCTGTACGAGTCCGGCGTCCAGAACCTGTCCGGCACCCCCGATTCCTACGACGCCCGCCCCGAGGCCCGGCGCTTCCTGGAGCAGTTGCCCGCCCGCTGGGAGGAGACCCGTCTGCTGACCGGCGACCCGGGCCGCTCCGCGGTGCTGGCCCGCCGTGCGGCGGACGGCCGCTGGTTCGTCGGCGGGACGTTCGTGGGTGCGGCGCACACGGCCGACGTACCGCTGCGGCTGGGCGCGGGCCGCTGGCTGGTCGAGACGCTGACGGACGGCGCGTCGGGCCTGGCCCGCACCACGCACGTCGTACGCGGCGAGTCCACCGTGTCGGTCCCGGTCGCCACCGACGGCGGCTTCGCGGCGCTCGCCTGCCGCTGGTACGTGGGCCGCACGACCTGCGAGAGGTAGCTCGGGCGATGGAGACGGGCCGGGAAGCCACGCTTGTGGCAGGCTTCCCGGCCCGTGCGCGCGAGGGCGGTCAGCCCATGTGCGGGTAGGTGTAGTCGGTCGGCGGGACCAGCGTCTCCTTGATGGCGCGGGTCAGGGTCCAGCGCATCAGGTTCTGCGGGGCGCCGGCCTTGTCGTTGGTGCCGGAGGACCGGCCACCGCCGAAGGGCTGCTGGCCGACGACCGCGCCGGTCGACTTGTCGTTGATGTAGAAGTTGCCGGCCGCGTAGCGGAGCTTCTCCATCGTGTACGCCGCCGCGGCACGGTCGCCCGCGATGACCGAGCCCGTCAGGGCGTAGTCGGACACCGACTCCATCTGGGTCAGCATCTCGTCGTACTTCTCGGGCGAGCTGTCGTCGTAGACGTGCACGGCGAGGAACGGGCCGAAGTACTCGGTGGTGAAGACCTCGTTCTCCGGGTCGGAGCACTCGACGACCGTCGGGCGCACGAAGTAGCCGACCGAGTCGTCGTAGCTGCCGCCCGCGACGATCGTGCAGGCCGGGTCGGCCTTGGCGCGGTCGATGGCGGCCTTGTTCTTGGCGAAGGAACGCTCGTCGATGACCGCGCCGATGAAGTTGGAGAAGTCGGTGACGTCACCCATGGCGATGCCGTCGACCTCGGCGGCGAACTCCTCCTTGAAACCGGAGTTCCAGATGGACGCCGGGATGTACGCCCGGGAGGTCGCCGAGCACTTCTGGCCCTGGTACTCGAAGGCACCGCGCGTCAGAGCGGTCTTGAGGACGGCACGGTCGGCGCTCGGGTGGGCGACGACGAAGTCCTTGCCGCCGGTCTCACCGACCAGACGCGGGTAGGAGCGGTACTTCTCGATGTTGTTGCCGACCGTCTTCCACAGGTACTGGAAGGTCTTGGTCGAGCCGGTGAAGTGGATGCCGGCGAGGTCCCGGTGCTCCAGGGCGACCTCGGAGACCGCGATGCCGTCGCCGGTGACGAGGTTGATGACGCCCTTGGGCAGACCGGCCTCCTCCAGCAGCCGCATGAGCAGCACGGCGGCGTGGGTCTGGGTCGGGGACGGCTTCCACACCACGACGTTGCCCATCAGCGCGGGCGCGGTGGGCAGGTTGCCGGCGATCGCGGTGAAGTTGAAGGGGGTGATCGCGTAGACGAAGCCCTCGAGCGGACGGTGGTCGAGGCGGTTCCAGACGCCGGGGGCGTTGGCCGGGGGCTGCTCGGCGAGGATCTGGCGGGCGTAGGCGACGTTGAAGCGCCAGAAGTCGATCAGCTCGCAGGGGGTGTCGATCTCGGCCTGCTGGGCGGTCTTGGACTGGCCGAGCATGGTGGAGGCGGCGAGCGTCTCCCGCCACGGGCCGGACAGCAGCTCGGCCGCGCGCAGGATGATCGCCGCACGGTCGTCGAAGGACATCGCGCGCCAGGCGGGCGCGGCGGCCAGTGCCGCGTCGATGGCGTCCTGCGCGTCCTGCTGGGTGGCGTTGCGGTAGGTACCGAGAACGGCCTTGTGGTTGTGCGGCTGGACGACCTGGAAGGCCTCGCCGCCGCCCATCCGCTTCTCGCCGCCGATGGTGCAGGGCAGGTCGATCGGGTTGTCGGCCAGCTCCTTCAGCTTGGCCTCCAGCCGGGCGCGCTCGGGCGTGCCGGGGGCGTAGCCGTGCACCGGCTCGTTGACGGGGGTGGGGACCTGGGTCACAGCGTCCATGGGTTCCGTAACTCCTTACTGAGCGGTGTTGCGAAGCTTCGGGGCGGGCGGGGTGAAACTCAGCCCTTGGTGATCATGCTGCGGACGAAGAAGCGCAGGTTGGCCGGCTTCTCCGCCAGGCGCCGCATGAAGTAGCCGTACCAGTCGGTGCCGTAGGCGGTGTAGACGCGCATGCGGTGGCCCTCGGCGGCCAGCCGCAGGTGTTCGTCGCTGCGGATGCCGTAGAGCATCTGGAACTCGTACTCGTCCATTTTGCGCCCGGCGCGGTGGGCGAGTTCCTGGGCGATGCTGATCAGACGCGGGTCGTGGGAACCGACCATCGGGTACCCCTCGCCGTCCATCAGGATCCTCAAGGTCCGGACGTACGCCTTGTCGATCTCGTTCTTCTGCTGGTAGGCGACCTCGGCGGGCTCCTTGTAGGCGCCCTTGACCAGGCGGACGCGGCTGCCGCTCGCGGCGAGGCGGCGGGCGTCGGCCTCGGTGCGGAAGAGGTAGGCCTGGATGACGCAGCCGGTCTGCGGGAAGTCCTTCCGCAGCTCCTCGTGGATGGCGAACATCGAGTCGAGGGTGGTGTGGTCCTCGGCGTCCAGGGTGACCGTCGTGCCGATGGCGGCGGCGGCCTCGACGACGGGGCGGACGTTGGCGAGGGCGAGCTCGTGGCCGCCGGGGAGGGCCTGGCCGAACATGGAGAGCTTGACGGACATCTCGACCCGCTCCCCCAGCTTCAACTGCCCGAGGCGGTCGATCAGCGTCAGGTAGGCGTCGCGGGCGGCGGTGGCCTGCTCGGGGCTGGTGATGTCCTCGCCGACCACGTCCATGGTCAGCTCCAGGCCCTTGACGGTGAGGTCCTCGATGATCGGGACGACGTCGTCGACCGTCTCGCCGGCGATGAAGCGGGCGACGACCTGCTTGGTCACCGGGGCCGCCGAGATCAGGCGTCGCATCCGGTCGCTGCGCGACGCGGCGAGAATCACGGGACCCAGCACGGGGCACCTCCACAACAAGGCCGAGGAAGGCCATACCCGACCATCCGGGTACGGCACGGAGAACCACCGTGAAACTTATGGATCCCTCCGATCATCTGCCATCGACAGCTGTCACGCATCCGTGCGCGGGATCTCAGACAGATGTATGAAGGCGGCACGGATATGCGGGAGAATGCCCGGATGACAGCCGATACTCCGCCGTTCAAGAACGTGGGTGACTACCAGGAACTGGTGGACGAGATCTCCGAGCTGCTCGGCGCCCCCGCGACCCTGGAGAACCGCGACTTCGAGCTGATCGCCTTCGGCGCGTACGACAGCGAGGGCGAGCTGGACGCCTCCGCGCTGGACCCGGTGCGCACCCGCTCGATCCTGACCCGGCGCTCCACGGCGGCGGTCCGCAGATGGTTCGAGGGCTTCGGCATCACACGGGCCACCGGCCCCGTGCGCATCCCGCCCACCCCGGAGGCGGGGGTGTATCGGGGGCGCATCTGCCTCCCGGTCCGCCATCGGGGTGTCGTCCTCGGGTACGTGTGGCTGCTGGACGACGACCCGGGTCCGAGCGAGCGGCAGCTTTCCGCGGCGATGGGGGTAGCGGCCCGGATCGGGGCGCTGCTCGCGGACGAGGCGCAGCACGGCGCCGACCTGACCCGGGAATTGCGGGCGGTGCTCACCGCCGAGCGGGGCTGGCCGCAGGACATGGCGGTGGCGGAGCTGCGCACGGCCCTCGGTGCCCGGGCGGACGGCCCGCACACGGTGGTGTGCGTGGCACCCTGGCCGTCCGCCGACCCGGGTGACGCGCCCTCGGTGCGTACGCTGCCGGGCGCGACCGCGCTGTGCACGGTGCCGTGGGGCCTGGCCGCGCATGCCCTGGCGCTGCTGGTGCGGCTGCGGTCGACGCAGGCCATGACTCCGGCCGTGTCGGCGGCGGGGCGACTGCTGGAACGAGGCGAGGACAGCGGGGCCGGGGCGGTCGCCGCCGGGATCGCCGCGGCCCGGGTGGGGCTGGCCGAGCTGGGATCCGCCTGGCAGGAGGCGTCCGCGGCGGCCCGTGCGGCCCTGGCGGAACCCCGGTTCGGGCCGGTCGCCGAGTGGGCGCAGATCGGCCCGTACCGTCTGCTGACCTCCCTGCCGCCCGAGACCGCCCACGATCCGGTGGTGGCCCCGCTGCTCACCCCCGCCCACCAGGAGCTGGCCCGCACCGCCGAGGTCTACCTCGACTGCGCGGGCCAGGCCGGCCGCACCGCCGCCGAGCTCGGCATCCACCGGCAGACCCTGTACTACCGGCTGTCCCGGGTGGAGCAGCTGACGGGACTGGACCTCGACGACGGGGAGGACCGGCTGCTGCTGCACATGGTGCTGAAGGGGGCGCGGCTCTAGGGCGCGGCCCTAAGGGCGCGTCGCGGTGGCGGCCTCGATGACCTGGCGCAGTCCCTCGGTGAGGGCGTCCCCGTCGGGCGCGGTCTTGGGGTCGAAGGTCCACTGGGCGATGAGGCCGGTCATCAGCGTGAGGTAGAACCGGCCGACGGTGTCCGCGGTCTCGTCGGACACCTCCTCCTCCGGTACGCCCATGAGCAGCGCGACGAGACCCCGGCCGCCCTCCCGCTGGGCGCGGGACAAGTGGTCGCGGACCTCGGGCATTTGGACGGTCATGACCTCCATGCTGAGCCGCCACACGGAGCCGGGCTCCCGCATGCTGTCGACGATGCTCCTCCACACCGCCCGGAACCGCTCCAGCGAGCCGGGGGCTCCGGCGATGCCGCCGCCCCCGGCGGCGTCGAAGCCGTCCGACGTGCCCTCCACCAGCGAGATGTAGGCCTGCGCGAGCAGCGCGTCCTTCGAGCCGTAGTGGTAGCCGATCGAGGCCAGGTTGGTCCCCGACTCCTTGACGATGTCGCGCGCCGTGGTGCGCGCGAAGCCCTTCTCCAGCAGGCAGCGCTTGGCACCTTCGAGCAGATCTTCACGGTGTCCCATGCGGACCACCTTACTCCGGGATCCATACAGCCGTCCTAGACAAATGATCTATACAGTCGTTCTAGACAAGCGTTTAATACACGCGTACATTCCTTGGCATGACGAACTCGACGAGCGCCACCCCGACCGCCCTCGCCGGGCGCCGTGAATGGACCGCCCTCGGCGTGCTGATGCTGCCGCTGCTGCTGGTCTCGATGGACGTGTCCGTCCTCTACTTCGCGACCCCCGCGATCAACGCGGACCTGCGGCCGACCGGCACCCAGCAGCTCTGGATCTTCGACATCTATGGCTTCGTCCTGGCCGGCCTGCTGATGACGATGGGCTCCCTCGGCGACCGCATCGGCCGCCGCCGACTCCTGCTGATGGGCGCCGCCGCCTTCGGCACCGCCTCGGTGCTCGCGGCCTACGCGAACAGCGCCGAGACCCTGATCGCCGCCCGCGCGGTGCTCGGCATCGGCGGGGCCACCCTGATGCCGTCGACCATGGCCCTGCTGCGCACGATGTTCACCGACCCCGGCCAGCGGGCGAAGGCCATCGGCCTGTGGTCCGGCGTGATGACGGGCGGGATCGCGCTAGGCTCGGTGATGAGCGGCGTCCTCGTCGAGCACTTCTGGTGGGGGTCGGTCTTCCTGGTCAATCTGCCCGCGATGCTGCTCCTGCTGGTCCTCGGCCCGGTCCTGCTCCCCGAGTCCCGCAGCGCGAACCCCGGCCGCTTCGACTGGGTGAGCGTCCCGCTGTCGATGGCCGCCGTGCTCCCCGTGATCTACGGCCTGAAGGAGATCCCGTCGCAGGGCTGGCACGTGCGGTACGTCGTGTCGGTCGCCGCCGGCCTGCTGTTCGCCGCGCTCTTCGTCCGTCGGCAGCGCACCGCCGCCTCACCGCTGATCTCTCCGGCCCTGTTCCGGGCCCGCGGCTTCACCCCGTCGATCGTGCTCACCCTGGTCTCCGCCTTCGGGATGATGGGCTCGGCCCTCTTCACCACCCAGTACCTGCAGTCGGTCCTCGGCAAGAGCCCTCTCGAGGCCGCGCTGTGGAGCCTGCTCCCCTCGGTCCTCATCGGCGTCGCCGGACCGGTCACGACCCAGCTCGTCCAGAAGGGCGTCAACCGGGGGTACGTCGTCGCCGCCGGCTTCGCCGTCACCGCGGCCGGTTACGGCATGCTCGCCCTGACCGGCACCGACTCCCTCTGGCTCACCCTGGCCGCCGCAGGCGTCCTCGCCTCCGGCGTCGTCATGGTGATGTCCCAGCTGTCCGACCTCGCCATGAGCACCGCCCCGGTCGAGCAGGCGGGCGCGGCCTCCTCCGTCATGGAGACCGGCACCGAGTTCGGTGGCGCCCTCGGCATGGCGGTCCTCGGCTCCATCGGCACGGCCGTCTACCGCCACGAGATCCCTGCCTCGGCTCCGGCGGCGGCCCACGAGACCCTGGGCGGCGCCCTCGCCGTCGCCGGCCGGCTCCCCGCAGGGGCGGGCGACGCCCTGACCACGGCCGCCCGGGAGGCGTTCACCAGCGGGATGCACGCGGCGGCGCTCGCGGGGGCGGTGCTGCTGGCGGGCGCGGCTGTGGCGGCGGCGGTGTCCCTGCGGCGGATCCAGGTGCGGGAGGTTGCGCAGGCCGAGGCACCGGAGAAGGCGGCCGCCTGACGATGCGGGCGGAAGACGAAAGCGCCGGGGGGGGGGGGGGACCCCCCCCCCCCCCCTTTTTTTATTTTGTTTTTGTTACACGGGGGGAACGGGGTGACGGAGGGCCCCCCCGTGGGGGCCCACAACACCCCCCCCACCGGCCCAAC
>NZ_JBIATQ010000010.1:0-355132 GCF_042891955.1 Streptomyces sp. NPDC001843 | reverse complement strand
GGTGCCCGGGGGGCCTCCCGTGGGGGGGTGGTGCCCGCCCCCCCCCCCCCGGCCCCGGGGCGCCCCAAACCAAAGCGGGGGAAAAAAAAAAGGGGGGGGGGGGGGGCGCCCCCCCCCCCCCCGGCGCTTTCGTACTGCTGTCGTCCTACCAGGGTCAGACGAGGTTCACGGAGCGCGCCGACGTGGCGCCGATCTCCTCCGCGACCTCGGCCAGAACCGCGGAGTCCACCGTGTCGTCGACGGTCAGCACGGCCAGCGCCTCGCCGCCGGCCGCGGCACGGGCGACCTGCATACCGGCGATGTTGATACCCGCCTCGCCGACGATGCGGCCGACGGTGCCGACGACACCCGGCCGGTCCTCGTACCGCAGGACGACCATATGGTCGGCGAGCGCGAGGTCGACGTCGTAGTCCCCGACCGCGACGAGCTTCTGCAGGTGCTTCGGGCCGGCCAGCGTGCCGGAGACCGAGACCTCCTCGCCGTCCGCGAGCGTGCCGCGCACGGTGACGACGTTGCGGTGGTCCGCCGCCTCGGAGCTCGTGGTCAGGCGTACCTCGACACCGCGCTCCTGCGCGAACAGCGGGGCGTTGACGTACGACACGGTCTCGTCGACGACGTCCTCGAAGACGCCCTTGAGCGCGGACAGCTCCAGCACCTTCACGTCGTGCTGGGTGATCTCGCCGTACACCTCGACGTCGAGACGGACCGCGACCTCGCCCGCGAGCGCGGTGAAGATCCGGCCGAGACGCTCGGCGAGCGGCAGGCCCGGCTTGACGTCCTCGGCGATGACACCGCCCTGGACGTTCACCGCGTCAGGCACCAGCTCACCGGCGAGGGCGAGGCGCACCGACTTGGCAACGGCGATACCCGCCTTCTCCTGCGCCTCGTCCGTCGACGCGCCGAGGTGCGGGGTGCACACGACCTGGTCGAACTGGAACAGCGGGGAGTCGGTGCACGGCTCCTTGGCGTACACGTCCAGGCCGGCACCGGCGACGCGGCCCTCCTTGAGGGCGGAGTACAGCGCCTCCTCGTCGACGATGCCGCCGCGCGCGGCGTTGACGATCCGCACGGACGGCTTGACCTTGCGCAGCGCCTCCTCGCCGATCAGGCCGAGCGTCTCGGGCGTCTTGGGCAGGTGCACGGTGATGAAGTCCGAGACCTCGAGCAGCTCGTCCAGCGACAGCACCTTGACGCCCATCTGCGCGGCCCGGGCGGGCTGGATGTAGGGGTCGTAGGCGACGACCTTCATCCCGAAGGCGGACATGCGCTGCGCGACGAGCGCGCCGATGCGGCCGAGGCCGACGACACCGAGGGTCTTCTCGGCGAGTTCCACGCCCGTGTACTTGCTGCGCTTCCACTCGCCGTTCTTCAGCGCGGCGTTGGCCTGCGGGATGTGGCGGGCGGTGGCGACGAGGAGACCGCAGGCCAGCTCGGCGGCGGTCACGATGTTGGAGGTGGGGGCGTTGACGACCATCACGCCGGCCTTGGTGGCGGCGGAGACGTCCACGTTGTCCAGGCCGACGCCGGCTCGTGCGACGACCTTCAGCTTGTTCGCGGCGGCGATCGCCTCGGCGTCGACCTTCGTGGCGGAGCGGATCAGGATCGCGTCCACGTCGGCGATGGCGGGCAGCAGTTCGGCCCGGTCGGCGCCGTTGCAGTGCCGGATCTCGAAGTCCGGGCCGAGAGCGTCGACGGTAGCGGGCGAAAGCTCTTCAGCGATGAGTACGACGGGTTTCGAGCTCACGTGAGGTCCTCACTAGTCCAATGCGGACGGCCGTCCCGACGGCCGCTGGCGGTGGAGGGGAGCGGCACCCTTCCCGGGGTCGCTTAGCCGCGGAAGACGCACGACGCTGTGGGCCTGACGCGTGTTGTGCAGCAGTGTAGTGGCGGGACATGGAGCGTCTCACGCCTCTGCGAGAGGATCACCCGTCCGTGGCAGGACGGAATGGCCAGGGGGGCCGGAGCAGCCCTGCTCCGGCCCCTGGGGCCTTGCTGGAAGCCTACGCCTCCTCGTTCACCCAGCTCATCAGCTTGCGGAGCTGCTTGCCGGTGGTCTCCAGCAGGTGCTCGGAGTCCTGCTGCTTGTACTCGTTGTACTTCTTCAGACCGCCGTGGTACTCGTCCATCCAGTTCTGGGCGAAGGAGCCGTCCTGGATCTCGGCGAGGACCTGCTTCATCTCGGCCTTGGTGGCGTCGGTGATGATGCGCGGACCGGTGACGTAGTCGCCCCACTCGGCGGTCTCGGAGATGGACCAGCGCATCTTCTCCAGGCCGCCCTCGTACATGAGGTCGACGATCAGCTTCAGCTCGTGCAGGCACTCGAAGTAGGCGATCTCCGGCTGGTAGCCGGCCTCGGTCAGCGTCTCGAAGCCCGCCTTGACCAGCGCCGCGGTGCCACCGCAGAGCACGGCCTGCTCGCCGAACAGGTCGGTCTCGGTCTCCTCGGTGAAGGTCGTCTTGATGACGCCGGCGCGGGTGCCGCCGATGCCCTTGGCGTACGACAGGGCGAGCGCGAAGGCGTTGCCCGAGGCGTCCTGCTCGACGGCGGCGATGCAGGGAACGCCGCGGCCCTCCTCGTACTGGCGGCGCACCAGGTGGCCCGGGCCCTTCGGGGCGACCATGCAGACGTCCACGCCGGCCGGGGGCTTGATGAAGCCGAAGCGGATGTTGAAGCCGTGGCCGAAGAACAGCGCGTCGCCGTCGTTCAGGTTCGGGGCGATGTGCTCTTCGTAGACCTGGGACTGGATGGGGTCCGGGACCAGGATCATGATGACGTCGGCCTCGGCGGCGGCCTCGGACGGCGTCACCACGCGCAGACCCTGCTCCTCGGCCTTGGCCTTGGACTTGGAGCCCTCGTGCAGACCGACGCGGACGTCGACACCCGAGTCGCGCAGCGACAGGGCGTGGGCGTGGCCCTGGCTGCCGTATCCGATGACCGCGACCTTGCGGCCCTGGATGATGGACAGGTCGGCGTCAGCGTCGTAGAACAGCTCGGCCACTTTGGGTTCTCTCCTTGGTGTACAGGGTGTGTGTCCCACCGTATGACGGCGGGTCGCAGGGGAGTTTCGGGGTCTCGCGATACGGGCGGCCGGTGTCACCCGGCCGCCCGAACGCGTCCTTACGCCGACCGGTCGAGGGCACGCAGCGACCGGTCCGTGATCGAACGTGCGCCGCGACCGATCGCGATGGTGCCGGACTGGACCAGCTCCTTGATGCCGAACGGTTCCAGCATCTTGAGCATGGCGGTCAGTTTGTCGCTGCTGCCGGTGGCCTCGATCGTCACGGCGTCCGGCGAGACGTCGACGGTCTTGGCGCGGAAGAGCTGGACGATCTCGACGATCTGGGAGCGCGTCTCGTTGTCGGCGCGCACCTTCACGAGGACGAGTTCGCGCTGGACCGCCTGGCCGGGCTCCAGCTCGACGATCTTCAGCACGTTGACCAGCTTGTTGAGCTGCTTGGTCACCTGCTCCAGCGGCAGGTCCTCGACCTGCACCACGATGGTGATGCGGGAGATGTCGGGGTGCTCGGTGACGCCGACGGCGAGCGAGTCGATGTTGAAGCCGCGGCGGGAGAACAGCGCGGCGATCCGGGCGAGGATGCCGGGCGTGTTCTCCACCAGGACGGAGAGCGTGTGCTTGGACATGTCTGGTCTTCCTCTTCGCTCTGCCTGGCTCAGTCGTCTTCGTTGTCGCCGAAGTCGGGGCGGACGTCCCGGGCGGCCATGATCTCGTCATTGGAGGTGCCGGCGGCGACCATCGGCCACACCATCGCGTCCTCGTGGACGATGAAGTCGACGACGACCGGGCGGTCGTTGATGGAGTTCGCCTCTTCGATGACCTTGTCGAGCTCGTCCGGGGACTCGCAGCGGATCGCGTGGCAGCCCATGGCCTCTGACAGTTTCACGAAGTCGGGGACGCGGGTGCCGGCGCTCGGGCCCTTGGGGTCGTCGCCCGGGCCGGAGTGCAGCACGGTGTTGGAGTACCGCTGGTTGTAGAACAGGGTCTGCCACTGGCGGACCATCCCGAGGGCACCGTTGTTGATGATGGCGACCTTGATCGGGATGTTGTTCAGCGCGCAGGTGGTGAGCTCCTGATTGGTCATCTGGAAGCAGCCGTCGCCGTCGATGGCCCACACGGCCCGGTCGGGCTGTCCGGCCTTGGCGCCCATGGCGGCCGGGACCGCGTAGCCCATCGTGCCCGCGCCGCCGGAGTTCAGCCAGGTGGCGGGCTTGTCGTACTGGATGAAGTGGGCGGCCCACATCTGGTGCTGACCGACGCCCGCCGCGAAGATCGTGCCCTCCGGCGCGAGCTGCCCGATGCGCTCGATGACCTGCTGCGGGGACAGGGAGCCGTCCTCGGGCTGGTCGTAGCCGAGCGGGTAGGTCTCGCGCCAGCGGTTGAGGTCCTTCCACCAGGCCGCGTACCGGGACTTCGCGGCCTCGCCCTGCGTGCCCTCGCTGTGTTCCTTCTGCACCGCCTGGATCAGGTCGGCGATGACCTCGCGGGCGTCCCCGACGATCGGCACGTCGGCGGCGCGGTTCTTGCCGATCTCGGCGGGGTCGATGTCGGCGTGGACGATCTTGGCGTACGGGGCGAAGCTGTCCAGCTTGCCGGTGACGCGGTCGTCGAAGCGGGCGCCGAGAGCGACGAGCAGGTCGGCCTTCTGCAGCGCGGTGACGGCGGTGACGGAACCGTGCATGCCCGGCATTCCCACGTGCTGCGGGTGGCTGTCGGGAAACGCGCCGAGCGCCATCAGGGTGGTGGTGACGGGCGCTCCGGTGAGCTCGGCGAGGACCTTGAGCTCGGCGGTGGCGTGGGCCTTGAGGACACCGCCGCCGACGTAGAGGACGGGCCGCTTGGCCGCGGTGATCAGCTTGGCGGCCTCGCGGATCTGCTTGGCGTGCGGCTTGGTGACCGGGCGGTAGCCGGGCAGGTCGGTGGCGGGCGGCCACTGGAAGGTGGTCTTCGCCTGGAGTGCGTCCTTGGCGATGTCGACCAGGACCGGGCCGGGCCGGCCGGTGGAGGCGATGTGGAAGGCCTCGGCGATCGTCCGCGGGATGTCCTCGGCCTTGGTGACCAGGAAGTTGTGCTTGGTGATCGGCATGGTGATGCCGACGATGTCCGCTTCCTGGAAGGCGTCCGTGCCGATCGCCTTGGATGCCACCTGGCCGGTGATCGCCACGAGCGGCACCGAGTCCATGTGCGCGTCGGCGATCGGAGTGACGAGGTTCGTCGCACCCGGGCCCGAGGTCGCCATGCAGACGCCGACCTTGCCGGTGGCCTGCGCGTAACCGGTGGCTGCGTGGCCGGCGCCCTGCTCGTGCCGGACCAGGACGTGGCGCACCCTGGTGGAGTCCATCAGCGGGTCGTACGCCGGAAGGATCGCGCCGCCGGGGATACCGAATACCGTCTCGGCCCCGACCTCCTCGAGAGAGCGGATGAGGGACTGCGCACCCGTGACGTGCTCGACGGGCGCGGACTGCTGTCCTCCGGAACGGGGCCGCGGCTGCGGATGGTGGGCCCCGGTGGCCTGCTCGGTCATCGGCATTCTCTTCTCGATGCTGAGGTTTTTGCGAGGGTTTGTGCGAGGTTCGTGCGGTGTACGGCTGCTGTACGACAGGTGCTGGTGCAACAAAAAACCCCTCGTGCCGGAAGGCAAGCGAGGGGAGCGCGCCGGTGAGGGTCGCTGGGCTTTCCGGATCGTCCTCCGGTGGGTCCCAGCTCAGCCGACGCGCTGTCCAAGTACGAGAATTCGGGTGCGCATGGCACAGACCCTCCCTCTGACGCGCACCATGTGTCAAGTGGGTGGGACGGGCGTCTCATTATGTGAGCGCAGTGCATTGCTGCCTCCGAAGACGGCGGAGACTCCACCGGTGACACCACTGGTGTACACCCCTGCGGAACCGCCCGCGAAGATCGGCGCGGGTTCGGCCGTCGCGTGGGGCACCGGATAATGGCCGGATCCGAGCGCTCTGCGCAGCCGGTACTCGTCCAGTGGCCCGGAGAAGGCCGTGCCCATGGCGTGCGTGCAGCCCATCGAGCGCAGCGCTCCCACCTGCTCGGGCAGGTCCACGCCCTCGGCCACGGACTGCATACCGAGGTCGGTGGCGATGCGCAGCAGGCCACTTGTGATCTTGTGCAGCCGTGCCGACTCCACGACGCCCTCGACCAGGCTGCGGTCGAGCTTCAGCACGTCGACGGGGAGTCTGCGCAGTGCCGTGATCGCCGCGTAGCCGCTGCCGAAGCCGTCCAGCGCGATCCGGACACCGAGCCGGCTGAGCGCGGTCAAGCGCCGCTCCAGCTCGTCCAGGCCGATCCTGGGGTCGGTGTCGGACAGTTCGAGGACCAGGGATCCGGACGGCAGCCCGTGGCGGGTCAGGAGGGCTTCCACGGAGCCGAGCGGCATGGAGCGGTCCAGCAGCCGCCGGGCGCTCATCCGGACGGACACGGGCACGTTGAGGCCGTTCGCGGCCCGCTCGGCGGCCTGACCCACGGCCTCCTCGAGGACCCAGCGTTCGAGTTCGGAGGTCTTGTCGCTGTCCTCGGCCACCCGCAGGAACTCCGCCGGGGTGAAGAGCACCCCCTGGGAGGAGCGCCAGCGTGCCTGCGCGGAGACCGAGGTGATCCGGCCGTTCTCCAGGCACACCACCGGCTGGTGCAGCAGGGCGAACTCGCCGTCGTGCAGTGCGGCACGCAGCCGCGTGGCCAGCTCCGCCTTGCGTACGACGTCCTGCTGCATCTGGGGTTTGTACAGCTCGACGCGGCCCTTCCCGGCCGACTTGGCCCGGTACATCGCGAGGTCGGCGTTGCGCAGCAACTCGCCTGCTCCGAGGCCGGGTTCGGCGAAGGCGACACCGATGGAGGCGTTGACGCGGACATCGTTGCCGTCGATCAGGTACGGCTGGGAGAGGGTCACCCTGAGGCGGTCGGCGAGCTCCAGGATGTTCCGTTCCCGGGCGGCACGGTCGCGGGTGCCGTCCCCGACGATCAGGGCCGCGAACTCGTCGCCGCCCAGCCGGGAGGCGGTGTCTCCCTGCCGAACCGCGTCCTGGAGTCTGCGGGCGGCCTGGACGAGCAGTTCGTCCCCCGCCTGGTGGCCGATCGTGTCGTTGACGGCCTTGAATCCGTCCAGGTCGATGAAGAGGACCGCCGTACCGCGCAGCCGGTCGCCCCGGTCGGAGGCGCGGCGGCCGGACAGGGCCTGCTGCACGCGCTTGGTGAACAGGGAGCGGTTGGGCAGGTCGGTGAGCGGGTCGTGTTCGGCGTTGTGCTGCAACTGCGCCTGCAGCCGCACTCTTTCGGTGACGTCCCGGCTGTTGAAGATGAGGCCGCCGTGGTGGCGGTTGACGGTGGACTCGACGTTCAGCCAGCCGCCGTCACCGGAGCGGAACCGGCACTCGATGCGGGTGGTGGGTTCCTCGAGCGGGCTGGCGGCGAGGAAGCGGCGCACCTCGTGCACCACGCAGCCCAGGTCTTCCGGGTGGATGAGATTGGCCAGTTCCGTACCCACCAGTTCCTCGGCGTGCCGTCCGTAGACCCCGGCGGCGGCCGGGGAGACGTACCGGAGGATGCCGTTGGGCGCGGCGATCATGATGACGTCGCTGGAGCCCTGCACCAGGGAGCGGAAGTGGTTCTCCTGGTAGGCCAGTTCGTGGGTGAGGGTGATGTTGTCGAGCAGCATGATGCCCTGGCGCACGACGAGTGCGAGCACCACGCAGCCGGCGGTGATGAGCACCACGTGGTCGGGGCTGCGGCCGTCGAGGACGTTGTACAGGATGCCCAGCGTGCAGACGGCCGCGGCCAGGTACGGCGTGAGTGCGGCCAGGGACCCGGTGAGGGGCGGGCCCGCCGGGTACCGGCTGTGATCGACCCCCGGCGCGGGCTCGGGTGCGGACGCCGGCGCCACGGGGTGGTCGCCGCCGCGCTGACCGGGCACGTGTTCGTGGATCACGCGGGTGTGCCCGTCCGCGCCGCGCCGGTCTCTCTCGGCGTTCTGCGGACCCTGGCGCCGGGGAGCGGCCCAGGGGGCGTAGGCCAGGAGCAGCGAGCCGGCGAACCAGCCCGCGTCGAGCAGTTGGCCCGAGTGGTAGCTGCTGTGCAGCAGCGGTGAGGTGAACAGGGCGTCGCACATCACGGTCAGGGCGAGGGCGCCGATCGCGGTGTTCACCGCGGTCCGGTTGCCCGGTGCGCGCCTGAAGTGCGTCGCGAGCACCATGCTGACGAGGGCGATGTCGAGCAGGGGGTACGCCAGCGACAGCGCGGCGTGCGCCACGCTCGGTCCGTCGAACCGGGCGGCCTGGGCGAGCGCGAGGCTCCACGACAGGGTGAGCAGGGAGCCGCCGATCAGCCAGGCGTCCAGCGCCAGACAGATCCAGCCCGCCTTGTTTGCCGGGCGTTTGGCGAGCACCAGCAGGCCCACGATGGCGGGCGGCGCGAAGCAGAGGAAGAACAGGTCGGCGTAGCTGGGACTGGGCACGGGCTGGTCCAGCACGACCTCGTACCATCCCCAGACCGCGTTGCCCAGGGCCGCCATCGCCGATGACAGGGCGAACAGCAGCCAGGCCGGCCGGAAGCGGACCCGTGGGCTGCGGGCGTAGAGGAAGCAGGAGACGGCGGCGGCGCCCGCCGCCGCGGTCAGCCCGAAGTCGCCCATGACCAGCGCGACCGTGTTCGAGCCCCAGTCGAACGCGGAACCGACGGCGTATCCCGCGCACACCAGGGCCAGCACCAGTTGGTGGACCATGCGCGGGCCGTCGCCGGAGGCCGGCGGCCGGGGCAGCAGCGTCCCCGACGGGCGCTGCGTACGCGGCGGTCCGTCGAGGGTCGTGACCGGCGGGGGGCTCACCGGGCCCTCCCCTTCCGCGGGTGGTGGCTGGTGCGGTGGTGGCTGATGTGATCGTGATGGGTCTGGTGGTGGTCGGTGTGGTGGCCGCGCCTGCGCGTGGCCTTGCGCCAGGGTCGCCGTCGGCGGCTCCGCCGCGTCGGATCGTTCGTCCATAGGCCGTGCATCGCCCGTCGCCCCCCTCACAAATTCTGAAATGTCCATCCCCGGCGCCGAACGGTCCGCGGCGCAGCCCCTGTCGGGGACGATACACCAGTCTCGTCACTCAGGGACATAGCTTCTCTACGCTCCGTGACGATCTACGGCAACACGCGTACGCACCGCGCCCACGGGGTCGCGGAGGGTACGCGAACGGGGTTACGCCCCTGCCGAGGAGCCCGTCGTGAGGATCACGTTGCGCAGCGGCTCCCGGTTCACGAAACGGCGCAACTGGTCCGCCAGCAGCCGCTGGGCGCGCGGCAGGAACGCCGAGGTGGGACCGCCCACATGCGGGCTGATCAGTACGCCCGGCGCACGCCACAGGGGATGCGCCGGGGGCAGCGGCTCCGGGTCGGTGACGTCCAGGGCGGCGGTGATCCGTCCGCTGTCCAGCTCCGTGAGCAGCGCCTTGGTGTCGACGACGGGCCCGCGGGCCACGTTGACCAGGAGGGCTCCGTCCTTCATCAGGGCCAGGAAATCGGCGTCGACCAGGCCCAGGGTGGCCTCTGTCAAGGGCGTGGAAAGGACTACGACGTCGGCTTCGGGGAGCAGGGAGGGCAGTTCGGTGAGCGGGTGCACCGGACCGCGCGCCGTGGTGCGACTTGAGCGCGCGACGCGCGCCACCCGCGCGAGCTCGAACGGCGCGAGCCGGTCCTCGATGGCCGCGCCGATGGCTCCGTAGCCGACGATGAGGACGTTCTTGTCGGCGAGGGCCGGACGGAACCCGCTCTGCCAGAGCCCCTGCTCTTGTGCCCGGACGAAGTCGGGGATCCCGCGCAGCGATGCGAGGATCAGCGTGAGCGCGAGCTCGGCGGTGCTGGCCTCGTGCACGCCGCGGGCGTTGCACAGCCGCACGCCCGGCACGATGGACGACAGCCGGGCGGTGATGTCGTCGACTCCCGCGGTGAGCGTCTGGATGACCTGGACGTGGCGCAGGTGCTCCAGCGGGCGCACCTTGACCGACCAGCGCTTCATGTACGGCACCACGTACACGGCGCATTCCGCGGGGTCACCGGGGAACTCCTGGTCTCCCTCCTCACCGCCGTCCCAGAACAGGTAGTTCAGCCCCTCGGGGAGCCCCTCGATCTCGTCCGGCGGGATGGGAAGCCACACGTCAGCAGTCATGGTCCCGAGGCTATGTCAGGCCTGCCGGAGCGCAGAGGTTAGGTTGGGGGCCGGTCAGAGGGAGGATCACGGCAGGTGGAGCGCAGGACGATCGGCGCGGGGGCGCTCGCGGTGGGGGCCGTCGGACTCGGGTGCATGCCGATGAGCTGGGGGTACGGCGGATCGCGGCAGCGGGGCGAGGAGTCGGTCAGGGCCGTGCACCGGGCCCTGGACATGGGCTCGACACTGCTCGACACGGCCGACATGTACGGGCCCTTCACCAACGAGCTGTTGCTGGGCCGGGTGCTCAAGGAGCGCCGCGGGGACGCCTTCGTGTCGACCAAGGTCGGCCTGCTGGTCGGTGAGCAGCACATCGTGGCCAACGGGCGTCCCGGGTACGTGAAGCGGGCCTGCGACGCGTCGCTGCGCCGTCTGCAGACGGACGTGATCGACCTGTACCAGCTCCACCGCGCCGACCCGGAGGTGCCGGTCGAGGAGACGTGGGGCGCGATGGCGGAGCTCGTCCGGGCCGGAAAGGTACGGGCGTTGGGCCTGTGCGCCGTGGGTGCGCGCGCCGGCCGCCGAGCCGGCAGGCGGCTGCACGACGCCACGCTGCGCCAGCTGGAGCGGGTGCAGCAGGTGTTCCCGGTGAGCGCGGTGCAGGCCGAACTGTCGGTGTGGTCGCCGGAGGCACTGGACGGGCTGCTGCCCTGGTGCCAGGCCCGGGGCATCGGTTTCCTGGCCGCGATGCCCCTGGGCAACGGTTACCTGACCGGCACGCTGACCCCGGGCGAGGGCTTCGAGCGGGACGACCTCCGCGCCCGCCATCCCCGCTTCACTGCCGAGATGATGGCCGCCAACCAGCCGGTCGTGGTGGGCCTGCGCCGTATCGCCCGCCGGCACGGCGAGGAGGTGACCCCCGCACAGGTGGCCCTCGCGTGGGTCCTGGCGCAGGGCCGCCACGTCGTCCCGGTCCCGGGTACCAAGCGGGAGCGCTGGGTGGCCGAGAACGCCACCGCGGCCGGGCTCCGTCTGACGCCGGAGGACCTGGCGGAGATCGCGGGACTGCCCCCGGCCCAGGGCTCGTGGGACTGACCGTCGGTTTCCGCGGCGGATCGGGAACCCGGGACGCGCGGGCGGTGCGGGTGAGAGAGAGTGGCGGTGTGTGAGAGAGAGTGAAGGTGCCGCCGGGACCGCCGCGGAAGGGACCAAGATCGTGCAACGTCGAGCTGTGACGGCCGTGTTGGCCGCGGCCACGCTCCTGCTGGCGGTGGGCTGCTCCTCGGGCGGGGGGTCGGCGCCGGACGGGGGCGGGAGTACGACCGCGGTGGGCACGCCCTCCGGTGCGTCCCCGTCGACGCCGGCGGACGGGCGGACGCCGCCCGCCAAGGGCACGGTGGAGGTGCTGCGCACGGTCACCGAGGGTTTGAAGAGCCCGTGGGGCCTGGCCCCGCTGCCGGACGGCGGTCTGCTCGTCTCCTCCCGGGACGACGGGACGATCAGCCGCGTCGACGGGAAGACGGGCCGCAAGACCGAGCTGGGCAAGGTATCCGGGGTCTCCCCGGCCGGGGAGGGCGGCCTCCTCGGCATCGCCCTCTCCCCCGGCTACGCCTCGGACCACATGATCTACGCCTACTTCACCTCGGCCTCGGACAACCGCATCGTCCGGGTGCTGTACGACGGGCACAAGCCCGCCGGCGAACAGCTCGGCGCCCCCGACACGATCTTCAAGGGCATCCCCAAGGGCTACATCCACAACGGCGGCCGGATCGCCTTCGGGCCTGACGGAATGCTCTACGCCGGCACGGGCGAGAGCGGACGGCGGGGCCTGGCCCAGGACAGGAAGTCGCTGGGCGGCAAGATCCTGCGGCTGACCCCGGAGGGCGAGCCGGCGCCCGGCAACCCCTTCCCGGACTCCCCGGTGTACAGCTACGGCCACCGCAATGTGCAGGGGCTGGCCTGGGACGACAAACAGCGGCTGTTCGCTTCGGAGTTCGGCCAGGACACCTGGGACGAGCTGAACGCGATCAGCCCCGGCGGCAACTACGGGTGGCCGGACGCCGAGGGCAGGTCGGACGACTCCCGGTTCCGCGACCCGATCGCCCAGTGGCACACCGACGACGCCTCCCCCAGCGGCATCGCCTACGTGGACGGCGTCATCTGGATGGCCGGCCTGAAGGGGCAGCGCCTGTGGCGCATTCCGCTGAACGGCACGAAGGCCTCGGCGGACCCGCAGGCTTTCCTCACCGGCAAGTACGGCCGGCTCCGCACGGTGGTGGCGGCGGGCGGCGGCAAGCTGTGGCTGGTCACCAGCAACACGGACGGCCGAGGCGACCCGAGGAGCGGGGACGACCGGATCCTGGAGCTGCGGGTGAAGTAGGGCCGAGGTTCTCAGCCCGCGGCACGCTCGGTCCCCGG
This sequence comes from Streptomyces sp. NPDC001843, assembly GCF_042891955.1. NCBI lineage: Bacteria > Bacillati > Actinomycetota > Actinomycetes > Kitasatosporales > Streptomycetaceae > Streptomyces > Streptomyces sp. NPDC001843. The sequence goes on along the minus strand of NZ_JBIATQ010000010.1, from coordinate 342,571 downwards.
GGGACTCTCCTCGGGTTGCTGCGGCAGCCGTACGACGACCTTTCCGGAGACGAGATCTATCGGCCCGCGTCCCGGGTCGCCGTCGCCGACGTCCTCCCGGGTCAGCTCCAACCGGTTCTGCTCGTCGCGGGTGTGTTTGCGGCCGGGCGCGAACAGTTCCTCGAAGACGTTGAACACGCGCTGCCTCCCTCGGCCGACGTCCCCTACAGCGTATGCCTCACCCCGCTGATCGGGACGTGGGCGTTTCAGCCGGAAACAGCCCCTGCCGGTGCGCCAGCGCCGCCGCCTCGCCCCGGCCCGAGACACCGAGCTTGCCCAGGATGTTCGAGACGTGGACGCTCGCCGTCTTCGGGGATATGAACAGCTCCTCGGCTATCTGGCGATTGCTGCGGCCGGCCGACACCAGGCGCAGGACGTCCCGCTCGCGGCTGGTGAGGCCGAGCGCCGCGACCGGGTCGGCGGCGCCGAGTTCCTGCCGTGGAGTCCGGGCCGGGGTGAGACGGGCGCGCTGGGCGAGCAGGGCGACGGCCTCGGTGAGCGGACGGGCACCCAGGTGGTCGGCGACGGCCCCGGCGAGGCGGAGCAGTTCCGCGGCGCGGTCGCGCTCGTGGTCGCCGCCCTCGGACAGCAGGGCTTGGGCGAGCCGGAACCGGACACGGGCGAGGTCGTAGGGGCGCTGAAGGCACTCGAAGGCGGTGACCACCTCCGACCAGGTCTCCGCGATGTCCTCGCCGGTGGCGCGCAGCAGCTCGGCGCGGGTCCACTTCTCGTACGCCCGCCAGACGGGCACGCCGGTGGTGAGCTTCCGGACGGCCTCGGAGAGACGGTCGAGGAGATCGGCGCGGCCCTCCGCCGCGGCAGGCAGAGTTCGGGCGTCGGCCTCGGCGATGGCGGCGGCCAGCAGCAGGGGCCAGGCATAGCGTTGCGTGCCGGGCGGGAAGCCGGACTCCAGGGCGTGCAGCAGTTCGGCGCGGGCGTCGAGCAGCCGGCCCTCCGCGGCGGCGACGCCGATGGCGATGCGGGCCGCGGGCAGCCACTGCTGGGGCATGGGGTCGTGGATGCCGTGGTGGGCGCGGGCGGTGGCCAGCTGACGGCCGGCCTCGGCGACGTCTCCCCGGCCCAGCGCGAGGTGGGCGAGGCGCAGGGCTCCCGCGCTCTCCGGCTTGGCACTGTGCCCCACGGTGAGTGCCTTCGTCGCGGCGTCGGAGGCTTCTCCCCAGTGTCCGAGCACGAACAGCGAGTCCGAGAGGTTGCCCCACGCCCACGCCTCGTCCTCCAGCAGGCCGAACCTGCGGGTGAAGGCGATTCCATCCCGGAGGATCGGCACGGCTTCCTCGGCGCGGCCGACCGAGTGCAGTTCGCTGGGCAGGTTCACGTACGCGCGGGCCGCGACGTGCTCGCCCTCCTGGAGCGCCTGCTCCAGTACGTGGCGCATCTCCGCCAGCCCGGCTTCGGTGTCGCCCGCGTCGACCATGAGGCCGCCGAGGGTGAGGCGTGCGTGCAGCTCGGTCTCCCGGGCGCCGACCATCCGCGCGTACCGCACGGCCCGTTCGGCGGCGGCGAGGGCGTCGGGTCCGGGCTCGTGCAGCATGGACCAGTTGGCGACGTAGGCGAGGACCTCGGCGTGCACCTCCGATGGCGGCAGCCCGCGGACCAGTTCCTGCGCGGTGGCCAGTTCCTGCCAGCCGTCGCCGCGGGCCTGGGCCTGCACCAGCCGGGAGCGCTGCACCCAGAACCAGGCGGCGCGCAGAGGGTCGTCCTCGTCCTCCAGCAGCCGCAGTGCCCGCTTGGCGATCTTCATGGCGCGTTCCCGTTCCCCGCAGAAACGGCCCGCGACGGCCGCCTCCGCCATGAGGTCGAGGTAGCGCAGGGGTGTGGTGGCCGGGTCGCAGCCGCAGGGCACGTAGGCGGCGGTGTGGTCGCGTACGCGCAGGGCGCTCCGCACGTCCTCGGGGGTGGTGTCCCACAGCTCCATCGCCCTCTCCAGCAGACGCAACTGCTCGCTGTAGGCGTACCGGCGGCGGGCGACGACCGAGGCGTCCAGGACGGCGGGCAGGGCCTTGGCGGCGTCGTGGGCGTGGTACCAGTAGCTGGCCAGGCGCATCACGCGTTCGTCGGCGGGGACGAGTGTCGGGTCGGCCTGAAGTGCCTCGGCGTAGCGGCGGTTGAGGCGGGAGCGTTCGCCGGGCAGCAGGTCGTCGGCGACGGCCTCGCGGACGAGGGAGTGGCGGAAACGGTAACCGTCACCGGTGGGCGCGGCGCTGAGGATGTTGGCGTTGACGGCGGCGCGCAGTGCCTCGATCAGGTCGTCCTCGGGGAGCCGGGCGACGGCGGCGAGCAGCCGGTACTCGACGGTGGAGCCGCCTTCGGCGACGATCCGGGAGACCCGCTGGGCGGGTTCGGGCAGTTTCTCGACCCGGACCAGGAGCAGGTCGCGCAGGGTGTCGGTGAGGCCCGTGCAGCAGTCATCGCAGGCGGCGACGGCGAGCTCCTCGACGAAGAAGGCGTTGCCGTCGGAGCGTTCGAAGATCTCGTCGACCTGGGCCGGGTCGGGTTCGGTGGCGAGGATGCCGGCGATCTGGCGGCCGACCTCGTCGCGGGTGAAGCGGGCGAGTTCGAGCCGGCGGACGGTGCGCAGCCGGTCGAGTTCGGCGAGCAGGGGCCGCAGGGGGTGCCGGCGGTGGATGTCGTCGGACCGGTAGGTGGCGAGGACGACGAGGCGGCCGGCGCGCAGGGTGCGGAAGAGATAGGCGAGGAGGTGGCGGGTGGAGGCGTCGGCCCAGTGCAGGTCCTCGAGGGCGAGGACGACGGTGCGTTCGGCCGCGATGCGTTCCAGGAGCCGGACGGTGAGTTCGAAGAGCCGGGCCATGCCCTGTTCGTCGTGCCGGCTGGAGGTGGCCTCGCCCAGCTCGGGCAGCAGCCGGGCCAGTTCCTCCTCCTGGCCGGCAGCCGCGGCGGCCAGTTCGTCGGGGAGTGCCTGGCGCAGGGCGCGCAGGGCGGTGGAAAAGGGGGCGAAGGGCAGTCCGTCGGCACCGATCTCCACACAGCCGCCCAGCGCGACGACCGCGTCCTGGCGGCCGGCCGCGGTGGCGAACTCCTCGACGAGCCGTGTCTTGCCGACGCCTGCCTCGCCGCCGATCACCAAGGCCTGCGGCTCCCCCGCGGCGGCACGGGCGAGCGCGTCGTTCAGGACGCCCAGTTCGCCGGTGCGGCCGACGAACACGGGACTGACGGATCTGGTCTCCACGGGCCCGAGCATCGCATGGGGCCCGGACGGCGCGGGCCGGGTTTTCCACAGCGCCGGAACGTTCGTCGTATGACCATATGTAAGCGGGCGGCCGACTTCCGTCCGGCCGCCCGCTTCGACTCCCGTACTCACGCGGCGCGGGCGAGCCGGTTCCGGCGTGGTCCGCCGGTATGCGGCTCCGTCGCTGCGGTGCGTCGTGCCGCCTCCTCCCGGCGGGCGGCACGACGGCCGCGTACGGCCTCACGGGCCAGACGCTCGGCCTCGGCCCGACGGTGCATCTCGGTCGTACGGGCCTGCTGCAGTTCGATCGCGAACATGGTGTCTCCCTGGTGAAAGGTGCTTCACCGGATCGCTTCCGGCGATGTCTCCACCTTCGTCTCCCAGGCGGGTGCGCCACATCGGGAGGGTTCCGCATCTTCGGCGGGCCCGACCGGGGACGGGACACACGTAAGGGGCCTCAGTCCGTCGTCAAGGTCCTCACGGACGGACTAAGGCCCCTAAGGCGGTGTCGTTCGCGTGCCCGTTCAGCCGGCGGTGGGCAGGGCGAGCAGCGCGTCGGAGTACTTGAGGACCGCCAGGAGCAGGCCGATGACGCCGAGCGAGACCCCCGCCCAGGCGACCGACTTGATCCAGGCGGCCTGCGGCTTCCCGGGGGCGCCGAACGCGGGCCGGGCCAGCACGACGACGCCGGTGACCAGCGCGACGAGCGCGAACAGACCACCCCACAGCGCGGTGGCGTGCCAGGCGTCGCCGTAGACCGCCTTGATCTGCTTGGCGACGGGCGCGCCCGAGGAGGTCTGCAGCTGACCGATCAGGGTCGCGCGCGCGGCGGCCACGGTGCCGACCCAGCCGCCGGTGAGCCCGACCAGGCCCAGGGCGGCGGAGACCACCGCGCCGGCGCCCTGTCCGACACCGGAGGGGCCCGCCTCCTCGGTCACGTGAGCCGGCTCCTCGCCGTCGGTCTCCGTGTTCTCGGCCGTCACCTCGTCGGTGGCGCGCTCCTCGGCCCGCTCGTCGTCGGTCTTGACGGCGTCGGCCGTCACCTCTTCCTTCTTCGCCTCGGCGCCGGTCTCGGTTCCGTCCACTGTCTTCGTTCCCATGCCTCGCACCGTACGGACGCTCTCTGAGAGGTCTCTTAATGATCGTCGTGGGCGGCACGCGCGCGTACCGTACGCCACTCGGGGGCGAGCACGGACCAGATCTCGGTGCTGGTGCGCACGCCCCGGTAGGGGTAGTTCTCCCGGAGCACACCCTCGCGGGTCATCCCCAGCCGTCGTGCCACGTTGATGCTGGGTTCGTTGGCCGACGACACATGCCACTCCACACGGTGCATACCGCGCTCGTCAAACGCCCAGTCCAGCAGTACCCGCATACCGCGCGTGACCAGCCCGCGCCCGGCGGCGGAGGGCTCCAGCCAGCAGCCGGCCTCGCAGACCCCGCCGGGCGTGTCCCAGACGCGGAACAGCAGTCCGCCGACCAGCTTGCCATCCAGCCACACGCCGTGCAGGCTGCCGGCGTCCGCGGCGCGCTTCTCGGCGTAGGAGCGCAGATAGGTGCGGGCCGAGTCCAGGTCCGTCACCACGTCCGGCAGGCCCACGTGGCGGCCGATGAAGTCCCGCCCGCGGTCGATGTGGGCGATGAGATCCTCGGCGTGCCAGACCTCCAGGGGGCGCAGTTCGGCGCCGTCGTCACCCAGGGATATCGCGTACATCGAGGTGCTGCTCCTTGTGCAGGTCGGTCATGACTTCGGTGAGCCTCTCATGTGCGGCACGGCATGCGGGCGGCTCGATGCTGATACGGGGCAGACGGCTCTCCAGCCAGTGCGGCAGCCACCAGTTGGCGCTGCCGAGCAGGTGCATCAGGGCGGGGACGAGCAGGGTGCGCAGCACGAAGGCGTCCAGGGCGACGGCGGAGGCCAGCGCGATGCCGAACATGGCGATCACGCGGTCGCCGCTGAGCACGAAGGCGAGGAAGACCGAGATCATGATGACCGCGGCGGAGTTGATCACCCGGCTGGTCTCGGCGAGGCCGATCCGGACGGCACGCCGGTTGTCGCCGGTCTCGAGCCATTCCTCGTACATCCGGCTGACCAGGAAGACCTGGTAGTCCATGGAGAGGCCGAAGAGCACCGACACCATGATCACGGGCAGGAACGGCTCGATGGGGCCCGCCCGGCCGAGGCCCAGCAGTTCGCTGCCCCAGCCCCACTGGAAGACGGCGACGACGATTCCGAAGGCGGCGGCCACGGCGGCGATGTTCATCACGGCGGCCTTGAGCGGTATGCCGAGCGAGCGGAACGCGACCAGGAGCAACACGCAGCCGAGCCCGATGACGACCCCGACGAACAGGGGCAGCTTGCCGACGATGACGGCCGCGAAGTCGTCGTAGCCGGCGGTCAGCCCGCCGACGCGCACGTCGAGCGAGGTTCCGGTCTCCGCGTGCGGGAGGACATCGGTGCGCAGCCGGTCGACGAGGTCGCTGGTCCGCTGCGACTGGGGCGCGGAGTCGGGGACGACGGTGAGGTAGGCGGTGTCGCCGCCGCCGTCGTAGCGGACCGGGGTCACGGACGCGACGCCCTCGGTGGTGCGCAGGGTGGCTTCGAGGCTGTCGAGGACGAGCTTGTCGCCGGCGCCATCTACGCGCGTCACCAACGTCAGCGGACCGTTGACGCCGGGCCCGAAGCCCTCGGCGAGCAGGTCGTACGCCTGGCGTGTGGTGGCCGACCCGGGGTCGTTGCCCTGGTCGGAGCTGCCGAGGCGGAGGGCGAGCGTGGGCAGGGCGAGGAGGACGATGACGGCCACGGCCGCGGAGCCGAGCAGCTTGGGGTGGCGTTCGACGAAGGCGGACCAGCGGGCGGCGAGCCCGGTGGGCAGCTCCGGCTGCGGCCCGTGCTCGGCCAGCCGCCGCCGCTCGCGCCGGCTCAGGGCCCGCGGGCCGATGAAGGACAGCAGGGCGGGCAGCAGGGTCACGGCCGCCGCGACGGTGAGCACCACGGTCAGCGAGGCGGCGACCGCCACGCCGTTGAGGAAGCCCAGCCGCAGGATGAACATGCCCAGCAGTGCGATGCACACCGTGGCGCCCGCGAAGACCACGGCACGTCCGGTGGTGGCGACGGCCTCCACGGCGGCCTCCGCGACGGCCAGGCCGCGTTTCAGTCCGCGCCGGTGCCGGGTCACGATGAACAGCGCGTAGTCGATGCCGACTCCGAGCCCGATCAGCATGCCCAGCATGGGGGCGAAGTCGGCGACGGTCATGGCGTGTCCGAGCAGCACGATCGCCGCGTAGGCGGTGCCGACGCTCACCAGCGCGGTGGCGATGGGCAGCAGTGAAGCGGCGAGCGAGCCGAAGGCGAGGAACAGCACGACCGCGGCGACGACCACGCCCACCGCTTCCGCGGCATGGCCGCCGGAGGACTTGGTGAGTCCGATGGCGCTGCCGCCCAGCTCCACCCGGAGCCCTTCGGCCTCCGCGGACTTGGCCGCGCGTACGACGGCCCGGGCCTCGGAGCCGCTGACGTCCTCGGCCTCCCGGTCGAAGGTGACGGTGGCGTACGCGGTGTGCCCGTCCCCGCTGATCCGGCCGGTTCCCGGCCCGTCGTAGGGGCTCGTCACGGAGGCCACGCCCGGCAGCGCGGCGATCCTGTCGAGCGTACGGGTCATGGTCTGCTCGACGTCGGCGGCGCGGACCGTGCCGTCGGTGGTGTGCCAGACGACGGTGTCGCCGTCGCCTGCCAGGTCCGGGAAGCCCTGGCGCAACAGCTGGGCGGCGCGCGCCGATTCGGTGCCGGGCACCTCGTAGTCGTTCGAGTAGGCGGAACCGGTCACGGCCGCGGCCGTGGTCACCCCGCCGAAGGCGAGGAGCCAGAGCAGGACGGCGACCAGGCGATGCCGGACACACCAACGGGCAAGGGCTGCCACGGACGTGCTCCCAGTGACTGTGTGTGGATCTTTGACCGGGAACGATCGTCCGGGAACGGAACAACCCGCAAAGAACTTGTGAACAAGGGGAGGACAACTCTCGCAGGTGAAAGTGGCCGTTTGCCGTGTTTCACCGGCTTGTGCAGGTGACTGGGAGGCAGATCACAGGACAGTCACGTCAACTCTGTCGCATGCCACCGCACTTCAGTCGAACTGGTCTCCGAGCGCCATGACCATCGTTCCGACGATCAGGAGCCACAACGACCGCCGGGTACGACCCTTGGCGCCCAGCACCCCGGCGAACGCGCACACGGCGGCACCCGCGGCGTACGCGACCGGCACGAGGGCCGGAACGCCGCTCAGGCGCATCAGCGACGCGGTGACCCCGGCCAGCGTCAGCAGGGCTCCGGTGCCGGTGGCCGTCCAGCGGGCCCGGCGCGCGTCCTCGGCGGGGTCCTCCTCCTCGAAGTCCTCGGCCAGGTCCTCGGCCAGGTCCTCAGCCAGGCCCTCAGCCAGGCCCTCAGCCAGGCCCTCAGCCAGGTCCTCGAGGTCGTCCACCCCGGCGGCCCCGGACCGGATACCAAAATCGACGCTTCCGCTCACGGCGGGCGAGCGTAGTACGAGCGACCGGGTAATTCGGGTGCGGGGAGCGGGGCCGACTGCTATCGAACTCTTGCGCATACCTTCTCGGTACGCAGGACGAGAGGACCCCGTTCACCCATGCCTTCCGACGCCCCGCTGACCGATCGTCTGACCCACCCCCGCTACCCCCGCAGCAGCCGCTACGACGCCCGCTGGACCATCGAGAACCAGATGGGCCCCAACGCGCTGTGGCTGCTGGAATGGCTGGCGCCCGCGCTCGGCCTTCAGGAGCTGCCGCCCGGCGCCCGCGTGCTCGACCTGGGCTGCGGCCGCGCCATGACCTCCGTCTTCCTGGCCAGGGAGTACGACGTCCAGGTCGTCGCCGCCGACCTGTGGGTCAAGCCCGAGGACAACGCCGTACGCGTCGCCGAGGCGGGCGTCGCCGACCGTGTCCTGCCCGTGTACGCCGAGGCACACGATCTGCCGTTCGGGGAGGGCTCCTTCGACGCCGTCGTGTCCGTCGACGCCTACCAGTACTTCGGCGCCGACGACCTCTACCTGCCCACGCTGACCCCGCTGCTGAAGCCGGGCGGACGGATCGGGGTGGTGGTGCCGGCACTGCGGGAGGAGATCGACGGGACCGAACCGCCCGCTCATCTGAAGCCCTACTGGGACCCCGGGTTCTGGGCGTTCCACTCCCCCGCCTGGTGGCGGCGGAACTGGACGCGCACCCGGGCGGTCACCGTCGAGACGGCCGACTGGCTCGAGGACGGCTGGCGCGACTGGCTGCTGTGGAGCGAGGTGTGCGCCGAGGAGAGTCCGAGCGAGTTCATGGCCGGGATGGCGCGCGACTCGGTGGAGCTGCTGCGAGCCGACGAGGGCCGGGCCCTCGGCTTCGCACGGGTCGTGGGACGCCGTAACTAGCCGTCAGAGAGGGGAACGGCCCCGGAGGCATGCCTCCGGGGCCGTACACCGTGGGGCTCAGCCCTCGCTGACGCCCAGCTTCTCAAGGATCAGCTCCTTGACTCGGGCCGCGTCGGCCTGGCCCCGGGTCGCCTTCATGACCGCGCCGACCAGGGCGCCGGCCGCGGCCACCTTGCCGCCGCGGATCTTGTCCGCGATGGCCGGGTTGCCTGCGATGGCCTCGTCGACGGCGGTGGTGAGCGCGCCCTCGTCGGAGACGACCTTCAGTCCGCGCTTGTCGACGACCTCGTCCGGGGTGCCCTCGCCCGCGAGGACGCCCTCGATGACCTGACGGGCCAGCTTGTCGTTCAGGTCCCCCTTCGAGACCAGCTCGGTGACCCGGGCCACCTGCGCCGGAGTGATCGCCAGCTCGTCCAGCGCCTTGCCGGACTCGTTGGCGCTGCGCGCCAGTTCGCCCATCCACCACTTGCGGGCGGAGGCGGCGTCGGCACCGGCGTCGATCGTGGCGACGATCGGGTCCAGCGCTCCGGCGTTGAGGATCGCCTGCATGTCGGTGGCGGAGATGCCCCACTCCGCCAGCAGGCGGGTACGGCGGACCAGCGGCAGCTCGGGCAGCGCCGCCCGGATCTCCTCGACCCACTCACGGGAGGGGGCCACCGGAACGAGGTCCGGCTCGGGGAAGTACCGGTAGTCCTCGGCCTCCTCCTTCACCCGGCCCGAGGTCGTCGACCCGGTGTCCTCGTGGAAGTGCCGGGTCTCCTGCACGATCGTGCCGCCGGACGACAGCACGGCCGCGTGCCGCTGGATCTCGAAACGGGCCGCGCGCTCCACGGAACGCAGCGAGTTGACGTTCTTCGTCTCCGAGCGCGTGCCGAACTTGTCGGCGCCCTTGGGCATCAGCGACAGGTTCACGTCGCAGCGCATCTGGCCCATCTCCATACGGGCCTCGGACACGCCGAGCGCCCGGATGACCTCGCGCAGCTCACGGACGTACGCCTTCGCCACTTCGGGGGCACGCTCGCCCGCGCCGACGATCGGCTTGGTGACGATCTCGATCAGCGGGATGCCGGCGCGGTTGTAGTCCAGCAGGGAGTGGGACGCGCCGTGGATGCGGCCGGTGGCGCCGCCGACATGCGTCGACTTGCCGGTGTCCTCCTCCATGTGGGCGCGCTCGATCTCCACGCGGAAGGTCTCGCCGTCCTCCAGCTGTACGTCGAGGTAGCCGTTGAAGGCGATCGGCTCGTCGTACTGGGAGGTCTGGAAGTTCTTCGGCATGTCCGGATAGAAGTAGTTCTTCCGGGCGAAGCGGCACCACTCGGCGATCTCGCAGTTCAGCGCGAGACCGATCTTGATCGCGGACTCGACGCCGGTCGCGTTGACGACCGGGAGCGCGCCCGGCAGGCCGAGGCAGACGGGGCAGGTCTGGGTGTTCGGATCGGCGCCGAGCGCGGTCGAACAGCCGCAGAACATCTTGGTCCTGGTGCCGAGTTCGACATGGACCTCGAGGCCCATGACGGGGTCGTACGACGCCAGCGCGTCCTCGTACGACACCAGGTCGGTCGTGGTGGTCACGGTGAAACTTCCCTCTCAGCCCAGCAGGACGTCGTCGTCGCCCAACCGCTTCAGCTCGCGGTAGAGGATGGCGAGGCCGGTGACGATGGCGGCGGCGGACACGGCGGCGTCGACCAGACGGAGCGTGTCGCTCTCGGCGCGGGCCAGCTTGGCCTGCTTGGCGACGCTGACCGCGCCGAACGCGGTGGTGGCCATGGACAGGTACAGGCCGGACTTGGACTTCTTGAAGCCCTTGGCCTTCGACAGTGCCTTGCTCACAGCGACGGAGCCTCCTCCAGCAGCGGGTGCCCCCACTTTTCCACGAACGCGGCCTCCACGGCGGCACCGACCTTGTAGAGCCGGTCGTCCTTGAGGGCCGGCGCGATGATCTGCAGGCCGACCGGGAGGTTGTCCTCCGGGGCGAGACCGCAGGGCAGCGACATGGCCGCGTTGCCCGCCAGGTTGGTGGGGATGGTGCACAGGTCGGCCAGGTACATGGCCATGGGGTCGTCGGCGCGCTCGCCGATCGGGAAGGCGGTGGTGGGCGTGGTCGGCGAGACGATCACGTCGACCTGCTCGAACGCCTTCTCGAAGTCGCGCGTGATGAGCGTGCGGACCTTCTGGGCGCTGCCGTAGTAGGCGTCGTAGTACCCGCTCGACAGGGCGTACGTGCCGAGCATGATGCGGCGCTTGACCTCGGGGCCGAAGCCCGCGGCGCGGGTGAGGGAGGTGACCTCCTCGGCCGAGTGGCCACCGTCGTCGCCGCTGCGCAGGCCGTAGCGCAGGCCGTCGAAGCGGGCGAGGTTGGAGGAGCACTCGGACGGCGCGATCAGGTAGTACGCCGACAGGGCGAGGTCGAAGGACGGGCAGTCCAGCTCGACGATCTCGGCGCCGAGCTCCTTCAGCAGCTCCACCGACTCGTCGAAGCGCTGGATGACGCCGGCCTGGTAGCCCTCGCCGCGGAACTGCTTGACCACGCCGACGCGCATCCCGGCCACGCTGCCGTTACGGGCGGCCTCGACGACCGGCGGAACCGGGGCGTCGATGGAGGTGGAGTCGAGCGGGTCGTGCCCGGCGATCACCTCGTGGAGGAGCGCCGCGTCCAGGACCGTACGGGCGCAGGGGCCGCCCTGGTCGAGGGAGGAGGAGAACGCCACCATGCCGTAGCGGGACACCGCGCCGTAGGTCGGCTTCACGCCGACCGTGCCGGTGACGGCTGCCGGCTGGCGGATGGAGCCGCCGGTGTCGGTGCCGATGGCGAGCGGCGCCTGGAAGGAGGCGAGGGCGGCGGAGGAGCCGCCACCGGAGCCGCCGGGGATCCTCGTGAGGTCCCAGGGGTTGCCGGTCGGCCCGAATGCGCTGTTCTCCGTCGACGACCCCATGGCGAACTCGTCCATGTTGGTCTTGCCGAGGATGACGACGTCGGCGGCCTTGAGCCGCTTGGTCAGCGTGGCGTCGTACGGCGGGATCCAGCCCTCGAGGATCTTCGAACCGACGGTCGTGGGCACGCCCTCGGTGGTGAAGATGTCCTTGAGCGCGAGGGGTACGCCGGCCAGCGGGCCGAGCTCCTCGCCGCGCTCACGCTTCTCGTCGACGGCGCGGGCCTGGGCGAGGGCGCCCTCGCGGTCGACGTGCAGGAAGGCGTGCACCTTCTCGTCGACGGCCTCGATACGGGCGAGGTGGGCCTCGGTGACCTCGACGGCCGTGAGCTCGCCGGAGGCGATCTTCGCGGCGGTCTCGGCGGCCGTGAGCCTGATGATGCTGTCGGTCATGTCGGTCACTCCTCCCCCAGGATCTGCGGCACCTTGAAACGCTGCTGCTCCTGGGCAGGGGCGCCGGAGAGCGCCTGCTCGGGGGTGAGCGAGGGACGGACCTCGTCCGGGCGCATGACGTTCGTCAGCGGGAGCGGGTGCGAGGTCGGCGGTACGTCTTGGTCGGCGACCTCACTGACGCGGGCGACCGCGCCGATGATGTCGTCCAGCTGTCCCGCGAAGTGTTCGAGCTCTTCGGGCTTCAGCTCCAGACGCGCCAGCCGGGCGAGGTGGGCGACCTCCTCGCGCGTGATGCCAGGCATGCAGCGTTCCTCTGGGGTGAGTGTGTGTGGTTTGGGGCCAATCCTATGGGGCGGGGTGGCGTGCCCGTGAAACGGTTTGCCGCTAGCGCCTTTCGTCCCAGGCCGCGCTCTTCAGGAAGTGGTTGTCGTACAGCTCCTGCACTTCGAGGAGGCTCTCCCGGGTGACCTCGCCGAGGGCGATGCGCTGGAGGTGGCGGAAGTACTCGAAGCGCTCGACGCCCGGCGTGATGACGATGAGCAGGTCGGCGTCGGCCCCCGGGGCGGCGGCGAAGGCGTGCGGCATGCCCGGCGGGACTATGACGAGGTCGCCGCGCCCGGCGGTGAGCACCTCGTCTCCGGACAGCAGCTGGGCCTCACCGTCGAGCACGTAGAACATCTCGGCCGAGCCCTTGTGCAGATGCGGCGCGGCACCGTCGGCGCCGCCGCTCAGGGTGACCCGCTGGGTGGACAGGGCGCCGCCGGTCCGGCCGCTGTCGGCCAGCAGGCGGACGGTGGTGGGTGTGCGGCCGACGACTTCGGCCTCGGCCTCGCGGACGATCACGGACTCGTCGAACTTCGGGACGAACAGCGACATGGTCATACCTCCGGTGACCGGTACGGACGTCAGACGAGGAAGAGCAGGGCGGCACTGATCAGGACAACGACCGCGGTGGCGAAGTGGATCCCGAACGCGACGGCTTTCGATCCGCCGTGCCGCAGCACTATCAGCGTGTCGCCGAGCGGCAGGAGTGCCACGCAGAGCATGAACCAGGCTTCGGGGCGTGCCCCGGTGAAAATCAGCAACACCAGGCCCACCACGCCGTACGTGCCGTCTTTGAGGCCCTTGTTGGTCAGGTAGGCGCCTGCGTCGCCGGCCGGGTCCGCCGGAACGCCGTAACCCGCGGCGGCGGGGCCGGGCTGGAACAGGAACCGGTAGCCGAGGAACAGGCAGAAGAGGTCGAGCACGACGGCCAGGGTGTACGCGGTGACGGTCATCTTCGTGCACTCCTTGCTAGCGCTGCTAGATACAAGGGCAACGCTAGCAAAGCATCGACAGATTGGCTAGCGCTGCTAGCATTTGGAGCATGACTATTCAAACGCGCCGGGAGCGCGAACGAGCGGAACGCGAGCGGTTGATCGTCACAGCCGCGCGGGACCTGGCGGAGGCCGAGGGCTGGGACGCGGTGACGACCCGGCGGCTGGCCGCCGAGATCGAGTACAGCCAGCCCGTCCTCTACAGCCACTTCAAGGGCAAGGACGCGATCATGGCCGCGGTCGCGGTGCAGGGTTGCGCGGAGCTGGCCGTGGAGCTGCGAGCGGCGCGCACGGCCGCCGGGGACCCCAGGGGCGCTCTGGCGGCGATCGGCGAGGCGTACACCGCGTTCGCCCGGCGCCGGCCGGCCCTGTACGACGCCATCTTCACGCACCACGTGGACCTGCCGTTCGCCACACCCGAGGCGCCGGCGGCGCTGCAGGAGGCGTTCGGCGAGCTGGCGCAGGCCGTGGAGCCGGTCGCGGCGGACGGCGACGACCCGGGGCTCCTCACGGAGACGTACTGGGCGGCCCTGCACGGCCTGGTCACCCTGATGCGCAGCGGCCGCCTGCCGGAGCGGGCCCACGAGGCCAGGCTGGAGCTGCTCATCGGCCATTTCACGGCGGGAGTGGTCTGAGCGGGTGCCGGGCGGGGCCGCAGCCGTCATCGCGGCGGGGCAGGGCGTCCGACGAGCCGGCACGGATGGTGGAGCGGATCACCTCGGCCGCCGCCCCGCGCGCGGTCGGCGGTGCCGGTCGGTCACCGCACGGCAGGGGCGGCCTGAGCACCGGGCGGGGCGTGCGGGTCACTCGGCAGCCGGCAGAGCCGCCCGCGGCCGCTGCCAGCCGCGCGAGCCGCGGGCCAGCAGCCACGCCGTCGTCTCCTCGGGCGGCATCGCCGCGGCCACCAGCCAGCCCTGCACGGCGTCGCAGCCCAGGTCTCGCAGGCGCTCCCAGGTCTCGTCGTCCTCGACGCCCTCGGCGACGACGAGCAGGCCCAGCGAATGGGCGAGGTCGACCGTGCAGCGGACGATCTCCGCGTCCTCCGTGTCGACGGCCAGCCGGGCCACGAACGAGCGGTCGATCTTGAGCTCGCTGACCGGCAGCCGGCGCAGGTGGACCAGCGAGGAGTAGCCGGTGCCGAAGTCGTCCAGGGACATCTTCACGCCGTGCGCGGTCAGTCCGGCGAGGGTGTCGGCGGCCCGCTGCGGCTCCTCCAGCAGCACATGCTCCGTTATCTCCAGTTGGAGCGCTCCCGCGGGCACTCCGTGCCGGGCGAGCCGCGCGGCCACCGAGCCCGCGAACCCCGGCGTGTGCACGTCGCGCGGGGAGACGTTGACGGCCACCGGCACGAACAGGCCCTGCGCGCGCCACCGGGCGACCTGCTCGAGGGCGGTCTCCAGCACGTACTCCGTCAGATGGGGCATCAGCCCGGAGGACTCGGCGATGGCTATGAACTCGTCCGGCGGCACCTTCCCGCGCTCGGGGTGCACCCAGCGGACCAGGGCCTCCAGCCCGGCGACCTGCCCGTCGAAGCGGACCTTGGGCTGGTAGTGCAGCTGGACCTCGTGCGCGTCCAGCGCCCGGCGCAGGTCGCCCAGCAGGCCCAGCCGGTCGGGGGTGTTGGAGTCCCGCTTGGACTCGTAGACCTCGACGCCCGTACGGTCCCGCTTCGCCTGGTACATCGCCACATCCGCGCGGCGGAGCAGGCCTTCGGCGTCCAGCGCGTGGTCGGGGAACACGGCGACGCCCGCACTGGCCTCCAGGACGAGGGTCAGTCCGTCGAGGTCGAGCGGGGAACTGAGGGCGGTGACGAGGCCGCGGGCCACCCGAGTCGCCGACGTGGTGGAGTCGGCGACGGGCAGTAACACGGCGAACTCGTCGCCGCCGAGCCGGGCGGCCTCCGCGCCGCGCGGCAGCGCGAGGCGCAGCCGGTCCGCTATCTGCAGCAACAGCCGGTCACCGGCGAGATGACCGAGGGTGTCGTTCACCGACCGGAAGCGGTCCAGGTCGATCAGCATGAGGGCGGCGCGGGCACCGATCCGCTCGGCGTCGTCGAGGGCCGTCCAGATCCGCTCCAGGAGCCACTGACGGTTGGGCAGTCCGGTCAGCGGATCGCGCAGTTGCTCCTCGGCCCGGGCCCGGGCAATCCACAGGGTGGAGTCGAGCGCGATGAGCGGGATGGCGAACAGCGGCAGCAGCAACGGCTGGGCGACGGCGACCACGCACACCAGTGGCGCGATGCCGAGCAGTGCCACGGCGACCAGGCCCTGCCTGACCAGGGCGGTGCGGGCCACGGTGGGCAGACCGCGGCGCGGGGCCTGCAGGTACCAGAGCAGGATGCGGCTGACCGCGAGATAGGCGGCGGCGACGAGGGCGACCTCGGGGGCGGTGGTGACGCTCCAGCTCTCGGGTTTCCAGGGCTGTTCGACGGTGGGTACGCGGCCGAGGGCGCCCAGCACCAGGGCGCCGGCGCCGATGCCGATGATGTCCACGGCGCCGTGCAGCAGGCCCTGCCGCCAGCGGTGGCGGCGGGCTATGCCGACCAGGACGACGACGGTGAGGCTGACCATGCCGGCGGGCATCCAGCCGTACAGCAGCAGGACGGCGATGGTGAGGGCGGCGCCGGAGCCGGTGCCGCCCCACCAGCGGGAGCGGCCCAGCATCACCAGGTGGCCGACGATGACACCGGTCAGCACGGCCAGGGACCAGCCGACCGTGCCGGAGGGGAAGAGCGCGTGGTTGCCGGTGAAGGCGCGGTAGAAACCGGCGCCCAGGGCGAGGGCGGCGGCCGCCACGACCGCCGCGGGCAACGGGGGCCAGGACAGGTGCCGTTCGGGTTGGGTGCCCTGCATCGCGCGGGCGGGCTCGATGGCCAGGGGCGCCGGGACGGTGCGCTCGTCCGTCGCGATGGGCGCACCGGCGGCACGCCCCTGCACGCCCTGATGCTCCGCGGCCCGCCCCAGACTCCCCAGCCATGCGCCGGCCCTGCGGCGCAGGCGCAGCCGGGAGTCCGGAGCGCTCTCGGTCGGTTCCATTCCCGTCCCTCTCACAGCCGGCGGTGCCCACGCCACGCGGCCCGATGCCCGACAACCATCAGCGGCTCCGCGTTGGAAAGCCCTTTCCCTTGCTCCGCACGGGCAAAGGGATGCCCCGACCGCAGCTGGGCACGGCAGGCGCACACCTCAACAGTAGGCCGCTGAACGCTTCCACGGGCAGCGGTCGTCGACGGTTGCCCGAATGCACCCCGGCCACCCGTATGCATCTGATATGCACCGTTGGAGTGGCCTTCAACCGCTACTCATCGGTCGGAAGCGCGACTTCGGCCGCCGCTTCGGGCCCTTGCTCCAGAAGGACGCCGAATCCGTCCTCGTTCAGAACCGGAACCTTGAGCTGCATGGCCTTGTCGTACTTCGACCCCGGGTTGTCACCCACCACCACGAAGGACGTTTTCTTCGACACAGAACCGGTCACTTTCGCGCCCTGGCCCTGCAGCGCCTCCTTGGCCCCGTCGCGGGTGTAGTTCTCGAGGGTGCCGGTGACCACCACGGTGAGCCCTTCCAGTGGACGCGGTCCTTCGTCCTCACCGGAACTCGCCTCCTCCAGCGGGACTCCGGCGGCCTTCCACTTGCGCACGATCTCCCGGTGCCAGTCCTCCGCGAACCACTCCTTCAACGCCGCGGCGATGATGGGGCCGACGCCGTCGGTGGCCGCCAGCTCCTCCTCCGTCGCCTGTTCGATGCGGTCGATGGAGCGGAACTCCCGTGCGAGTGCCTGCGCCGCCACCGGCCCGACATGCCGGATCGAGAGCCCGTTGAGGAAGCGGGCCAGCGGACGCGTCTTGGCCGCCTCGATGTTCTGCAGCAGCGCGAGGGTGTTCTTCTTCGGTTCGCCCTTCTGGTTGGCGAAGACCGTGACGACCTTCTCCTCCCCCGTTCTGGGGTCCCGCTTGGGCAGACCGCTGTCCGGGTCGAGCACGTACGCCTTGATGGGCAGCAACTTGTCCACCGTCAGGTCGAACAGGTCCCCCTCGTCGACCAGCGGCGGGTCGGCCGGCTCCAGCGGGCGGGTCAGCGCCGCCGCCGCCACCTCGCCGAAGTGCTCGATGTCCAGGCACTCGCGGCCCGCGAGATAGGAGACCCGCTCCCTCAACTGGGCCGGGCAGGTACGTGCGTTGGGGCAGCGGAGGTCGATGTCGCCCTCCTTCATGGCCCGCAGCGGCGTACCGCACTCGGGACACTCCCCCGGCATCACGAACTCGCGTTCGCCGCCGTCGCGCAGGTCGACGACGGGGCCGAGGATCTCCGGGATGACGTCACCGGCCTTGCGGATCACCACGGTGTCGCCGATCAGGACGCCCTTGGCCTTGACGACGTCCTGGTTGTGCAGGGTGGCGAACTCCACCTCGCTGCCCGCGACGGTGACCGGCTCGACCTGGGCGTACGGCGTGACGCGGCCGGTGCGGCCGACCCCCACCTTGATGTCGATCAGCTTGGTGTTGACCTCCTCCGGCGCGTACTTGTACGCGATCGCCCAGCGCGGCGCACGGGCGGTGGAGCCGAGGCGGCCCTGGAGGCGCAGCTCGTCGAGCTTGACCACCACGCCGTCGATCTCGTGCTCCACGGAGTGGCGGTTCTCGCCGTAGTACGCGATGAACTCCCGGACGCCGTCGAGGTCTTCGACCACCCTGTTGTGCCGTGAGGTGGGCAGGCCCCAGCCGCCCAGGAGGTCGTAGGCCTGGGAGAGACGGGTCATGCCCTCGTAGCCCTCCAGGGCGCCGATACCGTGGACGACCATGTGCAGGGGACGGGTGGCGGTGACGCGCGGGTCCTTCTGGCGCAGTGAACCGGCGGCCGCGTTACGGGGGTTGGCGAAGGGTTTGTCACCGGCCGCGACCAGCCGCTCGTTGAGGTCCGCGAACTTCTCCATCGGGAAGTAGACCTCACCGCGGATCTCCACCAGGTCGGGGACGCGGTCGCCCTTCAGTCGCTCCGGGATCTCCGCGATCGTGCGGACGTTGGGTGTGATGTCCTCGCCGGTGCGGCCGTCCCCGCGGGTGGCGGCGCGGGTGAGGCGGCCGTGTTCGTAGGTGAGGTTGACGGCGAGGCCGTCGACCTTCAGCTCGCACAGGAAGTGGTACTCCTGCTCGCCGAGTTCGCGGGCGATGCGGTCGGCCCAGGTGGCGAGGTCGTCGTCGTTGAAGGTGTTGTCCAGGGAGAGCATCCGCTCGCGGTGCTCGACCGACGTGAACTCCGTCCGGTACGACCCGGCCACCTTCTGGGTGGGCGAGTCCGGCGTGCGCAGCTCCGGATACTCCTCCTCCAGCGCCTCCAGGGTCTTCAGCAGCCCGTCGAACTCCGCGTCGCTGATGACGGGAGCGTCCTTCACGTAGTACCGGAAACGGTGCTCCTCGATCTGCTCAGCGAGCTGCGCGTGCTTGTCCCGTGCCTCGGCGGGCACTGCCGTCTCCGCCTGCTGCTTGTCGCCGGCCACCGTGTTGTCCTCCCGTTACTCTGGGTTGTCCGCGAGGGACCTCGCCGCCCGGACGCAGTGGGCGAGCGCCCGGCGGGCGTACTCCGGGGAAGCGCCCGCGAGCCCGCACGCCGGAGTGACGGTCACCGCCTGGGCGAGAAGCCCCGGCCGCAGGCCCAGCCTGCGCCACAACGTCCTGACACCCATGACGCTACCGGCAGGGTCTGACAACGGACCGTCCGTGCCCGGCACGATTCCGGCGAACAGGCGGGTGCCGCCCTCGACCGCCTCGCCGATCGCCTCGTCGTCACGCTCGGTGAGGAGCGAGAAGTCGAAGGAGACACCGGCCGCGCCCGCCCGGCGCAGCAGGGCGAAGGGCACGTCGGGGGCGCAGGTGTGGACGACGACGGGGCCGGGCGTGTGCACGCCCACCATGTCCCGGAGGGTGGCCTCGACGATCTGCCGGTCCACGGCGCGGTGGGTGCGGTAGCCGCTGGCGGTCTTCACCTGGCCGCGCAGGACGGCGGTGAGGGAGGGCTCGTCGAGCTGCAGCACGAGGCGGGCGCCGGGGACGCGCCTTCGGACCTCGGCGAGGTGCTGGCGCAGGCCCTCGGCGAGGGAGGCGGCGAGGTCGCGGCAGGCGCCGGGGTCGGAGAGGGCGGCCTCGCCGTTCTTCAGCTCCAAGGCGGCGGCGAGGGTCCACGGGCCGACGGCCTGCACCTTCAGGGGCCCCTCGTGGCCTTGGGTGAACTCCTCCAGCGCGTCGAGGTCCTCGCCGAGCCAGGACCGGGCCCGCTTGGTGTCCCGGCCCGGCCGGTCGCCGATCCGCCATCCGCTGGGCTCCACGCGCGCGTACAGCTCGACGAGCATGCCGGCGGTGCGGCCGATCATGTCCGCGCCGGGGCCTCTGGCGGGCAGCTCGGGGAGGAAGGGGAAGTCCTCGAAACTGCCGGTGGACGTTTTGGCGGCCTCCCTGGCGTCTGTGCCGGGGAGGGAGCCGATGCCGGTGGCGGGGCCGAAGGGGGTGTTGTCGTTCACGGGTGAAGCCTACGTAGGTGTCGGGGGCGGGGGTGAGGGGTGCGGGGGGGGGTGCGGGGTGCGGGTGTTGGGCGGCGAGCCGGTGCGGGCCTCGGCTGTTCTCGCCCCCGCCGTCCCTACCCTTCCCGTCCCCAGGGGCTCCGCCCCTTCGCCCCCCGCTGGGGGCTGCCGACCCCAGACCCCCGCTTCGGCCCTGAACGGGCCTCGTCCTCAAACGCCGGACGGGCTGAGTGATGCCGGGCGGCGTCCCAGCGGTCAGCGGCCCGGGCGTACCGTCACGTCGTTGATCTCCGCGTCGCGGGGAAGGTCGAGGGCGGTCAGGATCGTCGTGGCGATCGACTCGGGGTCGATCCAGCGGGCGGCGTCGTACTCCTTGCCCTCCTGCTGGTGGACCTTGGCCTGCATGGGGCCGGCCGTGCGGCCGGGGTAGACGGAGGTGACGCGGACACCGTTGCCGTGTTCCTCCTCGCGCAGGGAGTCGGCGAGGGCCTTCAGGCCGTGCTTGGAGGCGGCGTACGCGGACCAGCCGGCGTGGGCGTTCAGGCCGGCGCCGGAGTTGACGAAGACGACGTGGCCCCGGGCGGCACGCAGCTGGGGCAGGAAGTGGCGGGTCAGCTCGGCGGGGGCGATCAGGTTGACGTTGAGCTGGTGGCGCCAGGACTTGGGGGTCAGGTCGCCCACCTCGCCGAGGTCGACCACTCCGGCGATGTGCAGCAACGAGTCCACCCGGTCGGGCAGCGTCTGGTGGGAGAAGGCCCAGGACAGCCGGTCGGGGTCGGCGAGGTCGCCCACGAGGGTCCGCGCGCCGGGGAACTCACCCGCCAGTTCCTTGGCGCGGCCCGCGTCGCGCGCGTGCAGCACGAGTTCGTCGCCGCGCGCGTGCAGACGGCGGGCCACCGCCGCGCCGATGCCCGAACCCGCCCCGGTGATCACATGAGTAGCCATGGCGCCATGCTCGCACCGCCGGTCCCTCACGCGGTGCCCAGGTGCTCCTCCAGGTACGCCAGCGCCGCCGCCGGTTCCTCGGCGAAGCCGATCAGCTCGGCCAGCGGTCGGGGCAGGAAGCCCTCTTCCTCCATGCGGCGGAACTGCTCCTTGAGCCCGTCGTAGAAGCCCGCCGTGTTCAGCAGCACCACCGGCTTGTCGGTACGGCCGTGCTTCTTCAGCTCCAGGATCTCGGTGGCCTCGTCGAGCGTCCCGGTGCCGCCCACCATGATCACCACCGCGTCGGCCTTCTCCAGCAGCAGCCTCTTGCGCTCGGCGAGGTCGTGGGCGATCACCATCTCGTCGGCACCGGGCCGCGCCCGGTTCGCCAGGAACCCGACGGAGACGCCCACGAGCCGGCCGCCCGCCTCCTGCACCCCGTCCGCGACCACCTTCATCAGGCCGACGTTCGAACCGCCCCAGACCAGGGTGTGCCCCGCCTTGCCGATCAGTTCGGCGAACTCGCGCGCGGGGCGCGTGTAGCGGTCGTCGAGCTCGGCGGCGGAGAGGAAGACGCAGATTCGCATGCGGCCAGCGTACGAGGGAACAACGCGAAGCCCCCGAACGCTTTTCTGTCATGGCCCAAGGACACACGATCACGATCGAGCAGGGCGAGCGGCACGTGCGCGTGGTGCACGGTGAGCAGGTGCTGGCCGAAACCGACCGCGCCCTGGTGCTGCGGGAGACCGGCTGTCCGGTGCGGTACTACATCCCACCCGAGGACGTCCGGCTGGACCTCCTCACCCCCTCCGACACCCACACGCACTGCCCCTTCAAGGGGACGGCCTCCTACTGGTCGCTCCCGGACGCGCCCGACCTGGTGTGGGCGTATCCCGATCCCAAGCCGGACGTCGCACCGATCAAGGACCACCTCTGCTTCTACGAGGTCGAAGTCGGCGAAGTCGACGTGTCCTGACCGATGAGGTCCGTGCCGTGGGGCAGTCTGCACAGGTATGGACAAGGAGACGCTTTCCGCCGACGGCACCCGGATCGCCTACGAGACCACCGGCCGGGGGCCCGCTGTCGTCCTCGTGAGCGGCGCGATGTCCGCGGGGCACACCATGGCGCCGCTGGCGCAGCGGCTGGCGGACCGCTTCCAGACCGTCGTGTACGACCGCCGGGGCCGGGGCGAGAGCGGCGACACGGCGCCGTACGCGGTCGAGCGCGAGGTGGAGGACCTGGCGGCGCTGATCGACGCGGTGGGCGGTGAGGCGGCGCTGTACGGCATCTCCTCGGGCGGCGCACTGGTGCTGGAAGCGGCGGCGAGCGGGCTGCCGGTCCGTCAGGTGGCCGTCTACGAGACGCCGTACGCCCTCGGCGAGGAGGACGCGAAGGGGCGTGCCGAGTACACGCGGAATCTCGACCAGGCACTCGGGCAGGGCAGGCCCGGTGACGCCGTCGCGCTGTTCCTCCGGCTCACCGGCCTGGCCGAGGGCATGATCGAGCGGGCCCGCCAGTCCCCCATGTGGGCCGACATGGAGGCGATCGCGCCGACCCTGGCCTACGACGACGCGGTGATGGGTGGCGGCCTCGTACCCCGGGACCGGCTGGCCGCGATCACCGTCCCCGTGCTGGCGTCCGCGGGCGGCGCGAGCCCCGACTGGCTCCGCGAGGCGACCCGTGCGGTCGCGGAGGCGGCGCCCCGGGGGACGTACCGCGAGCTGGCGGACCAGACGCACATGGTGGACCCGGACGTGCTGGCGCCGGTGCTGACGGAGTTCTTGACCTCGTAGGGGGGCGGAAGCGGGCGGAGTGGCGTGTGGGGTCATGTCGCACGTCGGCCCTTGTGAAAAGCCGATGGCGTTCTGCACCAAGGGCAGCCAGAACGTGGCCGAGCAGGGCCTCAGGCGGGGCGGCCGGTGTAACCGTTGAAGGGCTTTTGCCCATCGTCGCCGGCGACAGCTCGCCGTACTCCAGCAAGTCGCCTGCCGGCCGAGGCGGGCGGGGTTCGGACGCTCTCAGCCGACGGAGGCCGCGGCCCGCACCGTGGAAGCGATCGTCGCCGACCCCACCACCCGTGAACCGTCGTACAGCACGATCGCCTGGCCGGGGGCCACGCCCCGTACCGGCTCGGTGAACCGGACCTCCAGCGAGCCGTCGACCAGCTCGGCGGTGACCTCGGTCTCGCCGCCGTGGGCGCGGAGCTGGGCGGTGTAGGTGCCGGGGCCGGTGGGGGCGGCGCCGCACCAGCGGGGCTTGATGGCGGTCAGGGCGGTCACGTCGAGGGCGGCGGCGGGGCCGACCGTCACGGTGTTGTCCACCGGGGAGATGTCCAGGACGTAGCGCGGCTTGCCGTCCGGTGCCGGGGTGCCGATGCGCAGGCCCTTGCGCTGGCCGATGGTGAAGCCGTACGCGCCCTCGTGGGTGCCGACGACCGTGCCCGACTCGTCGACGATGTCGCCCTCGGCCTTGCCCAGGCGCCGGGCGAGGAAGCCCTGGGTGTCGCCGTCGGCGATGAAGCAGATGTCGTGGGAGTCGGGCTTCTTCGCGACCGCCAGGCCCCGGCGCTCGGCCTCCGCGCGGATCTCGTCCTTCGTCGTCACCGTGTCGCCGAGCGGGAACATGGCGTGGGCGAGCTGCCGGTCGTCGAGGACGCCGAGGACGTACGACTGGTCCTTGGCCATGTCGGAGGCGCGGTGCAGCTCGCGCGTGCCGTCCTCGCGCACGATGACCTGGGCGTAGTGGCCGGTGCAGACCGCGTCGAAGCCGAGGGCCAGCGCCTTGTCGAGGAGGGCGGCGAACTTGATCTTCTCGTTGCAGCGCAGGCACGGGTTCGGCGTGCGGCCGGCCTCGTACTCGGCGACGAAGTCCTCGACCACGTCCTCGCGGAAGCGGTCGGCGAGGTCCCAGACGTAGAACGGGATGCCGATGACGTCGGCGGCCCGGCGGGCGTCGCGGGAGTCCTCGATGGTGCAGCAGCCCCGCGCGCCGGTGCGGAACGACTGGGGGTTCGCGGAGAGCGCGAGGTGGACGCCGGTCACGTCGTGGCCCGCCTCGGCCGCGCGGGCGGCGGCGACGGCGGAGTCCACGCCGCCCGACATGGCGGCGAGGACGCGGAGGGGGCGGGTGGGCTGCGGGGTGTCAGTCATAGCCCTTCCAGGGTACGGGGCTGCGGGAACCGGATTCCGCGCATATCCGTTGACGATCACAGTGACGATTCGCTGGGGGTGACACGGTGAGTGCGGCGAGAGGCGACTCCGACCGGCGGCTGGGGCGGCGGGCTCTGCTGGTCGGTGGGGCCGTGGCCGCCGCGGGGACGGCCCTGCTGGCCCGGGAGGAGCTGTCGCACCTGTGGTGGCGGCTGCCGGGAGTGGAGAAGCCGCGGGTGGCGGGGGCGGTGGACTTCCGGGGAGCGCGCTGGGTGGCGGCCTCCCCGGCGAACTACCGGCGGGCGGACCGGCCGGACGACTACGCGATCGACCGCGTGGTCGTGCATGTCACGCAGGGCGACTACGCGAGCGCGGTGAAGGCCTTCCAGGACCCGGCGCACCAGGCGGCGGCGCACTACATCGTGCGCGAGGACGGCCGGGTGACCCAGCTGATCCGCGAGCTGGACGTGGCCTTCCACGCGGGCAACCGGGGGTACAACGAGCGCAGCGTCGGCATCGAGCACGAGGGGTTCGTGGAGCACGCGTCCTCCTTCACGGACGCGATGTACGCGGCCTCGGCGCGGCTGACGGCCGCGATCTGCCGGCGGTACGACATAGCCGTGGACCGGGAGCACCTCATCGGCCATGTGGAGGTGCCGGGGACCGACCACACGGATCCCGGCCGGTACTGGGACTGGGAGCGGTACCTGGGGCTCATACACCGACAGATGTGATGCACGTCACTGGGCTTGACTGCTGTGCGGCGGCTCCGCGGTTCATGTGTCCGATGCGTCCCCCGCTGCCGATGTGACCTGCTGCACTTCAACTTGGCTTTGATTCAGAAGAGTTGAGAACGACCGCAGCTCACGGCGGTCGCACAGCGTGCGCGGCTTCCGCCCAGCTTCGACCCAGCCTTTACATAGTCCCTACGTCAAACATCCCCGCCATGTCTGACATCACCGAGCCCGACACCACTGCGGGCAGAAGCGGCAACGGCTCCCGCGGCAAGCGCGAGCACTCCAAGACCAGCAGGACCAAACGGGGCAAGGGCGTGCACCGGCGGAAGTTCCTCGGCGGGATGGCCGGTCTCGGCCTCGGGGCGGTCGGAGTGGCCGGTACGACCTTCACCCTGCTGGACAAGGGAGGCGACAAGGCCTCCGCGGCGTCCGGCACGCTCACGATCCCGGACCTGCTGGAGGGCACCACCTCGGGCAGCACGACCACCTTCACGCTGGAGGCCAGGACGGGCACCGCCGAGGTGCTGTCCGGTGTCACCAGCGACACGATGGGCTACAACCAGTCCTTCCTCGGCCCCACCATGAAGTGGACCAAGGGCGACACCGTGCTGCTGAACATCACCAACAGCCTGGGCGCGGACACCACGGTCCACTTCCACGGCGCCCACGTCCCCGCCAAGATGGACGGCGGCCCCCAGGTGGCCTTCGCGGACGGGGAGACCTGGGCGCCCACCTTCGAGGTGAAGGACGAGGCCAAGACCCTCTGGTACCACCCGCACGCCCTGGGCACCACGGCCGAGCAGGCGGTGCACGGCCTGGCCGGCATGATCATCGTCGAGGACGACTCGGACGCCTCCGCCGCGCTGCCCAGCGACTACGGTACCGACGACGTCCCGCTCATCTTCCAGAGCCTGGCCACGGACAGCGACGGGGACATCAAGTACAACCTGACCGGCTACCTGTCGAACAACCTGAGCTTCCCGCTGCTGCTCAACGGGACGAACGTGGACGACACCACCCTCTCCTTCACCGCCACCAAGACCCGCACCCGGTTCCGGGTACTGAACGCCTCACCGTCGGACATCATCACCATCCGGCGCAGCGACAGCGGCACCCTGACCCAGATCGCCACCGACCAGGGCTATCTGACCGAGGCGACCGCCGTGGACTCCATCCGGCTCGTGGCGGGCGCCCGCGCCGAGTTCGTGATGGACCTGTCGGACGACGTCACCCTGCAGGCCGTGGTCACCACCGGCTGGGTCCGCGGCGGCAGCGGCACCTACGACGTGCTCGCCGTCACCGCCTCCGGCACCGACACCCCGGACGACCTGCCGAGCACGCTGAACACCATCGAGCGGTACGACACCAGCGACTTCACCGCCCGGACGATCACGCTCGGCCAGAGCGGCACCACCATGACGATCAACGGCTCGGCCGGGACCAGCATGTCCGCCATGGCCATGATCAGCACGACGCTCGGGTCGAAGGAGCTCTGGACGATCAAGAACAGCACGCAGCTCGAGCACTCCTTCCACCTGCACGACGTGCCGTACCAGCTGGTCTCCGTCAACGGCGAGGATCCCGGCGGAGTCGAGCTCGGCTGGTACGACACCTACGAGGTGGTGGGCGGCGGATCCATCGAGATCGCGATGGAGTTCACCGACTTCGCCGACGACACGTACATGTACATGCTCCACTGCCACCTCCTCCAGCACGAGGACGAGGGGATGATGGCCTCGCTGATGGTGACGGAGTCCTGACGCCGATCAGCCGATCAGGTGAGCCCCGCGGCGCGCGCACGCTCCACCGCGGGGCCGATCGCCTTCGCGACCGCCTCGACGTCCGCCTCGGTGGAGGTGTGGCCGAGGGAGAAGCGGAGGGTGCCGCGGGCCAGGTCGGGATCGGTGCCGGTGGCCAGCAGGACGTGGCTGGGCTGGGCGACGCCGGCGGTGCAGGCGGAGCCGGTGGAGCACTCGATGCCCTGCGCGTCGAGCAGCAGCAGCAGGGAGTCGCCGTCACAGCCGGGGAAGCTGAAGTGCGCGTTGGCCGGGAGGCGGTCCACCGGGTCGCCGCCCAGGATCGCGTCGGGGACGGCCGTGCGGACCGCGTCGATCAGGGCGTCGCGCAGGGTGCCGATCTCACGGGCGAACCACTCGCGCTGCTCGGCGGCGAGGCGGCCGGCCACCGCGAAGGAGGCGATGGCCGGGACGTCGAGGGTCCCGGAGCGGACATGGCGCTCCTGGCCGCCGCCGTGCAGCACGGGTACGGGGGTGTGGTCGCGGCCGAGGAGCAGGGCGCCGATGCCGTACGGGCCGCCGATCTTGTGGCCGGAGACGGTCATGGCGGCGAGCCCGGAGGCGGCGAAGTCGACGGGGACCTGGCCGAAGGCCTGGACGGCGTCGGCGTGCAGGGGGATGCCGAACTCGCCCGCGACGTCGGCCAGTTCGCGGACCGGCAGGATCGTGCCGATCTCGTTGTTGGCCCACATGACGGTGGCCAGGGCGACGTCGTCGGGGTTGCGGGCGATGGCCTCGCGCAGAGCCTCGGGGTGGACGCGTCCGTAGGCGTCGACGGGGAGGTATTCGACGGTGGCGCCCTCGTGTTCGCCGAGCCAGTGGACGGCGTCCAGGACGGCGTGGTGTTCGACGGGGCTGGCCAGGACGCGGGTACGGGCCGGTTCGGCATCGCGGCGGGCCCAGTACAGGCCCTTGACGGCGAGGTTGTCGGCCTCGGTGCCGCCCGAGGTGAAGACCACCTCGCTGGGTCGCGCGCCCAGCGCCTCCGCGAGAGTCTCGCGGGATTCCTCGACCGTCCGGCGGGCCGTGCGGCCGGAGGCGTGCAGGGAGGACGCGTTGCCGGTGATGCTCAGCTGGGCGGTCAGTGCCTCCGCCGCTTCCGGGAGCATCGGGGTGGTCGCCGCGTGGTCGAGATAAGCCATGGTGAGCCCGATTCTACGGGGCGACCCGGCGGTGGTCGCGGCTCGTCCCCGGCCGCTGCCCACGCGTTCGCGCCACTCGTCGAGCTTGGCGGAAGCTCCCTGGTGGCTCGCCAGAAGCTCCCTGGAAGCTCGCTAGAAGCCCCAGGACACGGTGTTGTCCGCCTGCATGAACGCCAGCAGGACCAGCAGGTCGGCGACGCCCAGGGTCATGCCGAGCAGGGCACGGCCGCGCCGGGTGGTGCCACGCCACAGGGCGACGCCCGCCAGGACGATGGCGACGGGGCCGAGGAACAGGTTGAGGACGAGGAGACCGAGGAGGCCCAGGACGAAGGACGCGACGGCCATGCCGTCGGTGTCGCGGACACCGGTACGGCGGGTTGCCGGTGCGGTGAGTTGCATGGTGGTCAGCTCCCGACGGAACGGATGGACGGGTGGGGGCGGGTCAGTTGGCGGACGTGGTGCGCCGGCGGCCGTGCCGCTCGCGGATCGCGAAGACGGCGAGCCAGGTGGCGATGACGACGGCGGCGACGGCGCTGACGGTCAGCGGCGCGTGAGCCACCGTGCCCATGACCACGCCGAGCAGCAGCAGAGCGGCGACGATGAACAACATGGGGTGGATCCCCCTCCGGGTACTGGCGTGAAGTTTCGGTGAACGGTTGTGGTTACAATTGTTCACTGACTTCCGAGTCTATCGCGCCCACGGCTTTCCATTTACGGAGAACAGTTGTTAACTGGATGACATGAGTCACACTCTCGGGGTCCGGCAGGCCCAGAAGCAGAAGACCCGGCAGGCGCTCCTGGACGCGGCGCTGGGACTGCTGGAGGAGCAGAGCCTGAGCAGCCTGGGCCTGCGTGAGGTCACCCGCGCCGTCGGGGTCGCCCCGACCGCCTTCTACCGGCACTTCCGCTCCACCGCGGACCTCGGTGTGGCCCTGGTCGACGAGGCGCTGGGCAGCCTGCACCCGATGGTGCGCACGACGGTGTCCTCGGCGGACGACAGCGAGGACCGCATCGCCCGGGTCGTCCGGTTGATCGCCCACCACGTCGCGGCCCATCCCGCGCACGTCCGGTTCATCGCCCGCGAGCGGCACGGCGGGGTCCAGCCGGTGCGCGAGGCCATTCGCGCTCAGCTGGCCCGGTTCGCCCAGGAGGTGAGGACCGAACTGGCCACGGACCCGGAGGCGAAGGGGTGGGACGACGACGACCTGCTGATGCTCGCGCACCTCTACGTCGACCAGATGATCATCACGGCCTCCCTCTTCCTGGAGGCCCTGGAGGCGCCGGACTCCTCCGAGGCCGAGCTGGAGCGCGTCACCCAGTTGGCGACCCGGCAGCTGCGGCTGATCAGCGTCGGCCGCCGGCACTGGCTGGACTGACCCGGGAGGAGACGCGCGGAGGCGGCGAGCCCGTCACCGGAACCCGCCGCCTCCGCGGTACGAAACCCCGTCAGCCCTGCTGGGCCTGGCCCGGCTGCCCGCCACCGGGACCGCCGCACCCGCCCTGCCCCCCGCCGGGACCGCCCCGACCGCCGCCGGGCCCACCGCTCGGCATGCCTGAGGGGGCGCCCGAGGGGCGTCCGGTCGGCTTGCCCGAGGCGGCCCCGGTCGGCGCCCCGGAGGGCGCGCCGCTCGGGCGCCCGGACGCTCCCCCGGTCGGCATGCCGGAGGGCCGCTGACAGCTCTGCTGGGCGGAGCCCCCCGTAGAGGACGAGGAGTCGTCCGAGCCGCACGCGGTCAGCAGCAGCGGGGACATCGCGAGCAGCGCGACGGCGGGGAGAAGACGTGCACGGTTCATGAGGGCCAACTCCAGGAAAGATGAGCGAGTCGTGAGACGGGCACTCAACCAACGGCGCCTAGGGCGTTCTTGAGCGCCTCCTGTGACCGCCCTGTCCAGGGGGTAAAGCGAGCCCCAAAAACCCACTCCCACTTGGGCTTTCCGCCGCGATCCCGCCCTGCTCACTGATACAGGTCCGTGACAGAGCGCGCCGCGGTCAGCAGCTCGGCGCGCGCTTCGGGCGGTGCGATGACCTCCACCGCGTCCGAGAACGCGAGCAGTTGGCGGACGGCGCGGACGAAGGGGTACCTGAGCCGGGCCGTCACCCACTCGTCCTCCCCGGTGTCCTCGGGGACTTCGGCCAGCGAGGAGGCCGTCATGCGGACGAACATGTCGAGGAGCTCCCGGCGCACTCGTACGGTTACCTCCAGGCCTCCCGGTGGCTCCTCGACCTGGCGGCGCAGCACCTCCCAGACGTCGGCGAGTTCGACGCCGGGACGGCGGCGGACCGGGTCGTCCAGCACCCGGGCGGAGTGCACCCGGTCGGCGCGGAACAGCCGCGGCCCGCCCCGCCGGTCGGCGACCAGGTACCAGACGCCCGCCTTGGCGACCAGGCCGTAGGGGTCGACGGTGTACGTGTGCGGATCCCGCTTTCCTCCTGGCCGCCTGACTCGGCCGCACCCCACTCAGCCGGGACTGACCCCACCACCCTGTCCGCCACGCGGCGCCAGCCGCACATCGGACACAGCGCCATGGAGCTGGTGACCCACACCTGGGACCTGTCCGAGTCCCTCGGCCACCCCCACGAACTCGACCCGGCGCTCGCCGAGTTCGCACTCGCCCCCCCGGCCGCGTCCTGCCCGACCCGGGACGCGACACGGACGCACCCTTCGGCGACGTACGCCCGGCACCCGAAGACGCCAACTCCTACGCCCGGCTGGCCGCCTGGCTCGGCCGCGAACCGAACCGCTCAGGCGAGCCTGGCCCGGGCCAGCTGGCGGGACTGGGCGACCAGGCGGTCCGCGCTGTCCCAGACCTCGGCGTCCTCCTCGAGGAAGCCGCCGGCCAGGTTGCGGGTGGTGATCGCCACCCGCAGCGGGCCGGGCGCGGGACGGTGGCGTACGTGGACGGTCAGTTCGACCGTCGGGACCCAGCCGGCGATGCCGAGTTCGAAGGCGGTCGGCGGCAGGGCGTCGACCGCGAGGAGCAGGGAGAGGGGGTCGGCGTCGCGGCCGTCGGCGAGACCGAACCAGGAGCGCATCTCGCCCTTGCCGGAGGGGGCGCCGAGCGCCCAGCCCAGGGTGGCCGGGTCCAGCTTGAGCATCAGGCGGTCGGTGATGGCGGAGCTGCCCTCGACCGGGGCCGGACCGTCTTCCGGGCCGAAGCACTGGTCCATGGGCGGGATCGCCGGCGGCGTGGCCGTCGTACGGACGTCGTCCGGGAGGGAGTCGAGGTCGCCGTAGGAGGCGAGGACACGGATCCGCTCCACCTCGGCTCCCGCCTCGTCGTACTGGAAGAGGGACGCCTGGCCGGTGGAGAGGGTGCGGCCGGTGCGGACGGTCTCGGTGCGCACGACCGCGGGGCCCGGCTGGGAGGCGGTGAGGTAGTGCGCCGAGATGGTGAACGGGTCGGGGTGCGGGAGGGTGTCCGCGAGGGCACGGCCCAGGACCGCCAGCAGATAGCCGCCGTTGACGGCGTTGATGATGGTCCAGCCGGCGGAGAGGTCGATGTCGTAGATGCCGGGCTCGCGCCGGGTGACCGCGGTGTCGCGGTCGAACTCGCTGTCACCGATCAGGGCCGCGGGAACGGAAGCTGCTTCTGGCATGGGTGAACCGTACAACAGGAAATTACTAAGCGGTAGCTTTGTGCGACTGTTGTGCTGCGCATGATGAAGATCCGCCCTGCCGGGTGAGATCCCGGCAATATCTAGGTAAGTGTCCGGACAGGCCCGTAACCCGGAGACCCCCGTCCCCCTCTATGAGGACATGAGCCTCACCGGGACTGCGTTTCTCTACACGACCATCGTGCTGTCCGTCGTCGCCCTCCTGCTGCCGCTCGCCCTGTGGTCGAGGATGCGGGGGCCCAAGGCGCTGCGCGTCGCGGCCCGGGTGCTGATGCTGCTGTTCGTCCAGGGCACGGCGGTCACACTGGTGTTCATCCTCGTCAACAACTCCAACAACCTGTACGACAACTGGGCCGACCTGCTGGGCACCGGCAATCACGTCCAGCAGGCCGCCGACCTCGGCCGGGACGGCACCGGCGGCATAGCGTTCAAACGACTGCCCAAGGTCAAGCAGGCCTTCCAGACCGCCGACGGCCCGGGCATGCGCGCGGCCGGCGGGGTCCGGGTCACCCAGCTCAAGGGCAGGGTGTCAGGAGTGAACGCCGAGGTCTACGTCTGGCTGCCGCCGCAGTACGGCGAGCCCGCCTACCGGCACCGCAAGTTCCCTGTCGTGGAGCTGCTGCCGGGCTACCCCGGCTCGGCGAAGGCCTGGTTCGGCTCACTGAAGGTGCACGAGCAGTTGCTGCCGCTGATGAAGGACGGGCAGGTGGCCCCGTTCATCCTGGTGGCGCCGCGCACCAACCTGCTGGCCGGGGTGGACACGGGCTGCGCCAACATCCCGGGCACGGTGAACGCGGACAGCTGGCTGAGCATCGACGTGCCCAAGATGGTCATGGACAACTTCCGCGCCGAACCGGCGCCGTCCGGCTGGGCGGTCGCCGGGTACTCGGCGGGCGCACACTGCGCGGTCAAGCTGGCCGTCGCCCATCCCGACCGCTACCGGGCCGCGGTGAGCCTGTCCGGGTACAACGACCCGATCGGCGAACGCAACTCGCTCGCCGCGCAGAGCCCGGCCCTGCGCGCGGCGAACAACCCGTACCTGCTGCTCAAGAGGGCCGCCGTACCGCCCCGGGTCGCGCTCTACGTCTCCGGCGAGTCCGGGGACGGCTACCAGGCGGGCGTGGCCCTGCAATCGATCGCCGAGGCGCCGACGACCGTGCACGTGGTGTTCCTGCCGCGCAGCGCCGGTGGTCACACCATGGCACTGTGGCGGCCCCAGGTGGTGCCGTCCTTCCGGTGGCTGACCCTGCAGATGGGCCAGAACCGGCCGCGGACGGCGGCCACGGGCGGCTCTACTCCTCGGTCACCGTCGACCGTCGGTTCCACGCACGCGGCGCTCGCCAGTGGAACCGCATCGCGAGCAGGCGCAGCACGAAAGCCGTGACGACGGCGAGGGCGGTGGTGTACGGAGTCAGCACGTCGTAGTGGATGCACAGCGCGACCATCGTGGCCCCGACGATCGCCGGGACCGCGTACAGGTCGCGGTCCCAGCGCAGCAGCGAGGGCACCTCGTTGGCGAGTACGTCCCTGAGCACACCGCCACCGACGGCGGTGGCCAGGCCCAGGGTGGCCGAGGCGGTGAGGTTGAGGCCGTAGTCGTACGCCTTGGTCGTGCCGGCCACGCAGAACAGACCGAGGCCGGCCGCGTCGAAGACGAGCACCGCCGCCTGGATGCGCTCCACGTGCGGGTGCAGGAAGAAGACGACGAGTGCGGCGAGCAGCGGAGTGAGGAAGTAGCCCAGGTCCGTGAAGGCGGCCGGTGGTACGGCACCGATCACGATGTCCCGGAACAGCCCCCCGCCCAGCGCGGTGACCTCGGCGAGGACGGCGATGCCGAAGACGTCGAAGTTCTTGCGGACGGCCAGCAGAGCACCGGAGATCGCGAAGACGAAGATGCCGACGACGTCGAGGGTGTGCTGGACGGAGGGACTGAAGAGTTGCTGGAGCACCCTGACATTCTCACTCGTCAGGGTGAGCGGCCCTTACGCCGCGCAGCTCGTCGAAGCGCGGCTCACAGGGCCGGTTTGCCCGTGGTGAACAGCCAGGTCCGGAACAGGTCGTCGAGCCGCTGTCCGCTGATCTTCTCGGCGAGGCGGATGAAGTCGGCGGTGTCGGCGTTGCCGTACCGGTGGAGTTTCGTCCAGGCGGGCAGCAGCCTGAAGAACGCGGTGTCCCCGATCCGCTCCCGCAGGGCCTGCAGTGTCATCGCGCCGCGCTGGTAGACGGCGGAGGAGAACATGGTGTCCCGCTGCGGGTCGGCGACCTTGATCTGCCAGAAGGCGGAGTCGGCGGGGCGGGAGTCGTAGCCGGCCCTGAAGGAGTCGTGTGCCGAGCGGGTGCCCTGGTGTTCCGCCCACAGCCACTGGGCGTAGGTGGCGAAGCCCTCGTTCAGCCAGATGTCCTTCCACTGCGCCACGCTGACCGAGTCGCCGAACCACTGGTGGGCGAGCTCGTGCACGATCGTGGACTCGTTGCGCACGGCGGAGTAGGCGGGCTTGCTCTGCACCTCCAGCGAGAACCCGGCCTCGGGCATGTCGTCGACGATCGCACCGGTCTCCTCGAACGGGTACGGACCGAAGACCTGCGACCAGTAGTCCGTGGCGGCGGCGGTGACGCCGTACACGTCGACGCTGTTGCTGTTCTTCAGCACCGGGTCGATGGCGACGTAGATCGGGATGCCGGAGGGGGTCTTCCCCGTCCGCACGTCGAACTTCCCGATGGTGGCGGTCGCGAGGTAGGTCGCCATGGGCCTGCTCTCGCGCCAGTGGGTGTACGTCGAGCCGCCCTTGTCGTACGTCCGGACCAGCCGGCCGTTGGAGACACCGGTCAGGCCCTTGGGGGCCTTGATACGGATGTCGTAGGTGGCCTTGTCGGAAGGGTGGTCGCTGGACGGGAACCAGGTGGAGGCGGCGTTGGGTTCACAGGCGACGAAGACACCGTCGGCGGTCTTCATCCAGCCGTAGTTCGAACCGAAGACGATGGGACCGCCGAGGGGCTCGGGCACGCCGCCGTAGGTGACGGTGGCGGTGAAGGTCCGGCCCTTGCGCAGGGGGCTGCGTGGGGTGATCCGCAGCTCGTCGCCGTCGCGGGTGAACTTGGCGCGTCTGCCGTTCACCTCGACCTTCGTGACCTCGAGTTTCTGCAGGTCGAGGTCGAAGGACGAGAGGGCCTGCTTGGCGCGCGCGGTGAGCGTGGTCCGGCCGTCGAGGCGGTCGGTGTCCGGGTCGTAGGCCACGGTCAGGTCGTAGTGGCGGGCGTCGAAGCCGCCGTTGCCCAGTTGCGGGAAGTAGCTGTCGCCGATGCCGGACCCGCCGGGGGTGGGGGCGGAGGCGGCGCCGATGGCGAGGAACGAGGCCGCCGCGGTGGCGAGGGCCGCTAAACGTGCGGAACGGGAGAGTGCCATGGTCGTCCCTTTCGATCGTGTCGATCATCAGACGGACACGGACGACTCTGCGCTCTCCCGTTCATGCATGTACATGACTTTGCCGAGTTGTCATGTGCTACTTCTCGGTTGACTCCTGGGACCCGTCTCCCGCCGGCTCGGCGGATTCGGCCTCGGCATCCCGGGCCGCCTCGGCGTCCCGGCCGGTCTGCTCGGCGACGGCCTCCGGCTCCTCGGCGGGCCCGTCGGCCGCGGCACCGGTGGCGGCGGCCGGCTCCTCAGCGGGGCCGTCGGCGTCGGACGTCGAGGTGTCGGCCGTGGTCTTGGCGCCGGGGCCGGTCTTCACGCCGGAGGGCGCCGCATCCGCCGCGGTCTCCGCGGCCGGGGCTTCGGCTTCCGCGTCGGCTTCGGCTTCCGCTTCGGTGCCGGTCTCGGCGGACCGGGGGCCCGGGACCTTAGCCTCGGCGGGGGCGTCGGCGTCGGCGGAGGTCGCCGCCGCGACGGCGGCGGACGTCTCCGCGGACTCCTCCAGCACCGCGTCCGGTACCAGCTCCGAGGCCTCCTTGGCGGCGGACAGCAGCACCGTGTCCTGCGGGGCCTGGTCGGCGAAGTTCTCCGGGTGGTGGCAGGCCACGCGCTGGCCGGGCCTCAGCTCCACGAGCTGCGGCTCGGTCGTCTTGCAGATCTCCGTCGCCTTCCAGCACCGGGTGTGGAAGCGGCAGCCGCTCGGCGGCGCGATCGGGGACGGTACGTCACCCTTGAGCAGGATGCGCTCGCTCTTCGCGCCCCGGCGCTTGGTGTCCGGCACCGGCACCGCCGACATCAGCGCCTTGGTGTACGGGTGCATCGGCGCCTCGTACAGCGAGGTGCGGTCGGCCAGCTCGACGATCTTGCCGAGGTACATCACCGCGATGCGGTCCGAGACGTGCCGGACCACGGAGAGGTCGTGCGCGATGATCACGTAGGTGAGGCCGAGCTCCTCCTGGAGGTCGTCCATCAGGTTCACGACCTGCGCCTGGATCGACACGTCCAGCGCGGACACCGGCTCGTCGGCCACCACCAGCTTCGGCTTCAGGGCCAGCGCGCGGGCGATGCCGATGCGCTGGCGCTGACCGCCGGAGAACTCGTGCGGGTAGCGGTTGTAGTGCTCGGGGCTGAGACCCACCAGCGACAGCAGCCGCTGGACCTCCTTCTTCACCCCGCCCTCGGGCTCCACGCCCTGCAGCCGGAACGGCGCCGAGACGATCGAGCCGATGGTGTGACGGGGGTTCAGGGAGCCGTACGGGTCCTGGAAGATCATCTGGATGTCGCGGCGCAGCGGGCGCATGTCCCCGGTGCTGAGCCGGGTGATGTCCTGCCCGTCGAAGGTGATCGTGCCGCCGGTCGGGTCCTGGAGGCGGGTGATGACCCGGCCCATGGTCGACTTGCCGCAGCCCGACTCGCCGACCACGCCCAGGGTCTCGCCCTTGCGCACCTCGAAGTCGATGCCGTCGACGGCCTTCACCGCGCCGACCTGGCGCTGGAGAATGCCCTTCTTGATCGGGAAGTGCTTGGTCAGGCCCTCGACCTTGAGCAGCACCTCGCCATCGGCGGACCCGCTCGTCGCCCCGGTCTTCGTCGTCTCACTCACAGCTTCGGCGCAATCTCTTCGGTCCAGATCCGCGTACGGTCCTCCGCCGAGAGGTGGCAGGCGCTCCAGTGCCCGCTGCTCACCTGCTCCAGCTCGGGGCGCACCGTGCGGGTGACGTTCCCCTTGGGAATGTCCGCGTACGGGCAGCGCGGGTGGAAGGCGCAGCCCGAGGGGACGTTGATGAGGCTCGGCGGCTGACCCTTGACCGGGATGAGCCGTTCGGAGGTCTCGCGGTCGATGCGGGGCATCGAGCCGAGCAGGC
This sequence comes from Streptomyces sp. NPDC001843, assembly GCF_042891955.1. Lineage (NCBI taxonomy): Bacteria > Bacillati > Actinomycetota > Actinomycetes > Kitasatosporales > Streptomycetaceae > Streptomyces > Streptomyces sp. NPDC001843. The sequence goes on along the minus strand of NZ_JBIATQ010000010.1, from coordinate 306,117 downwards.
CCCAGGTGTAGGGGTGCTGCGGCTGCTCGAAGACCTCGTTGGCCGGGCCGCGCTCCACGCACCGGCCGCCGTACATCACCAGGACGTCGTCGGCGATCTCCGCGACCACGCCGAGATCGTGGGTGATCATGATGACCGCGGAGCCGAACTCCTTCTGCAGGTCCCTGATCAGGTCGAGGATCTGCGCCTGGACGGTCACGTCGAGAGCGGTGGTCGGCTCGTCCGCGATGAGCAGTTCGGGGTTGTTGACCAGCGCCATGGCGATCATGGCGCGCTGGCGCATACCGCCGGAGAACTCGTGCGGGTAGCCGTCGACGCGCTTGGCGGGCTCCGGGATGCCGACCCGGTCGAGCATCTCGATGGCGCGCTTGCGAGCGACCTTCTTGCTGACGTCGTTGTGGACCCGGTAGGCCTCGACGATCTGGTCGCCGACCTTGTAGTACGGGTGCATCGCGGACAGCGGGTCCTGGAAGATCATCGCCATCTCGCGGCCGCGCAGCTTGCGCACCTCGTCCGGGGCGGCGGAGACCAGTTCCTTGCCGTCCAGCCAGATCTCGCCGGACATCCGCACGTTCTTGCCGCGCGCGCCGAGCCGGTGCAGGCCCATGATGGCCTGCGAGGTGACCGACTTGCCGGAGCCGGACTCGCCGACGACGGCGAGGGTCCGGCCCTTCTCCAGCGAGAAGCTGAGCCCGTCGACGGACTTGACCAGGCCGTCGTCGGTCGGGAAGTGCACCTTGAGGTCGCGGACCTCGAGGAAGGCCTCGGGTGCCTTGCCGGAGGTGGGTTCGCCCACTGCGGCGCCGGTCTTGGAGAGTTCGGTCACGAGAGCCTCACCCGCGGGTCGGCGGCCGCGTAGAGCAGGTCCACCAGGAGATTTGCGATCACGACGAAGAAGGCGGCGAGCAGGGTCACGCCGAGGATGGGGGGCAGGTCGTTGTCGGTGATGCCCTCCACCGCGTACTCACCGATGCCGTGCAGCGAGAACACGGTCTCGGTGATCACCGCGCCGCCGAGCAGCAGACCGAGGTCCATGCCGAAGACGGTGATGATGGGGGTGAGCGCGGCGCGCAGTCCGTGCCGGACGACGACCTTGCGCTCACGCAGGCCCTTGGCACGGGCCGTGCGGATGAAGTCCTCGTTCATCGTCTCCAGCATGCCCGAGCGGGTCAGCCGCGCGTAGATGGCGGAGTACAGCAGGGCGAGCGAACACCACGCCGGGAAGAGGGTGTTGGCCCACTGTGCGGGATTCTCGGTGAGCGGGACGTAGGTGCGGCCGAAGATCGGCCACTGGTAGGTGAAGAGCAGGATCGCCAGGTTGCCCGTGAAGAACATGGGCAGCGAGACACCGGCGAGCGCGACGCCCATGAAGGTGCGGTCGAAGACCGAGCGCGGCTTCAGCGCGGAGATGACGCCGATCACGACACCGGAGACCAGCCACAGCACGGCGGCACCCGCGGCCAGCGACAGGGTCACCGGAAGGCGGTCGACGAGCTTCGGCCAGACCGCCTCGTGGGTCTTGAAGGAGTAGCCGAAGCAGGGTGCGTTGCAGTGCACCGTGCTGGGACCGACGCTGTAGTCGGCGCCGGCCAGGATCCCCTTGATGAAGTGCCAGTACTGGACGTAGACGGGCTGGTCCAGACCGAGGTTGTGCTTGACCGCGGCGATGTCCGCCTTCGACGGGCTCTTGCCGATGTACTGCTGTGCCAGCTGGTCCGCTGTCTGACCGGCCAGTCTCGGCAGCAGGAAGAAGATGGCGAAGGTGACCGCGGAGACGACCAGCAGCAGGATCACTGCCGCCACCGTCCGACGGAGGATGTACGAGATCACGGGGACCGGCGCTGGTGCCCGCGGGCCGCGAAGCCCGCGGGCACCAATGCCTTCACCTGCCTTCCGGGGCTGCTACTTCTTCGTGGTGCCGAGGTTGAGGTAGTCGTACTGACCGCTGAAGGCCGACGTGGAGGTCACGTTGGTCGCCCAGGGGGAGCGGTACAGCAGGACCTTGAAGTAGGTCAGCGGGACGATGACCGCCTGGTCCATGGTGGCCTTGTCGATCTCGCCGTACAGCTTGTTGCGGGCGGCCAGGTCCGGGGTGGCGATCGCCTGGGCCAGCTTGGCGTCGACGCCCTTGTTCTCGAACTGCGACAGGTTCGTGTTGCCGGACTGGCTGATGGCCTTGCTGTTCAGGATCTGCTGCAGGAAGCCGTAGCCGGACGGCCAGTCGGCGCCCCACTGCATCATCATGATGCCGACGTTGTTCTTCTCGGTGAACTTCGGCACACCCGCGTAGTCGGTGAAGTACTTGCCCTGCGGGTACTGCTTCAGGCTGGCGTTGATGCCGACCTTCTTCAGCGAGCTGATGATCGCCGTGGCCGCGTCGACCTCCTGCTGGCGGTCGGAGCGGGCCGTGATGTTGGTCGTGATCGACGTCTTGCCACAGGCCTTCAGGTGCTCCTTGGCCTTGGCGACGTCACCCTTGTTGCCCGGCGTCGCGTAGACGTCGGCCTTCTCGTAGCCGGGGATGTCCGGCGGGAGCACGGTGCTGGCGATGTCACCGCGGATCGGGCCGCCCTCGGCGGTCTGCACGGAGACCTTGTCGATGGCGTACTCGACGGCCTTGCGGCACTCGATGTTGTCGAACGGCTTGACCTTGGTGTTGATCGCCGCGTAGACGAGGCGGCCGCCGTAGGCGTTGTCGGTGCTGGCCTTGCCGTCCGCCGAGTTGAGGATGCTGGCCTGGGTAGAGGCCTGGACGCCGGTGCCGGCGAGGTCGACGGTGGCGTCGCCGGACTGCAGGTCCTTGTCGATCGTCTCGCCGTTGACCTTCAGGTTGACGACGATCTTGTCCGGCAGTTGCTTGCGCAGCGGGTCGGTCTTCGGGTCCCAGTTCTTGTTGCGGACCAGGACGACCTGCTTGCCCTCCTGGTAGCTCTGGAACTGGTAGGAGCCGGAGGAGACGATGTGCTTGACGTAGTCGACGCCGTCGTCCTTGGCCTGGGGCACCGGAGCCGTCTGGGGGGCCGCGACCAGGTAGTCGAACTCCTGGAAGGAACGGTTCAGGTGGAAGACGATCGTGGTGTCGTCCGGGGTCTCGATCGAGGACAGGCCCTTGGCGCTCTTGTCCTTGTACGGACCCTTGTACTTGTCGCCGTCCTTCATGAACTGCTGGAAGTAGTTCGGGCCGAGCGAGAGCACGTCACGCGCGAAGTTCGACCGCTCGACGGCGTACTTGACGTCCTTCGAGGTGATCGGCGTGCCGTCCTGGTACTTCAGGCCCGGACGCAGCTTGTACGTCCAGGTCTTGCCGCCGTCGCTCGAAACACCCTTGCTGGCAGCGAGGTCCGGAACGAGGGTGTTGCCCTTCTCGCCGGGGCCGGGCTGGAACGTCATCAGCGGGCGCGCGTAGAGCCGGCTGAAGTTGTACATGTACGCGTAGTACGTGTTGCCCGGGTCGAACGAGTCCGGCACGTCCGACATCTCATAGGTGACCGTGCCACCCTTTTTGTCGGACGCGTTGACGACACCCGTGGTCGCCTTGTTGGCACCGGCCGCCTTCGGCGCGCCGCCGTCCTTGTTGTCATCGGCCTTGCTGCAACCTGCAACGAGCAGGCTGGCGGAGCCGATGGCCGCAACCGCGGCCAGTGCTGACCTTCGCATGATGGTCTGCTTCCCCTCCATTGATCGGAAACTTGATGGACTCTCGGGGGCTGCCTAGCGGCTGCGGGGGTCGAGAGCGTCGCGGAGACCGTCACCGAGCAGATTGAACGCCAGGACGGTGATGAAGATGGCGAGTCCGGGCACGATCATGTACTGGGGATCGACCTGGTAGTACGTGACGGCCTCCCGGAGCATGCCGCCCCAGGACGCCTGCGGGGGCTGGATGCCGACGCCGAGGAAGCTCAGCGACGCCTCGAAGAGGATGTTGGTCGGGATGAGCAGCGTCGAGTAGACGATGATCGGGCCGACCAGGTTCGGCATCAGCTCGCGGAAGAGGATGTACGGGCCCTTGGCACCCATGCCGCGGGCGGCGTCCACGAACTCGCGCTCGCGCAGGGCGAGGGTCTGGCCTCGCACGATCCGGCCCAGGTAGGGCCAGTTGAAGAAGCCGATGACGAAGATGAGCACGCTCAGGTGGAGCGGCAGTCCGTTGAGGCCGAACGCGCCGCCCTGGAGGGTGGCGGAGATGGCGATGGCGAAGAGCAGGAGGGGGAAGGCGAGGAAGGTGTCCATCAGCCGGCTGATGACCGAGTCGACCCGTCCGCCGTAGTAGCCGGCGACGACACCCATGATGGCGCCGATCACGTTGGACAGGATCGTGGCGCCGAAGGCGACCACCAGCGACACCCAGGAGCCCTCCAGGATGCGGGTGGCGATGTCCCGGCCGAACTTCGGGTCGACGCCCAGCGGGTGATCGAGGCTCATGCCGCCCATGCCGCCCTTGGGCAGCGAGGTGTCGGGCACGATCAGGTCCTGGTGGAAGGCGTTGGGGTCGAGGCCGAACATCGCCTGGATCGGGCGCGAGAGGATCGCGACCAGGATCAGCAGGATCACGATGACGCCGCCGGCCACCGCGACTCTGTCCCTCTTGAACCGCGTCCAGGCGATCTGCCCAAGGGAACGGCCCTCGATCTGCCCCTTACCGGCACCCTCGAGCACAGCTTCCGGCTGTGCCTCGGCTGCCGCCCCGGTGGTCTCGATCGGTGCGGTCACAGTGACCCGACCCCTCTCGCCGGTGGTGACCGGCCTGCGCCTGCCGCGGATTGCGGCTTTGTCGACTTGCACACTCGATCACGAGGTCAGCGACCTCGTGCCTGAGTCGCGAGTCTTCAGCGTCGTCGCGATCACCCGCCAGAGCTGGCGGGGAAAGTATGCGTAACCGTGATGCTGTTCGGGGGATTCCGTTATCCGAACAGTGGGTAACGACCCCCGGACGCGGGCCAGTCGGGACAAGAGGCTTTATTCCGGTCATTTCATGACCATCGGCGGCGATCTACGCGCGAAGAAATGTGTCAACCCGGTGCGGCAGATGGAACGCGGAGCCCCCATGCGCTCGCCGGTGCTCAGTAGCCGCCCGGCGCGGTCGGGTAACCGTACCCGGCGGCCGGGGCCGGGGGCTGGGCGGGGGCGTGTGCCTCGCGGTCGTAGAACGGGCGGGCCTTGGCCCGCATCCACAGGGCGACGGGGTCGTACTCGTCGGACATCGCGACGGTCGACACCGGCAGCCCGTCCGGGACCGCCCCGATGGACTGCTGCATCATCGCGCGCACCGAGTCCACGGCCGGCGGCGAGGCGTCGTACACGTCGAGGCCGATGGCGAGGTACGGCGCCCCGAGCGCGGGCTGCACCCAGGCTCGGCGCAGCGAACGGACCGCCGGAGTGCGGTGCGCGTTCTGCGCGAGCAGGGCGTAGAACTGCGGGACCTCGATACCCGGTTCCGACAGGCTCAGCGGGCCGGCGGGCTGGCGGTCCAGGCCGGTGGCGATGCGGCGCAGGTCGAGCCAGGGGACGCCGACGCCGCCGCCCGGGGCGTGCGGGTTGAGCCAGAGGCCGTAGTGGTCCGGGTAGAGGGTGCGGGCCACGTCGACCGCGTCGACCACTTCGTAGGACCGGTTCCAGCCGCTGGCCGACAGCTCCTGGGCGGAGGTGACGCAAGGGGCGTAGCCGAAGCCGTCCACCTCCATGTTCCCGTACTGGGCGTCGGGGGAGCCTGCCTGGCCGTGCCACAGGAGCATCCACACCTGGCCGGAAGCCGGGGTCGCGAGCGCCCTGAGGAGTGCCTCGTAGGCGTCGTAACGCCCGGGCGTCACCTGGCGCAGCATGTGCTCGACGCTGCCGCTGCGGCTCGCGCTCACCTGTCTTACCGCCCCTTCGAGAAGTTGCCCCGCGTTTGGCATCAGCTTAAGCGCCCACGAACTTCGGACTGCCGGTCCGTCGGCGGTGTGGATGGGCCGTGGTCTCCCGTGCCCGGGCGGCTCAGTGACCGTACTGGTAGAAGGGCCGCACGCTCGTCTTCAGCCAGTCGCCCACCGGGTCGTCGGTCACGTCCAGCAGGACCAGGTTGACCGGCCACCGGACCGGGGCCCGCCCCAGCGCCCGGCCCAGCGCTTCGAGGGGCAGGGCCCTCAGGTCGCCCTCCCACTGGGAGAGCTCGACGCCGATGAACATGACCGGGTCGGCCGTCTCGATGGCGGCGAGGCAGCGGCGGGCGGTGAGGACGACCCCGATCGCCGCGAACTCGGCGGAGGCGGCGGCGAGGAAGTCGATCGGGTCGTCCTGCCAGTCGGGTTCGTAGAGGCGGACCCGGCCGCCGCTCGCGGGGCCGTCCAGCGGGGTGCGTCCGGCGCGGCACAGCTCGGCCACCGCGGACGGCGGGAGGGGGACGCCCACCATGCCGTCCGGGTTGACGACGATGCCGGCCTGCGGGGGCAGGCCACGGGCGAACTCCACGGCGGGGGCGATGGTGTACGCCATGTGGGCGCCGACGACCTGGCGGAACTGCTCCTCGGAGCTGAAGACCGGTACGTACGCCTGGCCGTCGATCTCCATCGTGGGCAGGTCGAGCGGGCCGCCGTGCGCGCCGCGGCCGTTCGGCAGCGGGATCCACAGGAAGCTCCGGCCCAGGACCTCGATGATCCGGCCGCCTGCCGAGGGGATGCCGAACGACGCCGACAGCACCTCCTCCAGCTCGTTGCCGGGCCATCCTCCGTGCGGATGTGGGTGTGTCTGTGCCGGGAAGTCCGCGGGAAAGTCCGCCGGGAAGTCCATCTGCCTACCGCCTGCTGGGACCAACTGTTGTGGCTGAAAGGCTAGCGGGTACCTGTGCCCGGTTCGGGGGTCTCATCGGTCCGCGAAGCCGATCCCGCGCAGCACGTCGGCCGCGTCCCGGTCGAGCAGCACCGCCGAGCCGCAGCCCTGGGGCAGTTCGCCCCGCTCCACCGCGCGCAGCAGCCGGGCGGCCGCCCTGCGGTGGCGCAGGAAGGCGTACCGGGAGACGCCCCGGCCGCGCTCGCGCTGGCCGTGCCGGGCCGTGGCGGGCGGAACGTCGAGCAGCAGCAGGTGCAGGGTGCCGCCCCGGCGCCGGGCTTCGCGGGACAGCCAGCCGCGCACCCAGGACTGCGTGCCGCAGTCGTGTACGACGACGCCCTCGCCGGTGTGCAGGGCGCGGCGCAGTCTCGCGTAGTGGGCGAGGCGGACCAGGGGGCGGTACACCACGTAGGGGAGGAAGCGGGGCATGCGGTGTTCCCAGTGGTCGCGGGCGTCCTGGGAGTCGATGCGGATGCCGTCGACGGCACGGTGCATCAGGGTGGACTTGCCGCTGCCGGGCAGGCCGGTGACCACGACCAGGTCGCGGGGGCCGAAGAGCAGGCCGTGCGGGCTGTGTCCGGCGCGGTCGCGCAGGTCGCGGACGACGGGTGCCGGGCGGGATGCGCGCCGCTCGCGGGCCGGGGCGGCGGGCTGCCGGGGCACCGCGACGCCCGTGGTCGCCGCGTAGGCCGAGGTCCTGTTCACCGTGATCGTCCTCCCTGTGGTCAGGAAAGGTTCTCCCCACCGAATGTAAAGAGAAGGTAATGCACGGTGTCTCCCGATTCGGTGCTCGTAGTGCCACAGCCCGGTCACAAGTGACGCGCTATAGTGTGCCCGCCAACTGCATACCGGCCGTTTGAATCCGCGCGGGAGAGTCCCCGGGCAGCAGCTTCGCCGGGGCGCCGAAGGAGCAAGTCCCTCCCTTGAATCTCTCAGGCCCCGTCACCGCGCGGGTGAGGCACATCTGAAAAGCGGGCCGCTGTGACAGCGACCCCACCCAAGGTGCAAGCCGTGCCTCCCCTCGGGGTGATCATGGCGAACCTCTCAGGTTCCGATGACAGATGGGGAGGAACTTTCCTCACCTTCCCCCACGCTCGAACGAGCTCGCGCGGGAGGTGCCCCCATACCTTGGGAGACGACCGATGAGCAGTACCCAACCCCGCCGTACCGCGCTCGATGCGCTGCATCGCTCGCTCGGCGCGACGATGACCGACTTCGCCGGCTGGGACATGCCGCTGCGCTACGGCTCCGAGCGCGACGAGCACCTCGCCGTGCGGACCAGGGCCGGGCTCTTCGACCTCTCCCACATGGGTGAGATCACCGTGACCGGCCCGCAGGCCGCCGCCCTGCTGAACCACGCCCTCGTCGGGAACATCGCCTCGGTCGGTGTCGGCCGTGCCCGTTACACCATGATCTGCCGGGCCGACGGCGGCATCCTGGACGACCTGATCGTCTACCGCCTGGCCGAGACCGAGTTCATGGTGGTGGCCAACGCCTCCAACGCCCAGGTGGTGCTCGACGCCCTGACCGAGCGGTCCGCCGGCTTCGACGCCGAGGTCCGTGACGACCGGGACGCCTACGCGCTGATCGCCGTCCAGGGCCCCGAGTCCCCCGGCATCCTGGGGTCCCTCACCGACGCCGACCTCGACGGCCTGAAGTACTACGCCGGCCTGCCCGGGACCGTCGCCGGCGTCCCGGCGCTCATCGCGCGCACCGGCTACACCGGCGAGGACGGCTTCGAGCTCTTCGTGAAGCCCGAGCACGCGGTCGAGCTGTGGCAGGCGCTGAGCAAGGCCGGCGAGGGCGTCGGGCTGGTGCCCTGCGGCCTGTCCTGCCGGGACACGCTGCGCCTGGAGGCGGGCATGCCGTTGTACGGGCACGAGCTCAGCACCTCCCTCACGCCCTTCGACGCCGGGCTCGGCCGGGTGGTGAAGTTCGAGAAGGAGGGCGACTTCGTGGGCCGCGAGGCGCTGGCCGAGGCCGCCTCGCGCGCCGAGCAGAACCCGCCGCGCGTCCTGGTCGGCCTGGTCGCCGAGGGCCGCCGGGTCCCGCGCGCCGGGTACCCGGTGGTCGCCGGCGGCAAGGTGATCGGCGAGGTCACCTCCGGCGCGCCCTCCCCCACCCTGGGCAAGCCCATCGCCATGGCCTACGTCGACGCGGCGCACTCGGCGCCGGGCACACCGGGCGTCGGCGTGGACATCCGGGGCAGCCACGAACCGTACGAAGTCGTGGCACTGCCGTTCTACAAGCGGCAGAAGTAGACACTGGGCGGGTGCACCGGCGTCCGAACGTGACCCTGCGCACATTTCCGCTGCTCACAGAAGTTTCCAGCAGTCCCGCTTTCACCAGCACTCCCCCGCGTACAGGAGAATTCAGGCCATGAGCAACCCCCAGCAGCTGCGCTACAGCAAGGAGCACGAGTGGCTGTCGGCCGCCGAGGACGGCGTCTCGACGGTCGGCATCACCGAGTTCGCGGCCAACGCGCTCGGCGACGTCGTCTACGCCCAGCTCCCCGAGGTCGGCTCCACGGTGACCGCGGGCGAGACCTGCGGCGAGCTGGAGTCCACCAAGTCGGTGTCCGACCTGTACTCGCCGGTCACCGGTGAGGTCACCGCGATCAACGAGGACGTCGTCGACGACCCGTCGCTGGTGAACTCCGCCCCCTTCGAGGGCGGCTGGCTGTTCAAGGTACGCGTCACGGACGAGCCGGCCGACCTGCTCTCCGCCGACGAGTACGTCGCCCACACCGCCGGCTGAGGAGTCGTAGCCGTATGACTGTCCTGAACACGTCCCTGCACGAGCTGGACCCGGAGATCGCCGCCGCGGTCGACGCCGAGCTGGAGCGCCAGCAGTCCACCCTGGAGATGATCGCCTCGGAGAACTTCGCTCCGCTCGCGGTCATGGAGGCGCAGGGCTCGGTCCTGACCAACAAGTACGCCGAGGGCTACCCGGGCCGCCGCTACTACGGCGGCTGCGAGCACGTCGACGTCGCCGAGCAGATCGCCATCGACCGGGTCAAGGAGCTGTTCGGCGCCGAGTACGCCAACGTGCAGCCGCACTCGGGCGCCTCCGCCAACCAGGCCGCCCTGTTCGCGCTCGCCCAGCCCGGGGACACCATCCTCGGCCTGGACCTGGCGCACGGCGGGCACCTCACCCACGGCATGCGGCTGAACTTCTCCGGCAAGCAGTTCGACGTGGTCGCCTACCACGTGGACCCGGCGACCGGCCTGGTCGACATGGCCGAGCTGGAGCGGCTGGCCAAGGAGCACCGGCCGAAGGTGATCATCGCGGGCTGGTCGGCGTACCCGCGGCAGCTCGACTTCGCCGAGTTCCGCCGGATCGCCGACGAGGTCGAGGCGCACCTGTGGGTCGACATGGCGCACTTCGCGGGCCTGGTCGCCGCCGGTCTCCACCCGAACCCGGTGCAGTACGCGGACGTCGTCACCTCCACCACCCACAAGACCCTCGGCGGCCCGCGCGGCGGCATCATCCTGGCGAAGAAGGAGTTCGCGAAGAAGCTGAACTCGTCCGTCTTCCCGGGCTTCCAGGGCGGCCCCCTGGAGCATGTGATCGCGGCGAAGGCGGTCTCCTTCAAGGTCGCCGCCTCCGAGGACTTCAAGGAGCGGCAGCGTCGTACGGTGGAGGGTGCGCGAATCCTCGCCGAGCGGCTGACGGCCGCCGACGCCCGTGAGGCCGGCGTGAACGTGCTCTCCGGCGGTACGGACGTGCACCTGATCCTGGTGGATCTGCGTAACTCCGAGCTGGACGGGCAGCAGGCCGAGGACCGTCTCCACGAGGTGGGCATCACGGTCAACCGCAACGCCGTCCCGAACGACCCGCGTCCGCCGATGGTGACGTCGGGTCTGCGGATCGGCACGCCCGCGCTGGCCACCCGCGGCTTCCAGGCGGAGGACTTCGCCGAGGTCGCGGACGTGATCGCGCAGGCGCTGAAGCCGTCCTACGACGCGGAGGCGCTGAAGGCCCGGGTCAAGGCCCTGGCCGGCAAGCACCCGCTGTACCCCGGTCTGAACAAGGCCTGAGAAAGCAAGTCCCCGGTGGGGCACCCGGTACCGGTACACCGGGTGCCCCACCACCCCCGCACTGAGGAGTTCACCGTGGCCATATCGGTCTTCGACCTGTTCTCGATCGGCATCGGCCCGTCCAGCTCCCACACGGTCGGCCCGATGCGCGCGGCGCGCATGTTCGCCCGCCGACTGCGCAACGAGGACCTGCTCGCCCCCGTCGCTTCGGTCCGGGCCGAGCTGTACGGCTCGCTCGGGGCGACCGGCCACGGTCACGGCACGCCGAAGGCGGTGCTGCTCGGCCTGGAGGGTGCCTCGCCGCGCACGGTGGACGTGGAGACGGCCGACGAGCGGGTGGAGGAGATCAAGCGGTCGGGCCGGCTGAACCTCCTCGGCGAGCACGAGATCGCGTTCTCCTTCGACGACGACCTGGTCCTGCACCGCCGCAAGGCACTCCCGTACCACGCCAACGGCATGACGTTGTGGGCGTACGACGCGCAGGGCGCCGAGGTGCTGACGAAGACGTACTACTCGGTCGGCGGCGGGTTCGTCGTCGACGAGGAAGCGGTCGGCGCGGACCGCATCAAGCTCGACGACACGGTCCTGAAGTACCCCTTCCGCACCGGCGACGAGCTGCTGCGCCTGACCAGGGAGACCGGCCTGTCGATCTCCGCGCTCATGCTGGAGAACGAGCGCGCCTGGCGCACCGACGAGGAGATCCGCGGGGGCCTGCTGGAGATCTGGCGGGTGATGCGGTCGTGCGTGGCGCGCGGCCTGTCCCGCGAGGGCATACTGCCGGGCGGTCTGAGGGTACGGCGCCGGGCCGCCGTCTCCGCCCGCCAGCTGCGCGCCGAGGGCGACCCGCTGGCCCGCGCGATGGAGTGGATCACGCTCTACGCGATGGCCGTGAACGAGGAGAACGCCGCCGGGGGCCGTGTGGTCACCGCCCCGACGAACGGCGCGGCCGGCATCATCCCGGCCGTCCTGCACTACTACATGGACTTCGTCCCCGGCGCCGACGAGGACGGCGTGGTCCGCTTCCTGCTCGCCGCCGGCGCCATCGGCATGCTCTTCAAGGAGAACGCCTCCATCTCCGGCGCCGAGGTCGGCTGCCAGGGCGAGGTCGGCTCCGCCTGCTCCATGGCGGCGGGCGCGCTGGCGGAGGTGCTGGGCGGCAGCCCGGAGCAGGTGGAGAACGCCGCCGAGATCGGCATGGAACACAACCTCGGCCTGACCTGCGATCCCGTGGGCGGCCTGGTCCAGATCCCGTGCATCGAGCGCAACGGCATGGCCGCCGTCAAGGCGGTCACGGCCGCCCGCATGGCGATGCGCGGCGACGGCTCGCACAAGGTGTCCCTTGACAAGGTCATCAAGACGATGAAGGACACCGGCGCGGACATGTCCGTGAAGTACAAGGAGACGGCCAGGGGCGGGCTGGCGGTGAACATCATCGAGTGCTGAGGGGACGGGGCAGTCGAGCAGCGCCCTAACAACAAGAGTCTTGTTAACTCGGGCACATGACTGCATCGCCGTCTCCCGGTGAAGGGCCCGTCCGCCCGGTCTCCGTCTCCCTCCATGAGGGCACGATCGCGGCCCTCAAGGCCCGGACCGGTAAGCGGGGCACGTCCGCCTACGTCGAGGCCCTCATCCAGCGCAAACTGGAACGCGACCGGCTGCGCGAGCTCATCGAAGACGCGGAGGCAGAACACGGCCCCGTCGACCCGGCAGCTGTCGAGGCCAAGCGGGCCCTCCTGCGCGGTGACACAGCGGGTTCGGTGGACGCGTGAGCGGCACCCTCGTCCTGGACTGCGAGGGCCTGTCGAAACTCGTACGACGCGTACCCGAGCTCACCGGCTGGTTGGCCGCCGCCTAGGCCGAGAACATCCGCGTCGTCACGAGCTCCGTCACCCTCGTCGAAGCCCGCGACCCCACGACCGACCAGGCCCGCTTCGACTACGCCGTCTCCCGCGTGAACGTCATCCCGCCCACCGAAGCCATCGCCCGCCACGCCAGCGAACTCTCGCCGCGGCCGGGCTGCACGGCCACAGGTACGCCCCGACGCGATCGTGGCCGTCACAGCACTCGCCTCTCCCTCTCCGGTGACCGTCCTGACATCCGATCCCGAGGATCTACTGATGCTGTGCGGCCCCAGCGTCCGCCTCTTCGAGAACTGAGTGGGTTACGGCTTCCGGCGAAGGCCGGTAATCGGAATCACAGGACGATAGTTGAGCTTTTGGTAGCGTTGTGCCCTGCGTGAGAGGACGACCGGCCACGTGCCGGACGGGGGCGGGGGCGCAAATGAAGGGCACGACGAAGCCGAAACTGGTTCTCGTCCACGGCATCGGCGGGCCGCGGGATCCGCGCGAAGAACTGGTGCGGTGGAAGCGGGCGTTGGCCGACGGGGCCCGGTCCGCGAATCTCGCCTCCGACATCTCCGCTCTCACCATGGACTGGATGGCGGACTGCTCCTTCGCCTACTACGGCGACCTGTTCGCCGATGGTGAGTCACAGAGCGCCGGCAGCCCGGACGACCTCGACGACGAGGAAGCGGCCATCGTCCTCGGTCTGCTCGCCGAGTTCCTCGCGGAGGAGGCGGAGCGACCGGAGAACCAGGGCAACAGGGCACTGGCACGAGTCCGCGCCCAGTTGAGCCCCGACGGCCAGCCGCAGGGTGCTGGCGGGGCCGTGCGCCACGCCTGGGCGATCGCGACCGCGGTGGCCGCGCTGCCCGGAGTGGCGCAAGTGGCCCGTTGGTCGAGTGCCCGGGACGTGCTCGGCACGTGGTCCCAGCCCGCGCGGTACCTGCGGCGAAAGGGCGAGGACGCAGAGGGCACGACGCTCGACGCACGGATCAGGGCCCGGGTCCTTCGGTGCATGGATCCCGCACGGCCCACGGTCGTGATCGGACACTCCCTGGGCAGCGTCGTGGCGTTCGAGGCTCTGGCGTCGTACGACGGCCCCGTACCGTTGCTGGTCACCATCGGATCGCCGATCGCGACCAGCGGATTCGTCTGGCCGCTGCTCGTCCCGCGGCCGCCGGCGACCCCCCACTGTGTCGACAGCTGGCTGGACTTCTGGGACGGGGACGACGTGGTCGTGCCGCGACGCAAGCTCGCCGAACTCGTCCAGCCGAACGAGCGGGGGGTCACACCGACCCCGCTGCAATTCGAATCCCGCATGTGGTGGGCACATGGGGCGACCACATACCTGAGCCGCGGCGAGGTCGCGGAACCGGTGTTGCGGGCTCTGTCCGCCCTGTCCGCTGTCTCCGCCGGGACGGACACGTCTGCCGGGACAGCTCCTTCGGCCGGTTCATGAGCGCAGGCCGGCCGACGACAACGGTCCGGCACGCCCTGGTCATCGCCACCCAGTGCCCGGCCGCCAAGCAGGAGCTCAGCAGTCTTCTCACCAGGGCCGAGGAACTGCACCGGCTCCTCACCGATCCGATGATCGGCGCCTGTGTGCCCAGTCTTCCCGACGGCGGCCACGCACTGCGGTCCGGCCGGGTCTCCGCCCGGCAGATCGAGGACGCGGTCTTGGCCGCGGCGCGGCGGGCGAACGAGGCGGGCGCCGAACTCGTTCTCGCCTTCCTCGGCCACGGGCAGACGCCCATGGGCAACTCGAAGCTGTACTACATGGCTCACGACACGCAGGCCGGGCAGGCTGCCGGCTCCGTCGACGTCGGGAAACTTGTCGCCGAGGCCGGGGACCTGCCCGGGGTCAAAGGGGTCATCACTCTCATCGACACCTGCCACGCCGGCGCCGGCGCCCCCGACACACAGGCGCTGGCAGGCGGCTTCGCCCTCGGCAACAACAGACACTCCGTGCTCATGGCGGCGGCGGCACACCAGAAGGCGTACGACCTCGGCTTCAGCCGCGAACTCGCCTCCCTGCTCCGCCACGGCGTCCCGGGCGGCGGTGAGCTCCTGACGGCAAGCACTCTCAAGCTGGCGCTGACGGACAGGATCCTGAAGCAGAACTGCGAGACGTTCGGCCGGGACGGGGATCCGGACGCGGTCGAGGAGTTGTGGGTGGCGCTGAACGTGCGGCGGCCGGCCTGGACACCCAGTCGGCAGATCGGCCCCATCGGGCGCCAGGACCTCGACGAGGCGCTGGCCGCCTGGCCCGGGCGCCCCGCCCCGGCCGGCGGCTGGAGCCGGCAGGCACTGCGCGAACTCCGCGACCAAGCGGAGGCTTCTCCATCGCCCAGGGCACTGTGGGTGCAGCAGGTGGCCGACGGACTGCTGCGCGCGGGTGACACCGGGGACATGGTCCACGAGTGGGCCGGGCGGGCGCTCACCACACCGGCTCTGCGGAGCGTCGCCGCCGACCTGAACTTCGTCTACGCGGCGGCCGATCGGTCGTGCGACCCACTGCGTCCGCCGAAGGGGGCCCGAGGTACGGCCCTGTTGCAGTACATACTCGAACACGCGGCACTCCGCACCTCCCGCCCGGGCGACCCCGTCGGGTGCCTGGCGCAGGCCGTGGCCGCCATCGCCGACCGCTGCGGCCTCGACTCCGAGGACGAGCGGGTCGAGGCCTGGGCGCAGCGCGTCGGCGGACTTGCCGAGCTCAGTGATGCCGTGGCACGGCAGGCCGCACTGCGTCGGGACCGGATGTGGCGACTGGTCATCAGCCTCCATGCCGCGCGGGTCGACTGGCCGGAGTCGCTGTCGGTGTGGCTGCGCGACGGCGCGAGCGGCGAGCACCACGAGGACTTCCCCTGCGAACCCACCCGTGCCGGGGTCGAGCGCGAGTTCCCGAAGATCATCGACTGGGCGCGGAAGAAGGTCCCCGGGGGCGGGCGGATCAAGAACATCGACGTCGTGGTCCCCGCTCCGGTCCTGGTGGCCTGGGAACCTGAGAAGGCGCGGGCCGGCCGGTTCGTGCTGGGAGCGGATGACCGCACGGTGGTACTGCGCTGGACGGGACGCCTCACGGTTCCGGGCCACCTCGCGGGCATGAACGAGGAGGACCGGGACCGTCTGATGAGGCTGGAGGACCAGCACCCCGGCGACAGCGGCGCACCGGTCGACTGGCTGACCGACTCCGACACCCGCGACACGGGACTGCTGGCGGAGCGTCTGAATCTGGGGGTCTACGAGCGGGCCATCGGCCTCGACCACCGTCCGCCACACGTCGCGGAACTGGTGGAGACCCTGTTGGTCTACACCCCCATCCTGCTGTGGCCGCGCACCGACGCCGACGTGGACGCCCGGGAACGCGGTTGCCTCGACAGGTACTGGGAGCAGTTGCCCGACCATTTCATCGAGGCGTACCGGTGTCGCTGGCGAGCCGAGGCGGGCGGACCCGCGCGCCCGGCACGACCGGATGACGACCACCTCGCGGGCCTTGCCGGGCTCCGGGCCGCCTGGCACGACCTCGACTGGCTCGACTTCTGCCGCTGGTTCGAGCAGCAGCACCCGACCCATCAGTGGAGCGCGTGATGACCTGGAACACGTACTACGTCGGAAACGGCGAACTCCGTGATGTCCCCCTTGCCGATCCTCCCCCGTGGCGCACCTTCCCCCGGGTCCCCGACCAGCATGCCTTCAAGCCGCCCGAGGGTCTGACCGACGCCGTCAACGCCGCTCTCTACCTGCACCGCCCCCTGCTGATCACCGGCTCCGCGGGGACGGGGAAGTCCACCGTCATCGAGCAGGTCGCCGCGGAACTGGGACTCGGACGCGTGCTGCGCTGGCACATCACCTCGCGCAGTACCCTGCAGGACGCGCTGTACCAGTACGACGCACTCGGCCACATTCATTCCCTGCGGCTGCGCCAAACGGTCTACGAGGGACGGCGCACGGGACGGGGCAGGGGGCGCGGGCGCGGCCTCGCCCGTACCGAGCGCAATCAACCTGCCGACGACATCGCGCCGTTCCTGAAACTCGGTCCCCTGGGCACGGCGTTGCTGTCCGGCGAACGGCCCCGGGCGCTACTCATCGACGAGATCGACAAGAGCGATCTCGACCTGCCCAGCGACCTTCTCGACGTGCTGGAGCGCGGGGAGTTCGAGATCCCGGAGCTGGTACGCCACCGTCTGCGGCAGGTGCCTGTCCGGGAGTGGGGCGAGAAGACGCGGACCCACCTGGTGCGGGAGGGTCACGTGCAGTGCACACGGTTCCCGTTCATCGTGATGACCAGCAACGGTGAACGGGACTTCCCCGCGCCGTTCCTGCGGCGTTGCATCCGGTACACCATGCCCGCGCCGACAGCTGACACGCTCCGCGACGCGGTGGCCGCGCACCTGCGTCTCGAGGTGCCTGAGACCGGACCGGTGTGGGAGCTCATCCAGAAGTTCGCCGAACGCATCGCCAGGAAGGAAGTCCTGGCGGTCGACCAACTGCTCAACGCGGTACGGCTCATGACCGACGAGAACGCGCCCAGTGGCCCACGGCTCAAGCGGATCCTCGACGAGCTGCTCCTGCGCGAGCTCTCCGGTGGCTGACGCCGTCGAGGCGCTGGTCCGCGCGCTCGCGGAGGCCCTGGGCGAGGACGCGGACGCCACAGCGATCGCCGACGCCCTGTGGCTGGCCGCGGCACCGACGGCGACCTCTGCCGCACCGCAGGGAGACCTGCCCGGACCAGCGCCGTCCGACACCGCGGGGGACGCCCCGGAGTCACCGCCGGACCCCGACCCCGACGCGCCGGCCCCGCCGCAACCCGCAGAGGACGCGGACGCGACCGTTCTCTACGAGAGCCTGTCGCACACCCGGCCGACGCCGGGTGCCTCCGTCGCCGTTCCAGGGGGCCGGGATCTGCCCCGGGCCCTGGAGTTGCGCCGGGCGCTGCGGCCCTTCAAGCGCCGCTACCCAAAGGGTCGGCGCGCTGAACTGAACCTGGACGCGACCGTCCGCGACTTCCGCCGCACAGGCGAGCTGACCCCGGTGTTCACTCCCGCTCCCGAGCCGTGGTTCGAACTGCTGCTGGTCGTCGACACGTCGCCCTCCATGGCCGTCTGGCAGAACACCAACGCCGAGTTCGCCACGCTCCTGTCCGGACTGGGTGCCTTCCGAAGCCTCCGGACGTGGAGCCTGCGGCCGGGCGCCGCCCCCGTGGTCACCGACCACCAAGGCAGGCGCGTCGCCCCGGGACAGGCCGTCTCCTCGGACGGCAGACGTCTGGTGCTGGTGCTTTCCGACTGTATGGCGCCCGGCTGGAGCCGACCGGAGACATGGCAGTTGCTGCGCGGTTGGGGAGCGAAAGCCCCTGTCGCGCTGCTCAACCCGCTGCCGGACCGCTTGTGGCACCGCACCGGCCTGGATCTACCCGCGATCCGGGTCGGCCAGCGCAGGCCGGCACTCAGGAACGCCGACCTGACCTTCCACGTCCCCCTGCTGCTGCGGACGCTGTCCGACGCTGAGGACGCGGACTGGCAGGCGCTGCCCACGCTCACGTTCTCCCCGTACTCCGTGGCCCGCTGGGCGGAGACCTTCATGCGCGGGTCGCCCCACGGGTACGACGCGGTCCTGGTCCCACGCACCGGCGTCGTGCCCAGCCTCTTCCGCAGGCCGAACGCCGGGCGACGCGACGGTCCCGACCTCGTGGAGGCATTCCTCCGCACTGCGTCCCCCTCGGCTGTGCGGCTGGCCGTTCTGTGCAGCCCGTTCGGTCAACTGAGCCTGCCGCTCATGCACTTGATCCGTCAGCAACTCCTTCCCGAGGCGAGCGTGGGTGACCTGGCCGAACTGCTGACGAGTCCCGTCGTGACCATCCAGACGCACGAGGATGCCCCACCGGTCGTCTTCTTCGACCAGGCGACACGGGAGCGGCTCGCGTCCCGCCTCAGCCGTCGGGACGCCTGGCTGACCTACGACGCCCTCAGCCGCCACATCGCCGCCAGAAGTCCGGGCGGCGCGGAGGACATCCAGGCGATCGCCGCGTCCGAACCGGACTCGGTTCCGCCCGCGCTGTACCCCTTCGCCCGCGCGTCCGACGAGTTGCTGACACTGCTGCGGGACGGCGCGCCGGTGCGGCCCGCCGCCTCGCCGGGCAGCTCTGAGGCTTCCACACCATCGGGCGGGCCCCTGCCGAGTCGGCGCCTGCCCGACCCGGCACGCAGCACCGCCGTACTCATCGGAGTCTCCCGCTACGGGAGCAGTTACTCACTGCCTGGCGTGGAGGCGGGTCTCGCGGCGATGCGGTCCTATCTCACCTCGCCCGAAGGCTGGAACCTGTCCGCTGAGCGCTGCATGTCGCTCGTCAATCCCCGCTCGGGGAGCGAGGTCCTGGGAGCGGTGACGCAGGCGTGTCATGCGACCGACACCATACTGCTCTACTTCGCCGGGCGGGCGAGGCTTGACACCGCCGGACGGCTGAGATGGATGCTCTCCGGGGATGAGCACGACCAGTCGTGGTCCCTTCTGGAGTTCGACAGCATCGCCCGCATCCTCGATGAGTCGAGGCCTGATCACCTCATGGTGATTTCCGAGAACAACCTTCATGGTGCGGCCGACGCCCTGGAGAGCTGGGCCCCAACGGGACTGACCAGGCACAGAGCCCGAGGGACGCAGGTGTTGTCCGCCGATGGGGGACCACTGACTCAAGAATTCCTGAGAGTCGCGGCCGAGGGTGTGCCGGACGGCCCGGAGTACCTGGACCTGCCCACCATCGCCGCTCACATGAACACTGAATCGCTACTCCGGACCAGGTTCGACTACGGGGACCTGCCAGCACCTGCCTTCGCGCGTAATCGGGCCTGCGAACCGCAGGACCCCGTCCACGTGGTGTACAACCAGGTCCGACAGCACCTCGAGTCGAGGTGCCCCCATATCTACCAAGGCGCGTACCGGCGGAATGCAGACCGGTTCTTGTTCTCGCTACTCGTTTTCACCCAGCGCTTCATCGACGGGACCGAGCACGCCGACGAGGCGACACTGGTCGACGCGGTGCAGAACTTCCTCGGCCGGCGAGGCATCCGCATGGAGCAGGAGACACCCATCGGTTTCAGTTTCGTTGATTTGATCTGGCGTTCGAAGGCTGGTGTATTTGCGGTCCATATCAGGCGCGACGGACCTCGCGACTGGAGAGCCGTCTCCGCAGTGGACTTCGAGCTCGTGCTGGAGCGAGAGCCACGGGAAGCGACGTTCGACCTCGGTGACTGCGTCTCGACGATCACCGACGTCCCCCTCGAGAGCGAGGAGTCCTGCCTCGTGGTGATCCGCGTGCCCGTCCCACCGCGTCGCGCCCACGACGCCGAGGTGACGCTGGACGTGGCTGAGCGGGAGGCGATGTACCCGTTCCCGGACGAGGACGAACTCGGGCGGGACGCCCTGTCCGCTGCTGTGGAGTCGGCCTGCGAGCAACTTCTCGGCGAATCCGTCGAAGATCCGTCCGCGGAAGAGACCATGCGGGGAGCCTGGACACTGAACGGCGTGGAACTACCGTCCGGCCTCACGGACCTGACCATCCAGGCCGTCACCCCGGACCTCGACTCGATCGTCTGGAGCACCGTGGAGGAGTATGAGTACGGCCTGGTACTCGGGCACGTGACGGTGAACGCCGAGCTCGTCCTCGAAGGCTTCATGCACAAGAGCGACTATTCCCTCGCCGCGGGCGATGTGCGGCTGCTGGAAGAGCTCAACGACCACATGGTGGAAGTGAGCGTGGAGCGCAATGCGCAGCTGACTTTCGACGCCCGGCAGGAGTCAGAGGACATCGAGCTCGAGTTCAGCGGTACGAATGCCGCTGGACCTCATCCACACGAACCCATGTGAGCACGTCTCCCGGTAAGTGCCCAGCCCCCGCGGCAGTGGGGCCGGCACGCCCGAACGTTCGGACGACTCTGCTACAGCCAGCGCCGCAGCACCAGGTGAGGGGCACGCCGGACGGCCCATGCGCCGACCAGGCCGATCACAGCGCCGGCCGCCACATCGGTGGGATAGTGGGCGCCCGACTGCACCCGTTCGACGGCGACCATGGCGGCCGGTAGCGCGCACAGGGCGCCGGCGGTCGGCCAGGAGGGGGCGACGGCGGCGGTGAAGGCGACGGCGGCCGCGGTGTGGCCGGAGGGGAAGGACGAGGAGTCGGGGCGGTCCTCGACCTCGTCGTGCGGGAACCAGTCCGCGGGCGGCCGGGGCCGGTCGGCCAGTTGCTTGCACAGACCGTTCGCCACCAGCTGGGCGACGGCGAGGGCCGCCAGGCCGGTCGCCGCGGCCCGGCGGCCCCTCCGGCCACCGAGCCATGTCATCGCGGCGGCGGCGCCGTACCACAGCTTCGAGCTCTCGGCGGTTTCCTCCACGGCAGACAGCACCTTGCCGACCCCTGGCGGGATGCGGCACGCCGCCTGCCGCGTCAGCAGTCCATCGATCTCACTCAGACCTGTCAGCAAGCTCATGAGCTGCTGGTATCCCGCAGTGCCCGGTGACAATCAGCCCGTCGTGGAAGCGGTCACGGCTCGTCCAGCCGCCGCAGGTCCTCCTCGTCCCACGTGCGGGTGTCGCGCGGCTCGGTGTACGGCTCCTTGTCCGGGGGCAGGCCGCCGCTGATCGCCCGTTGTCGCACCGTCTCGGCGTCGAACTCCAGTCCGAGCAGGATGGCGAGGTTGCTGATCCACAGCCAGACCAGGAAGACGATGACGCCCGCCATGGTGCCGTACGTCTTGTTGTACGAGCCGAAGTTCGCGACGTAGAACGCGAAGCCGGCGGAGGCGATCATCCAGATCAGCAGGGCGAGGAAGCTGCCCGGCGTGATCCACCGGAAGCCCTTCACCTTGGCGTTCGGGCTCGCCCAGTACAGGATCGCGATCATGATCGTGACCAGGAGCACCAGGACGGGCCACTTGGCGATCGACCACACCGTCAGCGCGGTGTCGCCGATCCCGAGGGCCTGGCCGGCCTGGCGGGCCAGCGCGCCGGTGAAGACCACGATCAGCGCGCTGGCCACCGCCAGCACCATCAGCGCCACCGTGATCCCGACGCGCACCGGAAGGATCTTCCACACCGGGCGCCCTTCCGGAATGTCGTAGACGTGGTTGGCCGCCCGGATGAACGCCGCGACGTATCCGGACGCCGACCACACCGCCACCACGATGCCGACGACGGCCACGATCGAGCCGGTGCCGGCGTTGTTCTGCAGTTGCTCGACAGCCCGGGTGATGATGTCACGGGCCGAGCCGGGGGCAAGCTTCCTGAGATTGGCCAGTACCGTGTCCGTGGCCGACTTCCCGGTGATCCCGAGCAGCGACACCAGCACCAGCAGCGCGGGGAACAGCGACAGGACGCCGTAGTACGTCAGGGCAGCGGCGCGGTCCGTCAGCTCGTCGTCCTTGAATTCCCGCAGGCTCCCCTTGAGGATCGCCCTCCACGCCCGCTTCGGCAGTTTCGTCGGCGCGTCCGGTTCGCGCCGCTGGACCTCGGGGCCGGGCCCCGCCTCCTGGGGCGCGGGAGGCGGGGCGCTGCCGTGATCTTTCCGGCCCGGAACATGCAGTTTCATGACCGCCGGGTACCCCCGGACCCCCGCCCACGCCTCCTTCGGGACCCTTTTTGTCCCGGTCGTCCCGTATCCGGCCCCGTCAGCCGTGGAGGGCGTCGCGGAGGGTGGGGTAGCAGTCGATCACCGTGTCCAGGCCGACGAGCCGCATCGTACGCAGCACGGTCTCGGTCGGGGCGGCCAGACGCAGCCACCCCTCGGCCGTCTGGGCGGCCTGGTGGGCGGCGATCAGCAGGTTGATGCCGCTGGAGTCCATGAACGTCACCCCGCTGAGGTCCACCACCAGCCGCGGGGCGGCCCCGCCCTCGGGGAGCGTCAGCGCCCGGCGGAGCGGGTCGCCGGTGTCGTGGTCGATCTCCCCACGCACGGCGATGACGTCGGTGCCGTCGACCGACGTGCTGGTGACCGTCAGACGGTCCGGTCCTGCCGGTTGGCGGTTGTCTCCCACACTTCCCTCAACAACGACGCTCGGTGAGTCCACGGCCGGCCCTTCCGGTCGGAAGGCTCCCCCGGATCCTACGGGCGTTACACCTGATTCGCCCCGCCGACCCGGAGTCTCCCGTTCCACCAAGGGCTACCGCATAGTAACCGCTTACCCCTACGCTGCCGCCAACTCGGCGAAAGCAAAGGGGATTTCACGTGCGTACGGTCAGACGGCTGGCGGCGCTGTTCGGTGCGGCCGCGATGGTACTGGTGGGGCCGGGCAGCGCCCACGCGGCGTCGGGGAAGTTCTCCGAGACCACGGCGATCGGTACGCACAACGCGTACGACAAGTCCAAGTACACCTACTTCGCACAGGCGTTGGACTCGGGCGCCTCGTTGCTCGAACTCGACGTCTACGCCGACAGCGTGAACCACCGCTGGCGGGTCAGTCACAGCAACCCGCTGGGCGACGACAACAACTGCGAGAAAGCCAGCACCCCCGGCGACCTGTACAGCAAGGACCGCAACCAGGACCTCGGCAGCTGCCTGGACAACATCGCGGCCTGGAACCAACTGCACCCCGACCACTCGCCGATCGTCTTCAAGGTCGAGATGAAGGCCGGCTTCAACAACGACGCCGGGCTCGGCCCCGACGAGTTCGACTCCCTGGTCGCCTCGAAGCTGGGCAGCAGCGTCTACAAGCCGTCGGATCTGCTGGGCTCCGGCTACTCCACGCTGGACGCGGCGGCCAAGGCGAACGCGTGGCCGAGCCGGGACGCCCTCAAGGGCAAGTTCCTCTTCGAGCTGATCCCCGGCACGGTGGAGAAGTCCAACCCCTTCGACCACTACTGGACGGACCAGGAGTACGGCGACCACCTGCGCGATCTGTACGCGGCCGGGAACATCTCGGCGGCACAGGCCTTCCCGGCGGTGCTGGGCGCGGCGAGCGGCGATCCGCGCACCAGCCGCTACGACGCCTCCATCCGGCCCTGGTTCGTGTTCTTCGACGGCGACGCGGCGACGTACGTCAACAACGGCTGGGCGACGTCCTTCTACTCCGCGAACCACTACATCCTGATCATGACGGACGCCTACAACGTCTCCCCGGCCATCTCCTCGACCGCCCCGATGGACGCCGAGGTCGCGGCCCGGCTGTCGCTGCTGGCCGCGGACCACGCGAGCATCATCACCTCGGACTGGTCGGCGAAGTCGGCCTCGGTGCTGGGGTCGGTGACCACCCGGGGCTGACGGGCAGAAGCCGGAATTCCGGCTCGGAGGCGGATCGCGCGTGCCAGTGTGGGGAATGAACCAGTCAACTCCTGTCACCCCCACTGACACTCAGGGAGTCCCCCCATGTTGCACGGCATTGACGTGAGCGCTTTCCAGTCGTCGTCGTACGACACCGACGGCCTCTCCTTCGTCTTCATCAAGGCGACGGAGGGCCGTTCGTACGTCAACCCCAGGCTCCACGCCCAGACCAAGACCGCCCGGGACGCCGGTCTGGTCGTCGGCTTCTACCACTTCCTGTGGCCCGGCGACCTCACCGCGCAGGCCGAGTACTTCGTCAGGCACGCCCCGGAGAAGGCGGGTGACATCCTCGCCGTCGACTGGGAGACGACCAGCGAGGGGACACACGCGAGCAACGCCGAGAAGGACCGCTTCCTGAGGAAGCTGGCGGAGCTACGGCCGCACAACCGGGTCGTGCTGTACGCGAACCGCCACTACTGGCTCGACGTCGACACCACCTCTCAGGCCGGCGACGGTCTGTGGATCGCGGACTACGTCCGCGCAGGTCATCCGCGTATCAAGGCCAAGTGGCTGTTCCACCAGTACACCGACGAACCGCACGACAAGAACGTGGCGCGCTTTCCGGACGAGGACGCACTGCGGGAGTGGACGAGGAAGGGCTGAGGAAGGGCTGAGGAAGGGCTGACGCCGGCAGGCCGGGGGGGGTTCTACCCCCGGAAGTCCGCCGGGCGCTCCTCGGACGCCTCCGCCAGCGCCTTCCGCACGGCGTCCACACCCGCCCGCAGGCCGTAGACCGGGGTGCCGGGCTGCTGGCGCCAGGAGTCGTCGAGGCCGCCCGCGTCGACCGTGTCGAAGCCGAGTTCGTCGATCAGCGCCCGGACCTTCGCCTTGGCCGCAGCGTCGTCGCCGGCCACCGGCAGGGCCATGCGGGAGGGGTCGCCGGCCGGGAGCGGGCGGTCGAGGATGTCCTGGGCGTAGGTGCCGTTGAACGCCTTGACGACGGGGTGGCCGAGGTGGCGTTCGGTCCAGCGGCTCTCGGTGAGGCCGTCGTCCTCGATCTCCGCGATACGGCCGTCCCGCTGCTGCGGGTAGTAGTTGCCGGTGTCGATCACCGCGACGCCCTCGGCCGCGCCGTCCAGCAGGCCCTTCGGCAGGTCCGGGACCGCCTTCAGGGGCACCGTGACGACCACGACCTCGGCGCCGCGCGCCGCCTCCTCGGCCGGTACGGGGGTCGCGCCCGTCTCCTCGGCGAGTTCGGTGAGCGTGTGCGGACCGCGGGAGTTGGCGACGGAGACGTCATGGCCGAGGGCGGTGAGCCGCCGGGTGAGGTTGCCGCCGATGTTGCCCGCGCCGATGATGCCGATCTTCATGACTGACCCTTCCGGGTTGATGCAGGGCATGCGGGGCATGCGCTTGTCGTGCGGGTCAACCTCACGGGTGCGTGGGCTATTCCGCCGGTGCGGCAACCGGGTGACCGTGGTCGGACCCGTACGACAGTCTTGCCCGTGTGCCGGTTCGACTCCATCGGACGGTGGGCCTCCCGGATCCGCTCCGGGCCGTCGAACACCTCCCGGACGGTCCTAGCCCGCGAACGGGTCCTCCAGTTCGGCGCGCAGCACCTCCGCGGCGGCTTCCGCGTCGCCCGCGGCCACGGCTCGTAGGAGGGCCTCGTGGGCCTCGTCGGCGGTGTTCGGGTCGTCAGAGCGGATGCCGGTCAGTGTCAGCAGGTCGATCAGGCCCCCGCGCAGGACCGGGGTGAACTCGCCGAACAGGTCGGTGAGCACGGGGTTGTGGGCGGCGGCGACAACAGCCGTGTGGAAGGCGATGTCGGCGTCGACGAAGGCCGTGTCGTCCGCCGAAGCGGCGGCGCGGCGACCCTCCAGTGCGGTCTCGATCGCGGTGACGTCGTCGGGGGTGCGGCGGCGCGCGGCCAGCCGGGCCGCCTGCACCTCGACCGCCGTCCGGACCTCGTACACGTCGCTCACCTGGGCGCGGCGCAGCCTGGTGGGCCAGTCCTCGGCGGGTTCCGTCGCGATGACGAACACCCCGGCGCCGTGCCGGGCACGTACCAGGCCCGCCCCGGCCAGCGCGCGCAGCGCCTCCCGGACGGTGGAGCGGCCCACGCCGAACTCCTTCGCGAGGGTGGTCTCGCCGGGCAGCCGGGTGCCGACCGGCCAGTGACCGTCGGTGATCTGCGCCCGCAGCCGCTTGGTCACCTGTTCGACCAGCGGGCTGGGGCGGACGGGACCCAGTGTCATCGGCGGTGCACCAACCTGTCTGCGCGTTCGGGAGGTTCCAAGGAGATTCTCACTTGTCTGAGGAGCTGAGGAGTCGCTAGCGTACCCGGTATGACGTTCCGCGGTCTCCTTCTTCTCGGCTGCCGCGGCGGGGCCTGACGCGACCGGCACCCCGCCGCGGGTCGCCGTGCTGCCGGTCACCGTCCGACCGAGCCGAAGGCAACAGCAGACGATGACCACGACCGCCCCTCAGCCGCTCTGGAACCCGCAGCGTCCGAGCCCGATGCCGTACCACCGCTACCGTCCCTTCCAGGAGCGGGTGAACGTGCACGCCACCGACCGGAGTTGGCCCTCCGTCCGCATCGAGCGCGCCCCGCTCTGGGTCCCCGTCGACCTGCGCGACGGGAACCAGTCGCTGGCCGAGCCGATGGACACCCCGCGCAAGCGCCGCCTGTTCGACCTGCTGGTCTCGGTGGGCTTCAAGGAGATCGAGGTCGGCTATCCGTCCGCGAGCCGCACGGACTTCGACTTCGTACGGCATCTGGTGACCGCGGACGCCGTGCCGGACGATGTGACGCCCGTCGTGTTCACCCCGGCCAGGCGGGAGCTGATCGACCGGACCTTCGAGGCGATCGAGGGGCTGCCGAGGGCCGTGGTGCACCTGTACATGGCAACCTCCCCGGTATGGCGCCAGGTGGTCCTCGGACGGGACCGGGAGCAGGTGTGGCACGCGGTACGCGAGGCGGCGGAGCACATGGCCCGCCTCGCCGGGGACACCGCCGGCGTCCGCTTCCAGTTCTCCCCCGAGACCTTCAACCTCACCGAGCCCGACTTCGTCCTGCAACTGTGCGACGGACTGACCGAGTTGTGGGACGCGAGCCCGGACCGCCCGGTCACCCACAACCTCCCTGCGACGGTAGAGATCGCCACCCCGAACGTCTACGCCGACCAGATCGAGTACGCCCACCGCAACCTGTCCCGCCGGGATGCGGTGATCCTCTCCGTCCACCCGCACAACGACCGCGGCACCGGCGTCGCCTGCGCCGAGCTCGCCGTGCTGGCGGGCGCGCAGAGGGTCGAGGGCTGCCTGTTCGGCAACGGTGAGCGGACCGGGAACGTCGATCTGGTGACCCTCGCGCTGAACCTCCACGCTCAGGGGGTCGATCCCATGGTCGACTTCCGTGACATCGACGCGGTACGGGAGACGGTCGAGCACTGCAACCGGCTGCCGGTGCACCCGCGGCACCCGTACGCGGGCGACCTGGTGTACACCGCGTTCTCCGGCACGCACCAGGACGCGATCAGCAAGGGGCTGGCGCACCACGCCAGGCAAGCGGCCGAGCGGGGGCTGGCCAAGGAGTCGGCTCCCTGGTCGGTGCCGTACCTGCCGATCGACCCGGCCGACGTGGGACGGTCGTACGAGGCCGTGATCCGCGTCAATTCGCAGTCGGGCAAGGGCGGCATGGCGTACCTGCTGCGCACGCACCACGGTATCGACCTGCCCGCACGCATGCGGCCCGAGTTCTCCCGGGTCGTTCAGGAGGTGACGGACGACGGCGGGCGGGAGGTCGCGCCGAAGGAGCTGTACGACCTCTTCCGGGAGGTCTACCTGGCCGACGGCGAGGTGCGGCTCCATGCCTGGTCGGCCCAGGAGGTGGAACCCGGCGTGCACAGCTTCGTCGCCACCGTGCAGACAGATGAGGACCGCACCGGTGACTACGAGGGCACCGGCGGCGGCCCGTTGACCGCCCTCGCCGACGCGCTGACCGGCGCCGGGCTCACCGTGCAGATCCTGGACCACGCCGACCACCCGACCGGGGACGGTGTGACCGCCTACGCCGAGTGCCGTGTCGACGGCGTCACGGCCTGGGGCGCGGGCGAGGGCCCGTCGGCGCTGATCGCGTCCGTGCGCGCGGTACTGTCCGCGGTGAACCGGGCGCTGCGATGACGGTCGTGGTGCGCGCGCAGGACGTGCACGTGGTCCGCGACGGCCGGCCGCTCCTGCGGGAGGTGTCGCTGACCGTGCGGGCGGGTGAGCACTGGGCGCTCCTCGGGTCCAACGGTGCCGGGAAGTCCACCCTGCTCGGTCTGCTCGGGGCGCTCGCCCATCCGACGAAGGGCACGGTGGAGGTCCTCGGCCGCAGGCTGGGCCGGGTCGACGTACGGGAGCTGAGGGCGCACATCGGGCACGTCAGCCCCCACCACCCGCTCAGCGAGCCGCTTCGGGTCCGGGACGTCGTCCTGACCGGGCTGACCAACTCCGTCGCCCCGCTCCCCCGGTGGCGGCCGACGCCCGGGCAGGAGGAACGGGCCGACCGGCTCATCGACACCCTCGGGCTGGCCGGACACCGCCGGGCGCGCTGGCCGACGCTGTCGCAGGGTCAGCGCGGCCGGACGCTGATCGCCCGGGCGCTGATGCCGGAGCCCCGGCTACTGCTCCTGGACGAGCCGGCCACCGGCCTGGACCTGCCGGGCCGGGAGCACCTGCTCGCCGCGCTGGGCGCGCTGCGCCGGGACCGTCCCGGTCTGGCGACGGTGCTGGTCACCCACCATCTGGAAACTGCCCGCCCACACCACGCACGCGCTGCTCCTGCGGGAGGGCCGCCCCCTGGCGCAGGGACGGGCGGCGGACGTGCTCACCGGCGACCATGTCGGCAAGTGCTTCGACCTGCCGCTGGCGCTGGAACGGCACGGCGGCCGCTGGAACGTAAGGATCCAGTCCGGGGCATGAGGAAGGGGGGCACCCGGACGGGCGCCCCCCTTCTCCCGACGTCACTTGCTCAGGTACGCCCAGAACTCGTCGAACGAGAGGACCTTGTCGCCGTTGAGGTCGCGGGTCCTGATGACGGCCTCGGCCACCGTGTCGGTGACGTTCCAGTCGCCGCCCTGGGCGAGGGCGGACTTGAACTCGGCGGCGGTGATGAAACCGTCGCCGTCCGCATCGATCCGCTGGAACTGCTTGCGTGCTTCCTCGATGTCCGCCACCGATCCGCCCCTTTTGTGTCGCGTGTCTTCTGTCTTGCTGTCGTCCTGACGCAGGTCAGATTAACGGCCCGGCCAGGCCTTCAGTGCGGCGACCACCCAGGCGAACTCCTCCTGGTACCTCGGGGGCTCCGTCTCCCCCTTGATGACGGCCGCCAACTCCCGGTAGCGGGCGACCTCGTTGCCGAGATCGATGCGCCGCAGGACGGCCGCCCGGTCGGTGTCCGCGCCGAGCAGCTCGGCCAGTACGGCTTCCGCCTCGGGGTCGCCGGGCACCACGCCCCGCGCACGCGCGTCGCCGACCAGTTCGAAGAGCCGCTGGAAGAACCGTGCCGAGGAGCCGGCCGGGTCGTCGGGGCCGCGGTCGGCGGCGTTGTACTCGATCATCTTGCGCATCGCGGCCCGGAAGTCCGGGTTCTGCAGCAGTTCCGCCAGCTCCACCCAGGCGTCGACCTGCTCGGAGGTGGGGTCGTCCGGCAGGCTCACGCCGATGCTCCGGGTACGCTCCCGGATCCATGGGTCCGCCGTGTCCAGGCCGTGGAAGATCTCGTCCACGAACTCGTCCACGACCCGCTGCCGCTCGTCCGCCGACAGCCGTGCCAGTCTGTTCATCAGGGTCGTACCCTCCGCACTCGAACCACGTCGCGCCACCGTGGACAGCACCGCCCGGGTCGCCTTCAGCGACCGGATCTGCGCGTCGAGCGCCGCCACATGGGTGGCCGCCACCTCCGCGACCGTCGTCTCGCCGGTCAGCACCTCGCGCACATGGGCCAGGCCGAGGCCCAGCTCGCGCAGGGTGCGGATCAGTTCCAGGCGGGCGACGGACCCGGCGTCGTACAGCCGGTAGCCGCCCGCGGAGCGGGCCACCGGGGGCAGGGCGCCCTCGTCGGACCAGTAGCGGATGGTCCGCACGGTCAGCCCGGTGACCCGCGCCAGCTCGCCGATGGTGAAGAGGGGGGTGCCGTCTGCGCTCACATCGGCGAGTCTGGACCTTCCAGTGGGTGGAGACTCAAGTAGGCCGACGGGCGGGCGCTAGCGGAAGACGCCGGTGTGGCCGAGCGAGTAGCGGCCCGGCTGGGGGTAGACGGCCAGGCCGTGCGGGCCGCTGCCGACCGGGATGCGGGCCAGCTCGGTGCCGGTGCGGGTGTCGATGGCGTAGACCTCGGAGTCGTAGCGGCCGGAGAGCCACAGGACCTTGCCGTCCGCGGAGACCCCGCCCATGTCGGGGCTGCCGCCGCCGGGCAGGTGCCATTTCGCGGTCAGTCGGTTCTGGGTGAAGTCGAAGATCGAGATGGTGCCCTCGCCCCGGTTGGAGATGTACATCTCGCGTGAGTCCCGGCTGACGTACAGCCCGTGGCAACCGGCTCCGGTGGTGAGGAGCCTCGGCCTGCCGAAGGTGTCGCCGTCCAGGATCCACACGCCGCCCGCCATCATGTCGGCGACGTAGAACCGCTTGCCGTCGGGCGAGACCTTGACGTCCTGCGGCATGGCGCCGTGCAGCGGCAGCTTCTGCTGGTCGATCACCTTCATCTTCTCCGTGTCGACCTTCAGCAGTTCGCCGCTGAACTCGCAGGAGACGATGAAGTACCGGCCGTCGAGGGAGAAGTCGGCGTGGTTGACGCCGGCGCAGGTGACGTGGACGGTCTTCGCCTTCTTCATGGTGTGGGCGTCACGGAAGACCAGTTCGCGGTCGAGGGAGGCCATCACGATGGCGTATCTGCCGTTCGGGGTGAAGTACAGGTTGTAGGGGTCGTGGACGTCGACCGGCCGGCCCGCCTTCCCCGTGCTCGGGTCGATGGGTGTGAGGCTGTTGCCCCGGTCGTTGTTGACCCAGAGGGTCTTCAGATCCCAGGAGGGAACCACGTGCTGGGGCTGGCGGCCCACCGGGATCGTCTCGATGACCTCGTACGTCTTCGGGTCGATCACCGTGACGGTGTCGGAGTTGGTGTTGGGCACGTAGACCCGGGACGGGAAGTCCTTCACCACCGGGGAGAGCCGGCCCGGACGGTCGGCGGCGTACACGTCGGTCGGATCGAGCACCGGCGGCATCCCGGGCAACCCGTCGGCCTGCAGCCTGTTCACGGGCGGGCGGACGGGCGCGTCGCTGCCGTACGCCTCGTCGTTGCGGTGCTGGGTTCCGCCGCCGCACGCGGACAGCAGTGTCAGGGCGGCGAGGGCACAGCCGGCGGTCAGGGCGCGGGCGGCGTGGGTGGGGTGCATCAGCTCAGCAGCTCCGTGGTGGTGACCGCGCGCAGTCCACGGCGGCCGAGTTCTTGGAGTACGGCGGGGAGGGCGGCGACCGTGTCCGGATATCCGAAGTGCAGGCTCACCACGGATCCGGCACGGACCCGGTCCAGGACCGTGCGGGTGACGGCGGGGGCGCCGGGCCGGGTGTAGTCGAGGGAGTCGACGTCGAAGGACAGCACGTGCGGATAGCCCGCCTCCCGGGCCAGCCGGGTGACCAGCGAGGAGGCGGACCGGGCGCGGGAGGGGCGGAACCAGGTGCCGATGGAGCCGGTGAGCCGCCTGAGGCGGTCCGCGCAGCCGGTGATCTCGGTGCGGGCGTCGGCCTCGGACATGGCGTTGATCGCGAGGTGGCGCTCGGTGTGGTTGCCGAGGTCATGGCCGCCGTCCAGGATCCGGCGGGCCAGGTCGGGATGCTCGTCGAGCCAGCTGCCGACGGCCAGCACGGTGATCCGGGCCCCCTGCCGCTCGGCCTCGGTGAGCAGGCGGCGGGCGAGGTCGGGTTCGCCCTGGCCGTGGAAGGTGAGGGCGACGGCGGAGCGGGTGCGCGGGCCATGGGTGATCTGGACGGGGTGCTGGGGAAAGGCGCGCGGGGGCGGGGCCGCCCGTGCCGTGGCCACCGGGTGGCCGGAGGCGTCGGGCCGGGTGGTGGACGCGGCGGTGGCGGCGGTGGCCGCAGGGCGTGTGGGGCCGCCCGTTCCCGCGCAGCCGGCGGCGAGCGCGCCCCCGGCGGCGAGCCCGGCGCCCGCACGAAGCATCCCGCGTCGGTTGGTCGTGGTCACCCGCACCATTTAAGGGGCGGATGGTAAGAAAACCGGCGATTAACCCAATAGGGGACTATCTGCGGGTCGCGTCGGACGTCACGCCGTGCGGCGGCACCGGTCGACGGTCGGCGCCGGTTCAACCTTCGGCACTGGTTCAACGGCCGGCACCGGTCAACGGTCAGCACTCAACGGTCAGCACCGGTCAACGGTCGGCCACCCTCATCTCGAACCACGTCGTCTTGCCGCGCGGCAGCAGGTCCACGCCCCAGCGGTCGGAGAGTTTGTCGACCAGGAACAGTCCCCGCCCGCTGATGTCCATCTCCTGAACCGGCATCAGACAGGGCAGTCCACGGGAGGGGTCGCGGACCTCGACGCGGAGCCAGCCGCGACGGCGGCGCATACGGAGGCCGAAAACGCGCGCGCCGGTGTGCCGTACGGCGTTGCCCACGAGTTCGGAGACGAGCAGGACGACGTCCTCCGTCGTCTTCGGGGTGAGTGCCCACTGGCGCAGCACGACGACCTGGGCGAGCCGGCGGGCGGTGGCCGCCGACTCCGGACGGGACGGTAGCGGGACCTCGGCCTCGGTCGGGTTGCCGAACAACTCCAGTGCTTTGACTGCCCGTTCGTCCTCGACCGCAGGCGACCAGCGCGCCGCGGCCGCACGGCTGTGTCCCCGCGGCTGTTCGATGCCCTCCAGCCCCGCCATGCCCCCATCATGGCCGTCCGCAGTGCCCTCCGGGGCCGTTCCGGCGGAATACGCCCCCGGGCGCTACCGTTCCTCGAGATTCGTTCTGCATATGCCAGTGACATAAAAACGGCCCCGGCGCCCCTCCCACCTGCGGCGACGAACCCCTGCCGCACGACCACCGAACTCCCCCGCCGGGACGGGCCGAAGCCGCCGCGAAACTCCCGTCGACCGCCCGGGCGAGGGACCCCGGATGAGACGTCTCGTCAATTGCAAGAGCCGTCGGGGCAGAGGTTCACAGGAACTTGGCCTTCCCCGGCCCCTCCTCCACGAAGCTGCGCATGCCCCGCTCGCGGTCCTCGGTGGCGAACAGGCCCGCGAACCAGTTCCGCTCGACGGCGAGCCCGGTCTCGAGGTCGGTCTCCACGCCCGTGTCGATCGACTCCTTCGCCGCGCGCAGCGCGATCGCCGGACCCTGCGCCAGCCTCGCGGCCCAGGCGTGGGCCTCGGCGTACACCTCGGCGGCCGGTACCACCCGGTCCACCAGGCCGATCGACAGCGCCTCGTCGGCCTTCACCATGCGGCCGGTGAAGATGAGGTCCTTGGCCTTGGAGGGGCCGACCAGCCGGGGCAGCCGCTGGGTGCCACCCGCGCCGGGGATCAGGCCGAGCAGGATCTCGGGCTGGCCGAGCTTGGCGTTGTCGGCGGCGATGCGGTAGTCGGCGCACAGGGCCAGTTCGCAGCCGCCGCCCAGCGCGTATCCCGTGACGGCGGCGACGACCGGCTTGGGGATGCGGGCCACGGCGGTGAAGGAGTCCTGCAGGGCGCGGGCGCGCAGGACCATCGCGGTGTGGTCCATCGCCTGCATCTCCTTGATGTCCGCGCCGGCGGCGAACACCTTCTCGCCGCCGTAGATCACCACGGCGCGCACGTCGTCGCGGCGCGTGGCCTCCTCGGCGAGTTCCTTGAGCCGGTCCTGCGTGGCGACGTCGAGCGCGTTCATGGGCGGGCGGTCGAGGCGGAGCGTGCCGACGCCTTCGGCGACTTCGAGATTCACGGTCATGGGCAGCAGGTTAACGGGGACTAACGGGGACTGGTTCGGTGCGGTCCGTCACACCGGCCGGGGGTCCGGGGGTCGCCCCCGGGCAGACACGGCACGGGGACTGACGACGAGGGGCCCGGTGCTGTCGGTCACAGCACCGGGCCCGTACGTCAGCGAGGGCCGACGCCCACGTCAGCGCAGACTCACGCCTTCCACTTGTCCCACGACATGTTCCAGCCGTTGAGGCCGTTGTCCGGGTCGACGGTCCGGTCGTGGGAGTGCTTGACGACCACCACGTCACCGATCATCGAGTGGTTGAAGAACCAGGCCGCCGGGACGCCGCTGTCGTAGCCGCCCTTGACGTCGCGCAGGCCCACGCAGCCGTGGCTGGCGTTGTAGTTGCCGAAGGCGTCGCCGCCCCAGTAGTTGCCGTGGAGGAAGGTGCCGGAGTTGGTCAGGCGGATGGCGTGCGGGACGTCCTTGATGTCGTATTCGCCGCCGTAGCCGACGGTGTCGCCGTTCATCCGGGTCACGGTGAGCTTCTCGCTCATGACCATCTGCCCGTTCCAGGTGTCGTAGCCGGGCTTGCCGGTGGTGACCGGGATGGTCTTGACGACCTTGCCGTCCTGGGTGACCTTCATCGTGTGCTTCTTGGCGTCCACGACGGACACCTGGTTGCGGCCGATGGTGAACTTCACCGTCTTGGTCTGCTTGCCGTAGACGCCGTCACGGCCCTCGACGCCGTCGAGGTCGAGCTTGACGGTGACCTTGGTGCCGGACTTCCAGTACTTCTCGGGCCGGAAGTCCAGGCGGTCGTTGCCGAACCAGTGGCCCTCGACGTCGACGGCGGGCTCGGTCTTGATCTTGATGGCCTTCTCCACATCCCCGGGCTTGGTGATGCCCCGGGTGAAGCGTATGGAGAACGGCATGCCGACGCCGACCGTGGAGCCGTCCTCGGGGGTGAAGTAGCCGAGGAAGGTGTTCTTCGGGGTCAGCGTGGTGAAGCTGGAGTCCTCGGCCGCCTGACGGCCCGCGGAGTCCTTGGCGACCGCGTGCACGGTGTACTTCGTGGCGGCGGCCAGATGGGTCGAGGGCGTCCAGCTGGTGCCCCCGCCGCTGATGCTGCCGGCGACCGTGGTCCCCTTGTCGTCCTTGACCTCGACCTCGGTCAGTCTGCCCTTGCCGGCGGTGACCTTGAGGGCCCCGCTGGTGTCGACCTCGCCGGCACCGGTCTTCGGCGAGATGGTGACCACTGCCTCGGACTGCTTGCTCTGCGCGGCGGAGGAGTCCTTGCCCTTTCCGCCGCCGGACCCCGAGTCCGAGTCGCCGCCACCGCACGCGGTGGCGGCCATCAGCACTACGCCGGCTATGACCACCGGCCAGCCCCTCCGGCCCCGCCGACCCCCAACCGACGCCCCCGATATCGGCCGCACGTTCAAGTTGTTCTCCCCTCCCCGAGCCTGGTCAGGCCCGCGCCCCGGCGCGCACCCCACGCACGCATCGGCGCATATTAACCGCAAGGTTTTGGGGATCGTGTCAGCTGATGGTCACCGTTTCGTAGCAACATCAACTGGCCGGGGCGGCTGGGGCCACCAGCGCGTCAGCTCACCGCGCCGCCCGACTTCCACTCCTTCCACCCCATGTTCCACCCGCCGAGGCCGTTGTCGGGAGCGACGGTCTTGTCGTTGCTGTGCACCACCTCGATGACGTCCCCGACCAGGCTGCGGTCGAAGAACCAGCCCGCGGGCGTGTCCGAACCGCCGCCCTTGACGTCCCTCAGGCCCACACAACCGTGGCTGACGTTGACGTTCCCGGGGGCGTCGGGGGCCCAGTAGTTGCCGTGCAGGAAGGTGCCCGAGTCGGTGAGTCTCATGGCGTGCGGGACGTCGGGGATGTCGTACTCGCCGCCGAAACCGACCGTGCGGCTGTTCATGCGGGTGACCTCCAGCATCTCCATCACCACCATCTTCCCGTTGTACGTGGTGGTTTCGGGCGCGCCGGCCGTGATGGGCACGGTGGCGAGCAGTTCGCCGTCCCTGCGTACCTCCATGGTGTGCTCGGCCGCGTCCACCACAGAGACCTGGCTGCGGCCGACGGTGAAGGAGAACGTCCGGTGCTGCAGCCCGTACACGCCGCGGGCCGCCTCGACGTCGCGCAGCCGCAGGTCGACGGTGACCTGTGTGCCCGGCTTCCAGTAGTGCTGGGGGCGGAAGTCCAGGCGGTCCTTGCCGAACCAGTGCGGGCGGATCTCCACGTGGGGCCGCGCGGTGACGTGGACGGCACGCTCGACGGCGGCCCGGTTCACGATCTCCCGGTTGAACGCCAGGGAGACGATCATCCCGGTGCCGACCGTGGCGCGGTTCTCGGGGGTGACGTACGCGATGAACCGCTGTTCGGGGACGTGCGTCGTGAACGTGGCGTGCCGGGCCGAGCGGTGCCCGTGGCCGTCCAGCGCCACCGCGTCGACGGTGTACCGGGCGGCGAGCGCCAGTTCGCGGTCGTCGGGCTCCCAGGCCATGCCGTCGTCGGTGAGATGACCGTGCACCGGGGTGTCCTGGGCGTCCTGGGAGCGGACGACGGTGACGGATTCCAGGCGTCCGTCGGGCACCCGTACGCGCAGTTTTTCACCCGGACGGACGTCCTTGCTGCCGTCGTCCGGGGAGATGCGGATGGCGTCCCTGGGTGCCGGGGGTTTGCCGAGGACCCGGTCGATGCCGATGTCGTCGGTGATGTCCGGACCGCAGCCCGCGGCCCCGGCCAGCAGTGCCGCCCATGTCAGTGCCGCCGCCAGCGCGGCGCCCGCGCGCCGTGCGCGTCCTTGTGCATGCCTCACGAGGGTCTCAACGACCGTCCCCGCCCTGGGGAAACGTGAGTGCGACGCTAGCTCTGGGCAGAACAGTGGGGAGGACGACGCGACGCGGCGCACGACGGGACCCGTGTACCCGTTTCCACGTCGTTCCACGAGCCGCGGGAGGCTGACCACGTGACCAGCTCGGCCGAGCAGCAGGTAGTGGCGGAACAGCGCGCCGCGGTGGTGAGCGGCACGCGGCACGCCGCGCCGCCCGCCGTGCCGGTCTGGCCGGGCGCGCCCACTCCGCTGGGTGCCCGGTTCCGGGTCGGCCCGGACGGTGTGCGCGGCACGAACTTCGCGGTGTGGGCGGCGGGTGCGGAGGCGGTCGTGCTGTGTCTGTTCGACGAGCACGGCCGGGAGACCCGGGTGCCGCTGACCGAGCTGACGCACGAGATCTGGCACGGTTTCGTGCCCGGCGTGCTGCCCGGCCAGCGGTACGGCTACCGGGTGCACGGCCGCTGGGACCCGTGGACCGGCGCCCGCTGGAACCCGGCGAAGCTCCTCCTCGATCCGTACGCGCGTGCGGTGGACGGGGAGTTCGGACTGCCGCCGGAGGTGTACGGCCATGTCCGGGACTGGCCGGACCAGCATGTCGCGGACACCGTGCGCGACGACCGGGACTCCGCACCGCACGTCCCCAAGGGCGTCGTCGTCCACGACGACGACGACTGGGCCGACGACCGCCGCCCCAAGACCCCCTGGGCGGACTCGGTCATCTACGAGCTGCACGTACGGGGCTTCACCAAGCTCCACCCGGGCATCCCGGAGGAACTGCGCGGCACCTACGCCGGTCTGGCACACCCGGCCGCGATAGAGCACCTGGTGAAGCTGGGCGTCACGGCCGTCGAGCTGCTCCCCGTGCACCAGTTCGCGCACGAGGACCACCTGCTGCGCCGGGGACTGGTGAACTACTGGGGCTACAACTCCATCGGGTACTTCGCCCCGCACGCCGCCTACGCGGCCTCCGGTACGACGGGCCAGCAGGTCGGCGAGTTCAAGCGCATGGTGCGGGCGCTGCACGCGGCGGGCATCGAGGTCATCCTCGACGTGGTCTACAACCACACGGCAGAGGCGGGCGAGCTGGGTCCGACCCTGTCCCTGAAGGGCATCGACAACCGCGGCTACTACCGGCTGCAGGACGACGCCCGCCGGTACGCCGACTACACGGGCTGCGGCAACACCCTGCACGTCGTACAGCCGCAGGTGCTCCGCCTGATCACGGACTCCCTGCGCTACTGGGTGACGGAGATGGGCGTGGACGGCTTCCGCTTCGACCTGGCCGCCGCGCTGGCCCGCTCGATGCACGACGTCGACATGCTCTCCCCGTTCCTCGCGGTGATCGCCCAGGATCCTGTGCTGCGCCGGGTGAAGCTGATCGCCGAGCCGTGGGACGTCGGCTCCGGCGGCTACCAGGTCGGCGCGTTCCCCCCGTTGTGGACGGAATGGAACGACCGCTACCGGGGCGCCGTCCGCGACTTCTGGCGCGGCGCCCTGCCCGACGTACGCGACCTCGGCTACCGCCTGTCGGGCTCCAGCGACCTGTACGCCTGGGGCGGCCGGCGCCCCTACGCCTCCGTCAACTTCATCACCGCGCACGACGGTTTCACCCTGCGCGACCTCGTGTCCTACGAGCGCAAGCACAACGAGGCGAACGGCGAGCACAACCGGGACGGCTCGGACGACAACCGCTCCTGGAACTGCGGGGTGGAGGGCGAGACGGACGACGCCGGGATACGGGGCCTGCGCCGCCGCCAGTTGCGGAACCTGATGACGACCCTCCTGCTCTCCACCGGCGTCCCCATGCTGGTGGCCGGCGACGAGATGGGCCGCACCCAGCGCGGCAACAACAACGCCTACTGCCAGGACAACGAGATCGGCTGGCTGGACTGGAGCCTTCTGGACGACCCCGGCTGGCGCCCCCTGTTCGAGCTGACCTCCCGCCTGATCGCACTGCGCCACCGCCACCCGGTGCTGCGCCGCCGCGCCTTCTTCTCCGGCCGCGCGCACTCGGCGGACGGTCTCAGGGACCTGGCCTGGTTCACCCCCCGGGGCACGGAGATGACGGAGGCCGACTGGTACGCGCCCGCCGCCACCCTCGGCATGTACCTCTCGGGCCGCGACATACCCGGTCGGGACACGCGGGGCGCGCCGGTCGTCGACGACAGCTTCCTCGCGGTGCTGCACGCGGGCCACGCCCCGGTGCCGTTCGTGCTGCCCGGCCCGCCGTGGGCCGAGCGGTACGAGGTGGTCGTCGACACCTCACGGGAGGACCAGGGCGAGGCCCCGACGGTGGCGCACGCGGCGGGGGCGGAGATCACGGTGCCGGAGCGGTCGGTGCTGCTGCTGAGGGTGGGCTGAACGACCGTCGGCGGGCTCGTCAGCCGAGGATCCCCCGGTCGTAGGCCGTCGCCACCGCCGCCGCACGGTCGTTGACGCCCAGTTTGGCGTACAGATGGGTGAGGTGGGTCTTGACCGTCGCCTCGCTGATGAACAGCTCACGGGCGATCTCCCGGTTCGACGTGCCCCTGGCGACCAGGGCCAGTACTTCGCGTTCGCGTGCGGAGAGCGGCTCGTTGCCGGAGGACCGGGGAGCACGGACGGCGGAGACCAGGCGGGTGGCGACGGCCGGGGACAGCACCGTGCGGCCCTCGGCGGCGGCTCGGACGGCGGTGAACAGCTCGTCGCGCGGGGCGTCCTTCAGCAGGTAGCCCGTCGCGCCGGCCTCGATGGCGGGCAGGGTGTCGGAGTCGGTGTCGTACGTCGTCAGTACGAGGACCTTGGCACGGGCGCCGCGCCGGGTCAGTTCGCGGATGGCGTCCACTCCCCCGCCGCCGGGCATGCGCAGGTCCATCAGGACGACGTCGGGGTCGAGGGCGGCGGCCCGTTCGAGCGCCTCGACACCGCTTGCCGCCTCTCCCAGCACGGTGAAGCCGGGCGCGGACTCGAACATGCCGCGCAGGCCGTCGCGTACGACCGGGTGGTCGTCGACGATCAGCAGGGAGATGGTCTTCTGGTGCGGCGCGTCACTGGTCATGGCGGACCAACGGTACGCGAGCCGACACCGCCGTGCCGTGCCCCGGCTCGGACTCCAACGTCAGTGCGCCCGCGATGCGTTCGGCGCGGGCGCGCATGCCGTCCAGGCCGAAACCGCCGGATCGGGTACGGGCGGGGAGGGCGAGGGGGTCGAAGCCGCTGCCGTCGTCGCGGATGTCGAGGATGACCTCGTCGCCCAGGTAGGAGAGGGTGACCCCGACTCGAGTCGCCCCCGCGTGCCGGGCGGCGTTCGACAGTGCCTCCTGGACGATCCGCAGGAGGGTGGCCGCGACCTCCTCGTGCAGCTGTTCCGCGGTGCCGGTGACGGTGAACTCGGCTCGTGCGCCCGTCCGTTCACCCCAGTCGGCGACCGTCTTCTTCAGGGCTTCGGGCAGCCCGTCGTGCTCCAGCGCGACCGGCGCCAGGTTGTGCACGGAGCGGCGGGCCTCGCCGAGGCTGTGCCGGGCCAGGTTCACGGCGCGTTCCACGTGCGCGCGGGCCTGGTCCGGGTCGGGGGTGTTCGCGACGACCTGGAGCTGGGCGATGATGCCGGTCAGCCCTTGGGCGATGGTGTCGTGGATCTCGGCGGCCAGCCGCCGCCGCTCGTCGGCGACGCCCGCCTCCCGTGCCTGGACGAGGAGTTGGCTGTGGAGGGCGGCGTTCTCGTCGAGCGCCTGCTGCAACGCCGTGTTGGTGCGCTCCAGTTCGGCGATGGTCTCGGTGCGCTCGCGGGACCGCCGCGCCTCCTGCTCGGTGAGATGCGAGACCACCATCTGCAGGCCGGAGTTGGCTGCCAGGAGCGCCGGGAAGAGGATCCACTGGACCCCGCTCCGCAGCGGCAGCCCGCCGGCCTGCGCGCCGGCCACGGTGACCGCGCTCGCGAACAGTCCGAGCCGGTGCCGCCTGCTGGGGAGCGTCTCGTCGGCGTCCATGTAGCCGGCGGCGGCGTAGAACGCGAAGAACGGGTTGATCCAGGTGAGGGCGAAGGCGATGGCCCAGCGGACGATGTAGTACGCCGTCCCGGCCGGGGAGGGCGTCCGGCGGCAGTCGGGCCCGACGGGGCGGGTGCTGTGCCACCACAGTTGGAGCGCGACCGCGGCACCGACCAGGGCCCAGGCGGTGTACCACTTGGCCGGTCCGGCGTGCGGGTCGGCGGAGGCGACCGCGAGGACCACGCTGATGCCGAGCAGCCCGTACGGCCCCCAGGTGTGCAGTTGCTCCCAGCGCCGTTCTATCTGCGTGTCCACCCCGGTCATGTCCACAGTCTGCACGGCCCCGCTCCTACTCCCAGCGGAACCAGCGACTCGCCGCGCCCGTCAGCAGCAGGGTCCACACCGCCAGCACCCCGAGGTGGCTCCAGCCCGGCCAGTGCCCGGCCGCCGCCTGGTTGAGAGCCTGCGCCGCCGCGCCGAAGGGCGTGCAGCCGACGATGCCGCGGAGCAGGTGCGGCATCTCCTGGACCGGAATCCACACACCCGCGCAGAACATCATCGGGAAGAACACCGCCGAGCCGATCGCTCCGGCGATCTTCGTGGTGCGGGACACCGCGGAGACGACCGAGCCGAGGGCGAGGGCCACCGCGGTCGCAAGGAGCAGGGCCAGCAGATAGCCGGCCGGTTGTCCGGGCAGCTTCACGTCGAAGGCGAGCCGGCCGACGGCGAGCGCGAGCAGTGCCGACCCCAGCGCCACCGAGCCCTGCACGACGATCTGCGCGGTCAGCAGGGCGGAGGGCCGCACGGGCGTGAGCCTCATCCGGCGCAGGATGCCCCGCTCCCGGTGGCCGGTCAGGGCCTGGGGCAGCGCCTGCACGCCGGACATGATCAGCGAGATCAGGACGGCGACGGGCACGTAGGCGTCGACCGGTCGCAGCCCGCCCAGCGACTTGTCGGCCTCCCGGAACGACGGTATCGAGCCGAGGATCACCAGGAGCAGCGTCGGGAACAGGGCGATCCAGAAGACGGCCCCGGGCTCGCGGCGGAACAGACGGAACTCGGTGCGCAGGACGGCGGTGTTCATGCCGTGGCCTCCTCGGTGTTCTTGGCGGTCAGGTCGAGGAACGCGTCGTCGAGCGTGGCGTCCACGACACGGAGCTGATGGGCGGTGATGTGGTGCCGGGCGAGCAGGGTGACGACCGCGTTCACGGTCTCGTCGGTGCCGGAGAGGGTGATCCGGGCGTCCTTGCGTTCGATCGAGGCGAGCGCGGGGAGCGCGTTCAGGTCACGGTCGTCCAGCGGGGCGGACGGGGTGAAGCTGATGACGGTGGCGCCCGCCGAGCGGCGGATGAGCCCGGCCGGGGTGTCCAGCGCGGCCACCCTTCCCCCGTCGATCACGGCGATCCGGTCGCACAGGCGCTGGGCCTCCTCCATGAAGTGGGTGACGAGGAGGACGGTGACGCCGCCCGCGCGGACGTCCTCGATCAGCTCCCAGGTGTCGCGGCGGGCGCGCGGGTCCAGTCCGGTCGTCAGCTCGTCGAGGACGACGATCCGAGGGTTGCCGATCAGCGCCAACGCGATGAACAGACGCTGCTTCTGACCTCCGGACAGCTTGGCGAACCGCGTGGTGAGCTTCGGGGTCAGCCCGAGCCGCTCGGCGAGCGGTGCCCAGGCCGACGGGTTCGGGTAGAACGAGGCGTACAGCTCCAGCGCCTCGCGGACGGTGAGCTTGGGCTGGAGCTCGCTCTGCTGGAGCTGGGCGCCGAGCACGCGGGCCACGCGCGCGTGGTCTGCGACGGGGTCCAGGCCCGTGACACGGACCCGGCCGCCGTCCGGGACGCGCAGTCCCTCGACGCACTCGACGGTGGTGGTCTTGCCGGCGCCGTTCGGGCCGAGGATCCCGAAGATCTCGCCCTCCTCGACGGCGAAGGACACACCGTCGACGACGGGTCGGCCGCCGTAGGACTTGCGCAGGTCGCTGACTTCGATGACGGATGGCATGCGTAGAGCGTCCCGGGACAGGGCCTCGCACCACATCGGCCGTCCCGCTCGACCCGGCATCATCCGATCGGTCGATGCGACGGTACGACCCACCCGACATGCAGGTAGTAGGACGAATGGACGACCTCCCTCCGGCCGAAACTCGGTGGGCGTTGTCAGTGCCGGTCCGTAGGCTCACGGTGATGCCCAGTACACGTTCAACCACCGCCCCAGGCCGTTCCGCCGTCCGCACCCTCCTGCGCCTGTGGCCGTACGTGCGGCCCGCGCGGATGCGGTGGTCCGCCGCCGCGTTCGTCGCGGTTCTGGCCTCCTGTACGGGGCTGGTGATCCCGCTCGTACTGAAGTGGATGGTCGACGGGCCGGTGGCCGACCGGGACCCGCAGGGGGTGTGGCTGGGCGCGCTGTACCTGCTGCTGCTCGGCCTCGCGGAGGCGTTGCTGTTCGGGCTGCGGCGGTGGCTGGTGGCCCGGCCGCTGTCGCACATCGAGGCGGAGATGCGGGCCGGGCTCTACCGGCATCTGCAACGGCTTCCGGTGGCCTTCCACGACCGCTGGGCCTCCGGCCAGTTGCTCTCGCGGGCCACCACCGACCTGATGCTGCTGCGCCAGTTCCTGGCCTTCCCGCTGACCTTCCTGCTGGTCAACACGGTGACGATTCTGGTCGGCGTGGTCATCATGCTGATGCAGGACTGGGTGCTGGGGCTGGTGATCCTGGCGCCCGCCGTGCCCGTGATGGTGACCTGCTTCGTCTTCGAACGGCGGTACGCCCAGGTGGCACGGCTCGCCCAGGACCAGGTCGGCGACCTGACGACGGTCGTCGAGGAGAGCGTCCTCGGGATCCGCATCATCAAGGGCTTCGGACGGCACCGCAGCCAGGCGCGCGCTTTCCGGGAGCTGGCGGGGACGTTGCGGGGGACGGAGCTGCGCAAGGCCCGGCTGCTGGCGGCCGTCTGGGGCGTCATCGTCACGCTGCCGGAGCTGGCGATCGGGGTGGCGCTGGTGTGGGGGGCCGTGCGCGTGGCGGACGGCGAGCTGTCCGCCGGGACGCTGGTGGCGTTCCTGTCCACGGCACTCGCCCTGCGCTGGCCGATCGACTCCATCGGCTTCCTGCTGGCGATGAGCCAGGAGGCGGCGACCGCCACGCAGCGGTACTTCGAGGTGATGGACGAGGAGCCGGAATCCGAGTCCGGGCCCGAGGGCGCCGTCGTGACGGGGCGGGCCGACGGGCACGCCGGCGTGGCGGCGCGGGCCGACGGGGACGAGGGCATCCGGTTCCACGGCGTCCGCTTCCGCTATCCCGACGCCCCGCCCGGTTCCCCCGCCGTCCTGGACCGTATCGACCTGCACATCCGTCCCGGCGAGTCCATGGCCCTGGTCGGAGCCACCGGCAGCGGGAAGACCACGCTCACCGCGCTGATCCCCCGGCTGCACGAGGTCACGGCCGGACGGATCACGCTGGACGGCGTGGACATCACCGCGATGTCCCGCGCGCGGCTGCGCTCCGAGGTCGCCGTCGCCTTCGAGGAGCCCACCCTCTTCTCGGCGAGCGTCGGCGACAACGTTCTCATGGGAGCGGGTGACGCGGCCGGCGCCCCGGAGCTGGAGCGGGCGCTCGCCGTCGCCCAGGCGGACTTCGCGCACGCATTGCCGCAGGGCACCGACACCCAGGTCGGTGAACAGGGCCTGAGTCTGTCCGGCGGGCAGCGGCAGCGGCTCGCGCTGGCCCGGGCCGTGGTCGGCAGCCCCCGGTTCCTGGTCCTGGACGACCCGCTGTCCGCGCTGGACGTGCACACCGAGGCCGCCGTGGAGGCCGCGCTGCGCCGG
The DNA here is from genome assembly GCF_042891955.1 of Streptomyces sp. NPDC001843. Lineage (NCBI taxonomy): Bacteria > Bacillati > Actinomycetota > Actinomycetes > Kitasatosporales > Streptomycetaceae > Streptomyces > Streptomyces sp. NPDC001843. The sequence continues at coordinate 261,593 of NZ_JBIATQ010000010.1, read as the reverse complement.
GTCCTGGCGGACACCACCGCGCTGATCGTGGCCCACCGCCCCTCCACCGTGCTGCTCGCCGACCGCGTCGCCCTGCTCTCGGGCGGCCGCATCACCGCCGTCGGCACCCATCAGGAACTCCTGCGGTCCAACGCCGAGTACGCCCATCTGATGTCCGGCGCCGAGGCCGATGCCATGCCTGGTGCCCAGGCCGGCGCCATGCCTGGTGCCATGACTGGCGCCATGTCCGGTGCGAAGTCCGGGGAAGCCTCCGGGGAACAGGAGGACGACCGATGACCGCCGCCCCCACCACGCCGGTCGCCACCACCGGCGAGGAGGAGGAACTCCCCCGCCCGCCCGCCGCCGACGACCCCTTCGACCGCGACGTCCTGCCCACCCCGCCGGGAGCCACGGCCGCCCTGCTGCGGTCGCTGCTCGCGCCGATGCGGATGCGGGTGGCCGGCACCACGCTGTTGCTGCTGCTGCAGCAGGCGGCCGTGCAGACGGGCCCGCTGCTGGTGGCGTACGCCATCGACCGGGCCGTACCGGCGCTGCGCGACCACGGCGACCACGGGCCGCTGATCGCGGTGGGCGTCGGCTATCTGCTGAGCGCACTGGTCTCCGGGGCGCTGCAGTACGCGTTCATCGACGCCTCCGCCCGCGTCAACCAGGACGTGCTGCTCGACCTGCGCGGCCGTATCTTCCGGCACGCGCAGGCGCTGAGCGTCGACTTCCACGAGCGGTACACCTCGGGGCGGCTCATCTCCCGGTCCACGACGGACGTCGAGTCGCTGCGGGAACTGCTCAGCGAGGGGCTGCAGGAACTCGTCACGGTCATCCTGTCCTTCGTGTACATCGCGGCGATGCTGCTCTGGCTGGATCTCGGCCTCGGCGCGGTCGCGGTGGCCTCCTTCGTGCCGCTGTACCTGCTGGTCCGGATGTACCGGCGGCGCGCGGGGCGGGTGTTCCGGGTGCGGTCCACGGCGATCGCGGCGGTGATCGTTAAGTTCGTGGAGACGATGAACGGCATCCGGCCGGTGCGCGCCTTCCGCCGCGAGGCCGTCAACGACGCCGACTTCCGGGTGCTGAACCGGCGGCACGAGCGGACCAACGGCGACGCGCTGCTGGAGATGGCCCGCTATGTGGTCGGCTCCCGGCTGGTGGCCAACACGGCCGTCGCGCTGATCGTGCTGTGGGGTGCCTACCGGGTGGCGTCCGGCTCGCTGGCGCTGGGCGTGCTGGCGGCGGCGGTGCTGTACCTGCGCCGGCTGTACGACCCCATCGACCGGCTGGGCATGTTCCTGAACTCCTACCAGTCGGCGGCGGCCTCCCTGGAGAAGATCGCGGGTCTGCTGGCGCAGACCCCGTCGGTGCCGGAGCCGTCGCAGCCGAAGGAGCTTCCGGTCCTCCAGGGCGAACATCCCGGCCGTGAGGTCGTCTTCGACGGTGTCCGGTTCGCCTACCGCACCGGCGGTGAGGTGCTGCCCCGCTTCGACCTCACGATCCCCGCCGGGCAGACCGTCGCGGTCGTCGGTTCCACCGGCGCCGGCAAGTCGACGCTGGCCAAGCTGCTGGCCCGGTTCTACGACCCCACCGACGGGCGGGTGCTGCTGGACGGCGTGGACCTGCGCGAACTGGCCGTGCCCGAACTGCGGCGCGGGGTGGTCATGGTGACGCAGGAGGCGTTCCTGTTCTCCGGGACCGTGGCCGAGAACATCGCCATCGGGCGCCCGGACGCCGCACGGGAGGAGATCGAGCGGGCGGCGAAGGCGATCGGCGCACACGAGTTCATCAGCGCGCTGCCCGACGGGTACGACACGGACGTCCGCAAGCGCGGCGGGCGCATCTCCGCCGGTCAGCGCCAACTGGTCGCGTTTGCCCGCGCGTTGCTCGCCGACCCGGCGGTGCTGATCCTGGACGAGGCGACCAGTTCGCTGGACGTCCCGGGCGAACGGGCGGTGCAGCGCGCCATGTCGACGGTGCTGCGCGGCCGTACGGCGGTGGTGATCGCACACCGGTTGTCCACGGTGGAGATCGCCGACCGGGTGCTGGTCATGGAGCACGGCCGGATCGTCGAGGACGGCGAACCGGCCGAACTGATCGCCGGCACGGGCCGGTTCGCGGATCTGCACCGGGCGTGGCGGGACAGTCTGGCATAGCGGAGCCGGTTACGGAGCCGAGGGAACGGGGACCGATGATCGACGCGTACGAGGATCCCGGGACGCCCGACTGTCGCGGCGGCTGGTGGTACCTGTGGTGGCTGGTGCGCTGCCAGCCCGGCCGGTCGCTCGCCGGGGCGCTGCTGGGCAGCGTGTGGATGGTGCTGCTGGCCGCGGCGCCGTATCTGATGTCCCGGGCGGTCGACGACGGGCTGGTCCCGGGACACCTGGGCACGCTGGCCTGGTGGACGCTGGTGCTGTTCTTGGTCGGCGCGTTCAACTCCTGGCTGAGCATCATGCGGCACCGGACGATGACGCGGGTGCGGATGGACGCCAACTTCCGCACGGTCAAGGTGGTCGTGGGCCACGCGGTCCGGCTGGGGGCCGCGCTGCCGCGCCGGGCGGGTGCCGGGGAGGTCGTCACGATCGGCGTGGGCGACGTGCAGACGATCTCGCAGGCCCTGACCGTGGTCGGGCCCGGGGCGGGCTCGATCGTGGTCTACCTGGTGGTGGCCGGACTGCTGCTGTCGATCTCCGCGCCGCTGGCCGCGGTGGTGCTGCTCGGGGTGCCGGTGATCGCGCTGCTCACCGGACCGCTGACGCTGCGGCTGCAGGGCGCGGAGAGCGTGTACCGGGAGCGGCAGGGCGTGCTCGCGGCGCGTATCGGCGATCTCGCGGGCGGGCTGCGCGTACTCAACGGCCTCGGCGGCAAGGGCCTGTTCGCGGACGCCTTCCGGAAGGACTCGCAGCGGCTGCGCGCGCAGGGCTACCGGGTGGGCGCCGCGGCCAGCTGGGTGCAGGCGCTCGGGGTGGGCCTGCCCACGCTGTTCCTGGCCGTGGTGACCTGGCTCGCGGCCCGGCTGGCGGCCCAAGGGCAGCTCTCCATTGGCGAGTTGGTGGCCGTGTACGGCTATGTGGCGGTGCTGATCGGGCCGGTGGCGTTCTTCGTGCAGATGGCCTACGACATGAACCGGGCCGTGGTGGCCGCCCGCCGGGTCGTACGGCTGCTGCGGCTGGAGCCGGAGCCCGACGAGGGCACGCTGTCCGCTCCGGACGGGCCGGCCGAGCTGCACGATCCGGCGTCCGGGGTGCGGGTGGTGCCGGGCCGGCTCTGCGCGCTGGTCGCCGTCCGGCCCGCCGATGCCGCCGCCGTCGTCGACCGTCTGGGCCGGTACGGCCCCACCGACGCCACCTGGGGCGGTACCCGTATCGACGCGGTCCCGCTGGCTGACGTACGGACCCGGATCCTGGTCGCCGACAACGAGGCCGACCTGTTCGCCGGACCGCTCAGGGAGGTCGTCGCCGCCGAGCACACGGCCGACGAGGCGGCGCTGCGCCGGGCGGTGTACGCGGCCGCCGCCGAGGACGTCGTACGCGGGCTGCCGGACGGGCTGGACTCGGCCGTCGCCGGGCAGGGCCGCAGCCTCTCCGGCGGGCAGCGGCAACGCATCCGGCTGGTGCGGGCGCTGCTGGCCGACCCGGAGGTACTGCTCGCCGTCGAGCCGACCTCGGCGCTGGACGCGCACACCGAGGCCACCGTCGCCGAACGGCTGCGGGAGGCGAGGGAGGGGCGTACGACGGTCGTGACGAGCACCTCGCCGCTGGTGCTGGACCGCGTGGACACCGTGCACTACCTGGTCGACGGCAAAGTCGCGGCGACCGGCACGCACCGGCGGCTGCTGGCGGAGGAGCCCGGCTACCGGGAGTTGGTGTCCCGTGACGCGGACATCGAGGAGGCCGTGCGGTGACGGCGGGCGAGGGACTGCTGCCGGTCGCGGACCGGGCCGGGGTGCGGCGGGCGACCGCGCGGCTGGTGCGGGCCGACGGACGGGCGTTCGCCGCCACGGTGGCGCTCAACGCGCTGGCGGCCGTCGCGGGGCTGGCCGGGCCATGGCTCGTCGGGCGGATCGTCGACGAGGTGCGGGCGGGGCACGGAACGGGCGCGGTGGACCGGCTGGCGCTGTGGATCCTGCTCTGCGCGCTGGCCCAGCTGCTGCTGGCCCGCTGGGCGCGGTACGTGGGGCACCGCTTCGGGGAGCGGACGCTGGCCCGGGTGCGCGAGGAGTACGTCGACCGGGTGCTGGCGCTGCCCGCGTCGACGGTGGAACGGGCCGGCACCGGTGACCTGACCGCGCGCGGCACGGCCGATGTGGCGACCGTCGGCACCACCCTGCGGGACGTCGGCCCGGAACTGCTGGTGTGCACCGCGCAGGCGCTGTTCGTGCTCGGCGCGGTGTTCGCGCTCGATCCGCTGCTGGGCCTGTTCGGGGTGCTCGGCCTGACCCCGATCTGGCTTGCCCTGCGCTGGTACCTGCGCCGGGCGCGGGACGGTTATCTCGCCGAGGGGGCGGCCACGTCCGAGGTCGCCGAGATCGTGGCGTCGACCGCTTCCGGGGCCAGGACGGTCGAGGCGTTCCGGCTGTGGAAACGACGGATCGCGGCGAGCCGGGACGCCCTGGAGGAGTCCCGCCGCACCCGCTTCTACACGCTCCGGCTGCGGACCGTGTTCTTCCCGGCGGTCGAGGTGACGTACACCGTGCCGGTGGCGGGAGTACTGCTGCTCGGTGGCTGGCTGCACGAGCGCGGCGCGGTGGGGGTGGGCGCGGTGGTCGCCGCCGCGCTGTACCTGCGGCAGTTCACCGATCCGCTGGACCAGATCCTCATGCGGGTCGAGCAACTGCAGAGCAGCAGCGCCTCGTTCGCGCGGGTGGAGGGGCTGGCCCAGGCTCCCCGGGCGGAGGCCGGCGGCAGCAGTCCGGAACCGGCGGACGACCGGATCGACGTACGTGGGGTGCGGTACGCCTACGAGCGCGGCGGCGAAGTGCTGCGCGGGGTCGACCTGACCGTGCGGCCCGGGGAGCGGCTGGCGGTGGTCGGTCCGTCCGGCGCGGGCAAGACGACGTTGAGCAGGCTGCTCGCGGGCGTCGACGCGCCGGGTTCGGGCACGGTGACGGTGGGCGGGGTGCCGGTCGCCGGGCTGGAGCCGGAGCGGCTGCGCCGCCAGGTGGTGCTGGTCACCCAGGAGCACCATGTCTTCCTCGGGACGGTCCGGGAGAACCTGCTGATCGCCGAACCGTCAGCCGGGGACGAGGCGTTGTGGTCCGCGCTCACCGCGGTCGGCGCCGACGGCTGGGTGCGGGAGCTGCCGGACGGCCTCGACACCCGGCTGGGCGCGGGCGGCCCGGTCACGGACGGTTCGCAGGCCCAGCAGCTCGCGCTCGCCCGGGTGGTGCTGGCCGACCCGCACACACTGATCCTGGACGAGGCCACCGCCCTGCTGGATCCGGCCACCGCCCGGCACACCGAGCGCGCCCTGGCCGCCGTACTCGAGGGCCGTACGGTCATCGCCATCGCCCACCGTCTGCACACCGCGCACGACGCCGACCGGGTGGCGGTGATGGAGGACGGCCGCCTCACCGAACTCGGCACGCACGAGGAGCTGGTGGCGGCGGAGGGGGCGTACGCGGCGCTGTGGCGGACGTGGCACGGGGGCCGACGGTGAAACAGAGGGGTCGGTGGTAAAGAGTCCGTATATCGAACGTGAATATCCGGTCAACGAACCGAATCCGGCCAAATTCCTGACGCGCTCCTGACAGACGGACGGGCTGCTGCGACTCTTCCCACAGTCGCTTCACAGCAACCCCACAGTTTCACCGCTGTGATCTCCCCTGGCCGCACACCCCGCGGCCACGCAGAAGGAGTCCGTGTTGAGAAGCAATCCCTCGCGCAGACGCACCTCCCACACCCCCTCGCGCGCCCCCTCCCACGCCGCCGCGCGCCGCACCGCCGCCGTCGCCCTCGCCGGTGTGACGGCACTGATCGCCGCGGCCGTCCAGTCGGGCGCGGCCAGCGCCGCCCCGGCCGCTTCGGGCAAGGCCGGCTCCGCCCACTCCGCGGTCCGGCTCACCCCCTCGCAGCGCGCCGAACTGCTCCGCGACGCCAGTGCCGCCAAGGCCGACACGGCCCGGTCGATAGGCCTCGGCACCAAGGAGGCACTGGTCGCCAAGGACGTCGTCAAGGACGCCGACGGCACGCTCCACACCCGCTACGAGCGCACCTACGCCGGCCTGCCCGTCCTCGGCGGCGACCTGGTCGTCGAGACCACGAAGTCCGGCGCGACGAAGAGCGTCGTCAAGGCCACCGACGCCACCCTCAAGGTCCCCGGCCTCACCCCGGCCGTCACCAGGGCGGCCGCCGAACGGCAGGCCGTCAAGCGGGCCCAGGCCCTCGGCGGTACCAAGTCCGCGGCCGACAGCGTCCGCAAGGTGATCTGGGCGGCGAGCGGCAAGCCCGTCCTCGCCTACGAGACGGTCGTCGGCGGTCTCCAGGACGACGGCACCCCGAACCAGCTGCACGTCGTCACCGACGCGGCCACCGGCAAGAAGCTCTACGAGTACCAGGGCATCGAGACCGGCGTCGGCAACACCCAGTACAGCGGCCAGGTCACCCTGACCACGACCCAGTCGGGGTCGAACTACACCCTGACCGACGGCGCGCGCGGCGGCCACAAGACGTACAACCTCAACCACGGCAGCTCCGGCACCGGCACGCTGTTCTCCCAGACCAGCGACACCTGGGGCAACGGCACCACGTCGAACGCCGCCACGGCGGGCGCGGACGCGCACTACGGCGCGGCACTCACCTGGGACTTCTACAAGGACACGTTCGGCCGCAGCGGCATCAAGAACAACGGCGTCGGGGCGTACTCCCGCGTCCACTACGGCAACTCGTACGTCAACGCGTTCTGGGACGACGCCTGCTTCTGCATGACCTACGGCGACGGTTCCGGGAACACCCACCCGCTGACGGCCATCGACGTGGCCGGGCACGAGATGAGCCACGGCGTCACCTCCAACACCGCGGGTCTGAAGTACACCGGGGAGTCCGGCGGCCTCAACGAGGCGACCTCCGACATCTTCGGCGCCGGCGTGGAGTTCTACGCCAACAACGCCTCCGACCCCGGCGACTACCTCGTCGGCGAGAAGATCGACATCAACGGCGACGGCACCCCGCTGCGCTACATGGACAAGCCCAGCAAGGACGGCACGTCCAAGGACAACTGGTACTCGGGCCTCGGCGGCCTCGACGTGCACTACTCCTCGGGTCCCGCGAACCACTTCTTCTACCTGCTGAGCGAGGGCAGCGGCGCCAAGGTCGTCAACGGCGTCAGCTACAACTCGCCCACCGCGGACGGCCTTCCGGTCACCGGTATCGGCCGGGACAAGGCGCTGCAGATCTGGTACCGGGCGCTGAGCACCAAGTTCACCTCCACGACCAACTACTCGGGCGCCCGCACCGGCACCCTCGCGGCGGCCGGTGAGCTGTACGGCACCACCAGCACCGAGTACAAGGCGGTGCAGGACGCCTGGGCGGCCATCGCGGTCGGCTCGCGCTCGGGTGGCGGCGGGGGCGGGAGCGGCACCTCGTACGAGAACACCACACCGGTGCCGATTCCGGACAACGGGCCCGCGGTCACTTCGAACGTCACCGTCTCGGGCAGGAGCGGAAACGCGCCAAGCAACCTTCAGGTGACGGTCGATATCAGCCACACCTGGCGGGGCGATCTGGTGATCGATCTGGTCGGCCCGTCGGGCACCTCGTACCGCCTGAAGAACTTCAGCTCCTCCGACTCGGCGGACGACGTGAACGACACCTACACGGTGAACGCGTCTTCCGAACCAGCCAATGGCACTTGGCAGTTGAAGGTCCAAGACCAGGCACGGCAGGACGTCGGAACGATCAACAGCTGGAAGCTGACGTTCCCGTAGACGCAGCTCGAGGCACCACGTCCAGGGCGCCGTCCGGGAGGTTCGACTCCCCCGGGCGGCGCCCGTTCACATGGCCGCAACACAGCCGGACCGCTGCGTTTCAGCCAACATCACAACAAGGTCATGACATGTACGCGCTGTGATGTCACTCTTCCTTCACCCGCCGCACAACACAGCAACTTCACAACGCCACACTCCGGCCAGTAACCCCACGCTGGCCCGGACTCCCCCACGAGAAGGAGCTTGAGTGAGCCCCCTCTACGCGCGTCGCAGCACCCTGGCCATCGCCACCGCTGTCGCAGCCGGCGCCCTGCTCACCACTGGCCTGACCACCAGTGCCTCCGCCCAGCCCGTCGGAGCCGCCGCCAAACCGCTGGCCGCCGCCCCGACCGCGCTGTCCGCCGCCGCCCGCACCACCCTGATCCAGAAGGCGCAGGCCGGCGCCACCGAGACCGCCCAGAACATAGGCCTCGGCGCCAAGGAGAAGCTTGTCGTCAAGGACGTCGTGAAGGACGCCGACGGCACCGTCCACACCCGCTACGAGCGCACCTACGCGGGACTGCCCGTCCTCGGCGGCGACCTGATCGTCCACACGACCAAGGCAGGCAAGACCGAAGGCGTCACCAGAGCCACGAAGTCCACCATCAAGGTGGCCTCGCTGAAGCCGCAGATCACCGCCACCAAGGCCGAGAAGCAGGCCCTGACCGCGGCCAAGACCCTGGGCTCCGCCAAGACTTCGGCCGACGGCGCCCGCAAGGTGATCTGGGCCGGCTCCGGCAAGCCCGTCCTCGCCTACGAGACGGTCGTCGGCGGCCTCCAGGACGACGGCACCCCGAACCAGCTGCACGTCATCACCGACGCGGCCACCGGCAAGAAGCTCTACGAGTACCAGGGCATCGAGAACGCGACGGGCACCGGCAAGACGCTGTACTCGGGCACCGTCAGCCTGAACTCCGTGCAGTCGGGCTCGACGTACCAGCTCACCGACAGCGCGCGGGGCAACCACAAGACGTACAACCTGGCCCGCAAGACGTCCGGCACGGGCACCCTGGTGGCCAGCTCGACCAACGTCTTCGGCACCGGCACCGCCTCCACCTCGTCCTCGGACCAGACCGCGGCCGCCGACGCGGCCTACGGCGCGGCCGAGACCTGGGACTTCTACAAGAGCACCTTCGGCCGCAGCGGCATCAAGAACAACGGTGTCGGCGCCTACTCCCGCGTGCACTACGGCAACGCGTACGTGAACGCGTTCTGGGACGACAGCTGCTTCTGCATGACCTACGGCGACGGCGACGGCAACGCCGACCCGCTGACCTCGCTGGACGTGGCCGGCCACGAGATGAGCCACGGCGTCACCGCCAACACCGCGGGCCTGAACTACTCGGGCGAGTCCGGCGGCCTGAACGAGGCGACCTCCGACATCTTCGGCACGGGCGTCGAGTTCTTCGCGAACAACGCCTCCGACCCCGGTGACTACCTCATCGGCGAGAAGATCGACATCAACGGCGACGGCACCCCGCTGCGCTACATGGACAAGCCCAGCAAGGACGGCGGCTCGTCGGACTACTGGTCCTCCTCCGTCGGCAACAAGGACGTGCACTACTCGTCCGGCGTCGCGAACCACTTCTTCTACCTCCTCTCGGAGGGCAGCGGTTCGAAGACGATCAACGGGGTGTCGTACAACTCCCCGACGTACAACGGCTCCACGGTCACCGGCATCGGCCGCGCCAAGGCGCTGCAGATCTGGTACAAGGCGCTGACGACGTACATGACGTCGACGACGAACTACAAGGCCGCCCGCACGGCGACCCTGAACGCGGCGTCCGCCCTGTACGGCTCCACCAGCACCGAGTACAAGGCGGTGGCGGCGGCCTGGTCCGCGGTCAACGTCAGCTGACCCCGGCATGTGACTGACGGTGGCCCCCGGGAGGAAGTCGCTCCCGGGGGCCGCCCTACTCTTGGGCCCCATGTCCTTCACCTACGAGGCGGTCGGCGCGACCCGCGACAACCTGGCCGCCTGCCCGCCCGGCTTCCACCCCCTGCACGTGCGCACGCGCATAGGCGAGGGGGAGCAGGTGTTCCGCCGAGCCGCCGAGGCGGTCCTCACCTGGGAGATGCACCGCGCGATCGGCGTGGGCATCGACGCGGGCGCGGACCGCGCCGCCCCCGAGGTGGACGTCACGGTCACCCTGGCCGGTCTCATCAAGGCCCCCTGCCGCATCGTCTGGACCGTCGAGGAACACCGCCGCGCCGGCTGGGCCTACGGCACCCTCCCCGGCCACCCCGAGTCCGGCGAGGAGGCCTTCGTCGTCGACCGCACGGGCGACGGTACGGTCTGGCTGACGGTCGCCGCCTTCTCCCGCGCCCAGGCCTGGTACGCCCGAGCGGGCGGAGCGGCGACGCGGGGGTTGCAGCACGCGTACGCGCGGCGCTGCGGGGCGGCACTGCGGAGGCTGTGCGCGGAGGCGTCGGAGAACTGACGGCGGTCCGAGGGTTTGCGCGTTTGGAGGACATGTACCAGCGACGGTCGAGAAAACCGCAGGTCACGCTTCTCGGCCGTGAGACATTCCCTCCAATCGCCGCGCACGGCACGCAGCGGTCAGGAGGTAGCCCGCAGAGGCGATCAAAAACTGACCGACGTGGCCGATGAACACCGCCCACCACCCACCTCGAACCACAGCAACTTCCCCGCGCCACGCCGCCCGAGCACATCGTCACCAAACGGCCAGCCGCCCCACGTCGTGGCGAACTCCTGCACCAGACGCAGCCCACGCCCGCCATCGGCGTTCGCCGGGACGTCCGGGACCCGGTCCTCGGGCGGCCGGCCGAAAGGGGCGGGAATGTGTGGATGGCTGTCCCACACCCCGACCCGCAACCGCCCGCCCCCCAGCGCGGTGAGCCGCAACGAGGCAGGCCCCGCGGTGTGCAGGTAGGCGTCGGTGACCAGCTCCGAGGTCAGCAGCTCGGCCACGTCCACCACGTCATGCATGCCATGCCCACCCAACGCCGACCGCACGGTCATACGTGCGACCCGTGCGGCGCGGGGGTCATGCGGCAGGCGAAGCGCGTACGACCAGGTGTCGGGCAGGGTTACGGTGACCATGAACGCCTCCGAGGAGAAAGCCCTGCAGGCACGAGGAGTTGAGCGGTACGTCACTACCGTAGAGCCGATGGTTAGATAAATCTAACCAAACCGCCTATAGGCATCGAACCTTCACCCGTGTGAGGGAGAGGAGTGCCGTGCTGCGGCCTGGGAAGGAGTCGCCGTGCCGCCCACCAACAGCCCTACGCTCCGGCAGCGAAGGCTGGGCACTGAGCTGCGCAAACTCCGGGAACGAGCGGGCCTCACCACCGTCCGGGCCGCCGACCTGCTCGGCGTCAACCAAGCGCGCATCAGCATGATCGAGACTGGCCGTACGCCCGTCAGCGCCGACCGACTCCGCGCCATGGCCCACGCTTACGACTGCTCGGCCGACCGGCTTATCGACGCCCTCGCAGCGATGACCGGTCGAAGAGTGCGCGGGTGGTGGGAGGAGTACCGCGACCACGTTCCCGCAGCATTGGTGGACTTGGCCGAACTGGAGTACCACGCCAGTGCACTTCGCGTAGCCCTCGTGATCCACATCCCGGCGCTGCTCCAGACCACGGACCGCGCCCGCGCCCTGTTCCAGGAAGTGGTGCCGCCGATGCGGCAGTACGAGATCGAGCACCGGCTGACGCACCGCGTGAAGCGGCAAGGTGTACTGCACCGGGACGACCCGCTTCCCTATACGGCGATCATCCACGAAACGGCGCTACGCATGGCCTTCGGCGGCTCAGTCGTCGCCCGCGGCCAGCTCAAGCACTTGATCGACATGAGCGAGCTACCCAATGTCACGCTGCGTGTGATCCCCTTCGGCGTGGACCGCTTCCCGACCACCGGCCAGTCCTTCGACTACGTCGAGGGCCCGGTCCCGCAACTCGACACCGTCCAGCTGGACTCGGCCCACGGCGCCTGCGAGTTCCTCGACGCGGAGGCACAGCTGAGCAAGTACCGAGCCGTGCTCGACCGCATGCTGTCGTGTGCGCTCAGCCCCGCACAGTCACGCGACTTTATCCACCACCGCATCCAGGACCTGTGAAGGGACCACCATGCAGACTCTTGCCTGGCAAAAGTCCACGTACAGCGGCGACGGCTCCAACTGCGTCTATGTCGCCGCCACCCCGGCCGGAACCATCCACCTCCACGAAAGTGACGCCCCGAACGTCGTCCTCTCCACGACACAGGACCGTCTGGGAACCCTCATACGCCACCTGAAGGGCACCGCTGAGCCGTCATCCACCCCTGATCAGCCAGATGGACATCAACCCGAGTGCCGATCCTAAAGGACGTTCAGGCACGTTCCCGGTTCGGCGTGCAAGCCTCCATCGTCGGGCTACGCGCTTTCCTTGCCGGCGCGAACGTCAACTCGCCAGGAGGGAAGGCAACTGAGCGCAATGATCAGGAGCGCTTTTTCCGATGGGCCAGCACGGAAAAAGCCGCCAGAAGCACTCCACATGCTGCACCGGTCGCCCCCATCACTATCGGTGGCACATCGCCAGTAATCAATCCAGCAACGCACCCGAAGAGTCCCCCTACGATCAAAATTGCAGAGAAGACTAGCGTTTTCCTTACCGCGTCGTTCACCGATGCACCCTTATCTGCACTTATCAACGCAGCACCCCTCTGAATTCCCTTCGACACCCGTGCGTCGCCGGTCGTGCCGGAGCGGGTGAACGTCGTCTTCCCACCCGTGCGGCGGCTGGTGAGGGTGAAGGACTTCTTGTCGGCCGCCTCGGTCAGATCCTGCTTGTAGCCCTTGGCGGGAGTGAAAGCGGAACCGTCACGGACGAAGACCGCCTGCGTGCCGGTCGGGCCCTCGACGACGACCGCGCTCGGGGTCGCCTCGACAACCCGGTAGTCGGCACCGGTGGTGGTGTTCCAGCCCATCTGCTGCAGGCTGTTGAAGGTGTTGCCCCACGCCAGGCCGGAACCGGCGTCGGCGATGTCGAAGCCCTTGACGGTGAGCAGCAGGTTGCCGTTGTCGTAGTTGACCTGCGCGCTGACCGCGTCGGACAGCTGGGCGGTGTAGAACTCCGACCAGGGGATCTGTCCGACGCCATAGGGAACGACACCGCCTTCGCCGGGCGGTGCCATCCGCAGCGGGCGGCGCTTGTCGGCGGCCTTCACCGGTGTGCTGGCCGGGGGCTTCGTCTCTCCCAGGGGAGTCCTGGTCGGCTTCGCTGCGCTCGCGGCGGCCGTTGCCGTGAACGGCTGGGCGGCGGCCGGGAGGGTGGCGGTGATCGTGGCGGTCACGGTCGCGGCGGCGACGACCGACAGCGGCAGCCATCGTCTACGTGACGGTAATGCGGGCATGCGAGCATGCACGAGGGTCTCTCCCATGCTTGAGACAGCAGAAGTGAGCAGGGCCCAACCGGGGTGGCACCCGTGCCGGTGCCGGGGTGTCACCCCGCCCTGCGGTGGGGGGTTGCTACGCGCAGCGTTTGTCGGTCAGGGCCTCGTAACCGCGCTCACCCTTGATGTCGAGCTCGCCGTAGCCGGCGGTGCACTCGTTCACGGTGTTCGCGGGGTTGCCCCAGAACTCCTGGTCGTGGGTGCCGGCCTCGTCGCGCGCGGACACCAGGAAGTCGCGGTCGTACGACCACACCCCGACCGTCAGGTCGAAGGTGATGTTCTTGTCCAGGAAGGACTGCCAGACCCAGACGTAGCCGTAGTTCTCTTTGCAGCTGGGCGAGTAGAATTGCTTGACCGAGGCGATGTGGTCCGCGCCCCGATTGATGTACGACGTGGTGCCGATCTGGTAGGCGTCGGAGCACACCCCGGCCGCCTGCGCCGCGGTGCTGGCGGGGTTGCCCGCCTCCGTGCCCGCCGTACCGGCCGAGGGCGCCGGGGTTCCCGGCGCGGGGGCCGGCCCGGTGCCCGCCGAGGCAACCCCGCCGCCCAGCAGGGATAATGCCGCCCCCGCCACCGTCGCCGCGATCGTCATACGCGCACGTCTCACGTGCGTCCCCCTCCGCGAACAGCGCGCAGCCGTCGGCGGCCCGACACGAGCGACCGGGCGGCTTGCGCGGAACGAAAGCGCATCGACTGATGCGCCTTCACATCCTCACTACAGCTCAGCGCGGAGCGGTACATTCCACGGCGGGAACACGGAGCGCGACGGTGTGCGCGCATAGTAAGAGCACGGATTTACCGCGCCTTTACCTTCGATGTGAAGGTGGAGAAATGCATGAAACATGCACCGATCATGCCGCCCGCACCACCCGTCACTCATTCCACGGTTCCCCCTGCCGGTGTGACATGCCAGACAGGCATGCAGGTATCAACAGGGGGAACCAGGAAGGGCTTTCCCTACCGTCAGCGCAGCAGCACCCCGGCCTCCTCCACCCCCTCCTCCGAGGGCACCGCCACCAACCCCAACTCGGCTCCGGACGCGAGGAGTCGGTGGGTCGGCAGGACGCGGACCGTGTAGCCGTAGGGGCCGGTGCGGTCGAGGGAGAGCGGACCCTCGTAGACCCGACGGCCGTCCTGGTCGGGGCCGCCCACCGCCTTCAGGGCGATCGTCGTGGCGTCGGTGATGCGGTCCTCGGAGTCGACCCGGCCGGAGACCGCCTGGACCTCCACGTCGTCCGGGGAGAGGTCGCCGAGGCCGACGCGGACGCGCAGGCCGAGGGTGGTGCCGAGTTCGGCGGTGGCCGTGGTCGCCGTCGTCTCGACGTGGTCGACGGTCACCCCGTGCCAGGCGGCACGCACCCGCGTCTTCCAGGCGGCCAGTTCCACCGCCGCGTCCGGGGTCAGCGCGCGGCCCGCCTGCGCGGCCGGGGTGTAGAGGCGCTCCACGTACTCGCGGACCATCCGCCCGGCCAGCACCTTCGGGCCGAGCAGGGTAAGGGTCTGGCGGACCATCTCGATCCAGCGGTCGGGAAGTTGGGACTGGCCACGTTCGTAGAAGCGGGGGGTCACCCGTTGTTCGAGGAGGTCGTAGAGGGCGGCGGCCTCGATGTCGTCACGGCGGTCGGGGTCGGTGCCCGCGCCGTCCGCCGTGGGGATGGCCCAGCCGAAGTCCGGCTGGAACCACTCGTCCCACCAGCCGTCCAGGACCGAGAGGTTGAGGCAGCCGTTGAGGGCCGCCTTCATGCCGCTGGTGCCGCACGCCTCCAGGGGGCGCAGGGGGTTGTTCAGCCAGATGTCGCAGCCCGGGTACAGCTTCTGCGCCATCGCCATGCCGTAGTCGGGGAGGAAGACGATGCGGTGGCGGACGCGCGGGTCGTCGGCGAACCGGACCAGCTCCTGGACCAGGCGCTTGCCGCCGTCGTCCGCGGGGTGCGCCTTGCCGGCGACGACGATCTGGATCGGGCGTTCGGGGTGGAGCAGCAGTTCCATCAGCCGGTCGCGGTCACGGAGCATGAGCGTGAGGCGCTTGTACGACGGGACACGGCGGGCGAAACCGATCGTGAGGACGTCGGGGTCGAGGACGCCGTCGATCCAGCCCAGTTCGGCCGTACCCGCGCCCCGCTGCCGCCAGGAGGCCCGCAGCCGTTCCCGCACCTCCACCACGAGCTGCTCGCGCAGGGTGCGTCGCAGCTCCCAGATGTCCTGGTCCGGGATGTCCGCCACCGCGTCCCAGCGGTCGCCGCCGTCGACGGTGAGCGCGTCCTCGGTGCGCTGGGCGCCGACCTGGCGCGCGCCGACCCGGAAGACCTCGGGGGCGACCCAGGTCGGAGCGTGCACCCCGTTGGTCACGGAGGTGATCGGCACCTCCTCGGGGTCGAATCCCGGCCAGAGTCCGGCGAACATCTCCCGGCTGACCTGGCCGTGCAGCAACGACACGCCGTTGGCGCGCTGGGCCAGGCGCAGACCCATCACGGCCATGTTGAACAGGTTGGGCTCGCCGCCCGGGTACGTCTCCATGCCGAGCCGCAGGATCCGCTCGACGTCCATGCGCGGCAGCTCGGCGTCGGGGCCGAAGTGGTGGGCGACCAGCTCCCGGTCGAAGCGGTCGATGCCGGCCGGGACGGGGGTGTGCGTGGTGAAGACGGTCCCGGCCCGGACCGCCTCGAGGCCCGCGTCGAAGTCGAGGCCGTCCTCGCAGAGTTCGGCGATCCGCTCCAGGCCGAGGAAGCCGGCGTGGCCCTCGTTGGTGTGGAAGACCTCGGGTTCGGGGTGCCCGGTGAGCCGGCAGTACGCGCGTACCGCGCGCACTCCGCCTATGCCGAGCAGCATCTCCTGCAGCAGCCGGTGCTCGCTGCCGCCGCCGTAGAGCCGGTCGGTGACCCCGCGTTCGCCGAAGTCGTTCTCCTCGACGTCGGAGTCCAGCATCAGCAGCGGTACGCGGCCGACCTGGGCCACCCAGATCCGGGCGCGCAGCCGTTTTCCGCCGGGCAGGGCGAGGGAGACCTGGGCGGGTGTGCCGTCGGGCTCGTCGAGCAGGGTGAGGGGCAGCTCGTGCGGGTCGAGGACGGGGTAGTGCTCCTGCTGCCAGCCGTCCCGGGACAGGGTCTGCCGGAAGTAGCCGTGCCGGTAGAGGAGTCCCACGCCGATCAGCGGAACCCCCAGGTCGCTGGCCGCTTTCAGGTGGTCGCCGGCCAGGATGCCGAGGCCGCCGGAGTACTGGGGCAGGGCGGCCGTGATGCCGAACTCCGGGGAGAAGTAGGCGATCGCGGCGGGCAGGTCGGCGGACTGCGTCTGGTACCAGCGGTCACCGGTCACATAGTCGTTGAGGTCGTCCGCGGCCGCGGCGAGGCGGCGCAGGAACCGGCGGTCGCCGGCGAGCTCGTCGAGGCGCCCGGGACGCACACCGCCGAGGAGCCGGACCGGGTCGCCCTCGGAGGCCGCCCAGCGTTCGGGATCGATGGACTGGAAGAGGTCGCGCGTTTCCGTGTGCCAGGACCAGCGCAGGTTCCGCGCCAGGTCGCTCAGCGGCCGGAGGGGTTCGGGGAGAACGGGACGGACGGTGAACCGACGGATCGCCTTCACATTCCACCTCGGACGGAGTGCGTGTGAGACACACGCCGTTGTGCGTCTCGTCGTCTCCCCGACGGTACCCGGGGTACCCGTACCCGCGAGGCTGGTCTTGTGTGTAGACATACGCGTGAGTAGTTAACAAAGTGCCGGATTGCCTACCCGAATAGGGTGGGAAGGCTCCTCCGGTACGCTCCCCAGGCGCATCGGTCGACCCGCAGGACCCACCTCCCCACAGTCATCCGCCCACACCCCCTCGTTGACGCGGACAGGAGCGGTCATGCCCGCCACGCACCACTCGTCAGCACCCCCGACAAACAGCAGCACAACGAGCAAGGCAACGAAGAAGGCCAGCAGGACGAACAGCAGCACAGCCGGTAAAAAGAGCACCAAGCCGGAGACTCCGGCCGATGCCCGACCGCCCGCCCCTGAGGGGACTTCCGCGACCGAGGGCACCGCCGTCGGCCGCATACCCGTCCTCGACGTCCGTCCGGTCGTCCAGCACGGCCGCAGGCCCGCCAAGGCGGTCGTCGGAGAGACGTTCGAGATTTCCGCGACCGTGTTCCGTGAGGGTCATGACGCGGTGGCCGCGAATGTGGTGCTGCGGGACCCTGGGGGCCGCCCGGGGCCCTGGACGCCGATGCGTGAACTCGCCCCGGGCACGGACCGCTGGGGCGCCGACGTCACCCCCGACAAGCCCGGCCTGTGGACCTACACCGTGGAGGCGTGGAGCGACCCGGTCGCCACCTGGCGGCACCACGCGCAGATCAAGGTACCGGCGGGGATCGACACCGGGCTGGTCCTGCAGGAGGGCGCCCAGCTGTACGAGCGGGCGGCCACCGGCATCCCTGAGGAGGACGGGCGCGCTCTCGTCGCGGACGCGGCGGCGGCGTTGCGTGCGCAGGATCGGCCGGCTGCCTGGCGGCTGGCGGCGGCGCTGGACCCGCGGGTGGCCGAGGTCCTGGGCCGCCATCCGCTGCGGGAGCTGGTCACCGTCTCCGAGCCGCTGCGGCTGCTGGTGGAGCGCGAACGGGCCCTGTTCGGCTCGTGGTACGAGTTCTTCCCCCGCTCCGAGGGCACCCCCGAGCACCCGCACGGCACGTTCCGCACGGCCGCCCGCCGGCTGGACGCGATCGCCGCGATGGGCTTCGACGTCGTCTACCTGCCCCCGATCCATCCCATCGGCCACACCTTCCGCAAGGGCCGCAACAACACCCTCACCGCCGGT
Source organism: Streptomyces sp. NPDC001843 (assembly GCF_042891955.1). Taxonomy (NCBI): domain Bacteria; kingdom Bacillati; phylum Actinomycetota; class Actinomycetes; order Kitasatosporales; family Streptomycetaceae; genus Streptomyces; species Streptomyces sp. NPDC001843. The sequence goes on along the minus strand of NZ_JBIATQ010000010.1, from coordinate 243,458 downwards.
CCCGACGATGTCGGTGTGCCCTGGGCGATCGGCTCGGCCGAGGGCGGCCACGACGCCGTCCACCCCGATCTGGGCACGATCGAGGACTTCGACGACTTCGTCGCCCACGCCGCCGAACTGGGGATGGAGGTCGCTCTCGACTTCGCCCTGCAGTGCTCCCCGGACCACCCGTGGGTGCACAAGCATCCGGAGTGGTTCCACCACCGTGCCGACGGGACCATCGCCTACGCGGAGAACCCGCCGAAGAAGTACCAGGACATCTACCCCATCGCCTTCGACGCCGACATGGACGGCCTCGTCGCCGAGACCGTCCGCGTCCTTGAGCACTGGATGGCGCACGGGGTGCGGATCTTCCGGGTGGACAATCCCCACACCAAACCGCCTGTGTTCTGGGAGCGGGTCATCGCCGAGGTCAACCGCACCGACCCGGGTGTGATCTTCCTGGCCGAGGCCTTCACCCGTCCGGCGATGATGCACACCCTGGCCCAGATCGGTTTCCAGCAGTCCTACACGTACTTCACCTGGCGCAACACCAAGCAGGAGCTCACCGAGTACCTGACCGAGCTGACCGGTGAGGCGGCCTCCTACATGCGGCCGAACTTCTTCGCCAACACCCCCGACATCCTGCACGCCTACCTCCAGCACGGCGGCCGCCCCGCCTTCGAGGCCCGCGCGGTGCTCGCCGCGACCCTCTCGCCCACCTGGGGCGTCTACAGCGGCTACGAACTGTGCGAGAACACGCCACTGCGCGAAGGCTCCGAGGAATACCTCGACTCGGAGAAGTACCAGCTCAAACCCCGCGACTGGGCCGCCGCCGAACGCGAGGGCCGCACCATCGCACCCCTGATCACCCAGCTCAACACCATCCGGCGCGACAATCCGGCACTGCGGCAGCTGCGCGGTCTCCACTTCCACCACGCCGACAAGGAAGAGGTGATCGTCTACAGCAGGCGGAGCGGATCGAACACGGTTCTGGTGGTCGTCAACCTCGACCCTCACCACACCCAGGAGGCCACGGTCTCGTTGGACATGCCGCAACTCGGCCTGGACTGGCACGAGTCGGTGCCGGTGCGTGACGAGCTCACCGGCGAGACCTATCACTGGGGCAGGGCCAACTATGTGCGCCTCGAACCGGGCCGCAGGCCCGCGCACGTCTTCGTCCTGCGACCGTCCAACCCGCAGATCGGAGGGTCACCCACAAAATGATCGTCAACGAGCCTGTTCCGGACAAGTTCGAAGACACTCCGGCCAAGGACCGCGACCCGGAGTGGTTCAAGCGCGCCGTCTTCTACGAGGTCCTCGTCCGCTCCTTCCAGGACAGCAACGGCGACGGCGTCGGTGACCTCAAGGGCCTGACCGCCAAGCTGGACTATCTGCAGTGGCTGGGCGTGGACTGCCTGTGGCTGCCGCCGTTCTTCAAGTCACCGCTCAGGGACGGCGGCTACGACGTCTCCGACTACACCGCCGTGCTGCCGGAGTTCGGTGACCTCGCCGACTTCGTGGAGTTCGTCGACGCCACCCACCAGCGCGGCATGCGCGTGATCATCGACTTCGTCATGAACCACACCAGCGACCAGCACCCGTGGTTCCAGGAGTCCAGAAGGGACCCCGAGGGGCCCTACGGCGACTACTACGTCTGGGCCGACGACGACAAGCAGTACCAGGACGCGCGGATCATCTTCGTCGACACCGAGGTCTCCAACTGGACGTACGACCCGGTGCGCAAGCAGTACTACTGGCACCGCTTCTTCTCGCACCAGCCGGACCTGAACTACGAGAACCCGGCCGTGCAGGAGGAGATGATCTCCGCGCTGAAGTTCTGGCTGGACCTGGGCATCGACGGGTTCCGGCTGGACGCCGTGCCGTACCTGTACCAGCAGGAGGGCACCAACTGCGAGAACCTGCCGGCGACCCACGCGTTCCTGCAGCGGGTGCGCAAGGAGATCGACGCCCAGTATCCCGACACCGTGCTGCTGGCGGAGGCCAACCAGTGGCCGGAGGACGTCGTCGACTACTTCGGCGACTTCGCCTCCGGCGGCGACGAGTGCCACATGGCGTTCCACTTCCCCGTCATGCCGCGGATCTTCATGGCCGTGCGGCGCGAGTCCCGCTACCCGGTCTCCGAGATCCTCGCCAAGACCCCCGCCATCCCCTCCGGCTGCCAGTGGGGCATCTTCCTGCGCAACCACGACGAGCTGACCCTGGAGATGGTCACCGACGAGGAACGCGACTACATGTGGGCCGAGTACGCCAAGGACCCCCGCATGCGCGCCAATATCGGCATCCGCCGGCGCCTGGCCCCCCTCCTCGACAACGACCGCAACCAGATCGAGCTCTTCACCGCCCTGCTGCTCTCCCTGCCCGGCTCCCCGATCCTCTACTACGGCGACGAGATCGGCATGGGCGACAACATCTGGCTCGGCGACCGCGACGCCGTCCGCACCCCCATGCAGTGGACACCCGACCGTAACGCGGGTTTTTCCTCGTGTGACCCCGGACGGCTCTTCCTTCCTGCGATCATGGACCCGGTCCACGGCTACCAGGTCACCAACGTCGAGGCCTCCATGGCCTCCCCCTCCTCCCTGCTCCACTGGACCCGCCGCATGATCGAGATCCGCAAGCAGAATCCTGCCTTCGGACTGGGGTCCTATACCGAACTGCAGTCCTCCAACCCGGCCGTCCTCGCCTTCCTGCGCGAATACGAGGACGACCTGGTCCTCTGCGTCCACAACTTCTCCCGGTTCGCCCAGCCCACCGAGCTGGACCTCAGCCGGTTCAACGGGCGGCACCCCGTCGAGCTGTTCGGCGGCGTCCGCTTCCCGGCGGTCGGCGAGCTGCCGTACCTGCTGACCCTGGCGGGCCACGGCTTCTACTGGTTCCGGTTGCGCAAAGAAGGCGCATAGTGGCCTGGGGTGGGGCGGTTTTCACCGCCCCACCCGGGGCACGCAGAAATAACCCGCCCCGACGACCCGGGGAAAGGACGTGCGCCATGGCGGAAACGGTCACCCCCTCCGGCACCACCACCAGTCCCGGCCAGATCCTCGCGTCGCTCGATCCACTGCTGCGCGACTGGCTGCCGCGGCAGCGCTGGTTCGCGGGCAAGGGACGCCCGGTCACCGGTTTCACCCCGGTCTCGGCCACCGAACTGCTCCCCCCGGACGGCCGGCTCGGTCTGTACCACCTGCTGGTGCGGGCCGAGCAGCCGCCCGCCCTGGGCTCCCCCTCCCAACCCGGCGACTGCTACCAGCTCCTCATAGGCGTGCGCGAGGCGCTGCCGCCCCGGCTGGCGCCCGCGCTGATCGGACACGTGGAGGAAGGGCCGCTCGCCGGACACACGGTGTACGACGCCCTGTACGACACCCGGCCCGCCGAGGTGCTCCTGGAGGCGCTGCGCTCCCAGGCCCGCATCGGCGGGCTGCGTTTCGACCGGGACCGGCGCCAGGAGATCCGCGACGGGCTCGTGGCCCGGCTGATGACCGCCGAGCAGTCCAACACCTCGGTGGTCTACGGAGATACGTTCATCCTCAAGCTGCTGCGCCGGGTGGTGCCCGGCGTCAACCCCGATCTGGAGATACCCCTGGCGCTGGCTCGCGAGGGCTGCGCCCGGGTGCCCGCGCCGGCGGCATGGCTGCACGCCGAGCTGGACGGCGACTCCGACTCCTATGTGCTGGGCGTGCTGCAGCCGTATCTGCGGGGCGCGACCGACGGCTGGGAGCTGGCGCTGCGCGAACTCGCCAAGGGTGAGGACTTCACCGCCGAGGCCCGGGCGCTGGGCCGGGCCACCGCCGAGGTGCACACCGCGCTCGCCCGGGCCCTGCCCACCGTGACCCTCGGCCACAGCCAGCTGCGGGTCCTCGTCGACGGCATGCTGGAGCGCCTGACGGCCGCCGTGCAGGCGGTGCCCGCGCTCGGACCGTACGAGACCGGGCTGCGCTCGGCCTTCGAGGCGCTGGCCGACCTGGCCGCCGAGGGCCGCACCTGGACCGCCCAGCGCGTCCACGGCGACCTGCACCTCGGCCAGTGCCTGCGCTCGCCGTCCGGGCAGTGGTCGCTGATCGACTTCGAGGGCGAACCGGCCCGGCCGCTGGCCGAGCGGCGCATGCCGCAGCCGCCCGTGCGGGACATCGCCGGGATGCTGCGCTCCTTCGACTACGCGGCGCGTTCGGTCACTCCCTCGGCACCGGACTGGGCAACGGCCTGCCGGGCCGCCTACTGTTCCGGTTACACCGAGGTCGCGGGCACCGATCCGCGCACCGATCCCGTACTGCTGCGCGCCTACGAGACCGACAAGGCGATCTACGAGGTGGTCTACGAGGCCCGCCACCGCCCCGACTGGCTCCCCGTACCGCTCTCGGCGGTCCACCGCCTCGCCACGTCCGACCTGACCTGACCCTCGCCCGGGAGACGCGTCCGTGACGTCCAAGTCCAAGAAGTCAGCGCCCGAGAAGAACAAGTCCGCCAAGAGCAAGGGCGGCAAGAAGAAGACGCCCGCCCAGGCCGAGCCGCCGCAGATCGAGAAGGAGCCCACCGCCGCTCAGGTGCCCGCCACGGCTCCCGTGCCCGCGCCCGCTCCCGTGCCCGAGGCCGAGGTCGCCGTCTCCCCCGCCGTGGACGCCGGTGACCGCGAGCGGCTGCTGCACGGCACCCATCACGACCCGCACTCGGTGCTGGGCGCGCACCTGGTGCCCGGTGGGGTCGCCTTCCGGGCCTTCCGTCCGTACGCGCGGTCCGTCACGGTCGTCTCCGGCGAGCTGCGGGCCGAACTCCACGACGACGGTGACGGCTTCTTCTCCGGGCTGCTCCCGCTGCGCGAGGTCCCGGAGTACCGGCTGCTGGTGGCGTACGAGGGGAACGTCCACGAGACCGCGGACGCCTACGCCTTCCTGCCCACGCTCGGCGACCTGGACCTGCACCTGATCGGCGAGGGCCGGCACGAGCAGCTGTGGCAGGCGCTCGGCGCGCACCCGACGACCCACCAGGGGGTGACGGGCACCCGGTTCGCGGTGTGGGCGCCGAACGCGCGGGGGGTGCGGGTCGCGGGGAGCTTCAACTTCTTCGACGGCACCGGCCACCCGATGCGCTCGCTCGGCTCCACCGGGGTGTGGGAGCTGTTCGTGCCGGGGCTCGGCGAGGGCGAGCTGTACAAGTTCGAGATCACCCGCGCGGACGGCTCCCGCACCCTGCGCGCCGACCCGATGGCCCGGCGCACCGAGGTCCCGCCCGCCACGTCGTCCGTCGTGACGGCCTCGCACCACGAGTGGGGCGACGAGGAGTGGCTGGCCCGCCGTGCGGACAGGGCGGTGCACGAGGCGCCGTTCTCGGTGTACGAGATCCACCTTCCGTCCTGGCGACCGGGGCTCACCTACCGCCAGCTCGCCGAACAGCTCCCCGCCTACGTCAAGGACCTGGGGTTCACCCATGTCGAGCTGATGCCGGTCGCCGAACACCCCTTCGGCGGCTCCTGGGGCTACCAGGTCACCGGTTTCTACGCGCCCACGGCCCGCCTCGGCACCCCGGACGACTTCAAGTACCTGGTGGACGCGCTGCACCGGGCGGGGATCGGCGTGATCATGGACTGGGTGCCCGCGCACTTCCCGCGCGACGACTGGGCGCTGGCGGAGTTCGACGGCCGCCCGCTGTACGAGCACTCCGACCCGCTGCGCGCCGCGCACCCGGACTGGGGCACGCTCGAGTTCGACTTCGGCCGCCGGGAGGTGCGCAACTTCCTGGTCGCCAACGCCGTGTACTGGTGCGAGGAGTTCCACATCGACGGCCTGCGCGTGGACGCGGTCGCCTCCATGCTCTACCTCGACTACTCGCGCGAGCCGGGTCAGTGGACGCCGAACGAGCACGGCGGCCGGGAGAACCTGGACGCGGTGGCCTTCCTGCAGGAGATGAACGCCACCGTGTACCGGCGCTGCCCGGGCGTGGTGACCGTGGCCGAGGAGTCGACTGCCTGGGACGGGGTCACACGGCCCACGCACCTCAAGGGGCCGAGCGGGTTCGGCGGTCTGGGTTTCGGGCTGAAGTGGAACATGGGCTGGATGCACGACTCGCTGCAGTACATGAGCCACGAGCCGGTGCACCGCAGGTACCACCACCACGAGATGACGTTCTCGATGGTGTACGCCTACAGCGAGAACTACGTCCTGCCGATCTCGCACGACGAGGTGGTGCACGGCAAGCGGTCGCTGGTGTCGAAGATGCCCGGCGACTGGTGGCAGCAGCGCGCCGGGCTCCGCGCCTATCTGGGCTTCATGTGGGCGCATCCCGGCAAGCAACTGTTGTTCATGGGGCAGGAGTTCGCCCAGGGCGCCGAGTGGTCGGAAGCGCACGGCCCCGACTGGTGGCTGCTGGACCCCGCGTACGGCGCCGAGTCGGACCACCGGGGTGTGCGCGACCTGGTCCGTGACCTCAACACCGTGTACCGCGACACGCCGGGTCTGTGGCAGCTCGACACCGACGCGTCCGGCTTCCAGTGGATCGTCGGGGACGCGGCCGAGGACAACGTCCTGGCGTTCCTCCGGTACGACGCCGAGGGGAATCCGCTGCTGGCGGTGTCCCACTTCTCCCCCGTGGTCCGGCACGACTACCGCCTCGGCGTCCCGGAGGACGTCCCGGCCTGGCACGAGGTCCTCAACACCGACGCGGGCCGGTACGGGGGCGGCGACGTCATCCATCCCGACCCGGTCAAGCCGGAGGCGACCGGGTGGCACGGCCGCCCTGCCAGCATCCGGCTGACGCTGCCACCGCTGGCCACGGTGTGGCTGCGGCCGGCCTAGGTTTTCCGCCCCCGCCGCCCCTGCCCTTCCCGTCCCCAGGGGCTCCGCCCCTTCTACCCCGGCGGGGACGGCGTCCCCTGCACCCCTGCCGGGGCGCCGCCCCGGACCCCGCTCCTCGAACGCCGGAGGGGCTGAATCATCCAGCCCGTCCGGCGCTCCGGGCCCGGACCCCGCTCCTCGAAAGCCGGAGGGGTTGAATCACCCGGGGTCAGGGGCTGGTTCAGCCAGTGCGGAGCATCAGTCGTCGTAACGCCGCCAGCAGGCCCTTGGCCTGGCTGCCGCTGTTCACCGGTGCGGCCGGGGTCAGTTCGTAGCGGACCGGGAGTACGCGCAGGCCGCGTACCACCGGGCCCGAGCGCCAGGGGAGCTGGTCCGGGGGGAGGGTGAGTTCGGCGCCGGCGAAGTGGTCGAAGATGCGTCCGACCGCCGTGGTCACGATGAGGGTGCCGAGTTCCCGGGCCGCGCCGGGGCACTGGTGGGGGCCACCGCCCCAGCCGAGGTGGGCGTGGGTGGAGACGGCGGAGCCGACCAGGGGTGAGGAGCCGATCGCCAGCAGGTCCTGGTGGGCGGCGGCGGCCGACGGGGAGACGATGTCGCCGCGGCGGATCCAGAAGTCACCGAGCCGCACGTCCCGGGCTGCGAAGCGGAAGCACATGTTCGCGACCGGCGGGTTGGCGAGGGCGGCCCGGTCGACGGTCTCGCCCAGCTGCCCCGCCGACAGGCTGCGGCGGACGGTGGCGTTGCCGCGCAGCACCTCCAGCAGGGTGTTGAGCACCATGTTGCCGGTGATGTCGTTGAGGTAGACGGCGTTCATGAACAGCTCGCGGCCGAGCTGTTCGTCGGTGAGGCCGGGGTCGGCGAGCAGCATGTACGAGGTGAGGTCGTCGCCGGGCAGGGCGCGGCGGTGTGTCGCCAGCCGGGTGAAGGCGGCCAGTGCGCGGGCGGTGGCCGGGCCGGCGTCGGGGCCTCCGTCGAGCATCCGCCACAGGTCCATGACCAGGGCGTCGCCGAGGCCGACCGGGCAGCCGAACAGCTTGGCTGTGACCAGCAGCAGCAGTGGGCGGGTGTACTGGGCGCCGAGGTCGGCGAAGCCGGAGGGGCCGGACTCGGCGGCGAGCAGGGCGACGAGGTCGTCCGCGTAGCGGGACACGGCCGAGCGCAGCTCCCAGCCCTCGGGGGTTTCGGCGTCCTGGAAGGGGCGCAGCGCGGTGTGGAGCGTGCGACGCGCCGTCTGGTGCTCCTCCTCGTCCATGAACATCGTCTGCCGGACCTCGTAGCCCGCGAGCAGCGGCCAGTCGGCGGGCAGCCGGCCCTGGGCGCGGGCCCGCCAGTACCGGACGTCCCGCCGCCACTGCCCCTCGTTGCGCAGCACCTCCAGGACTTCCCGGTAGCCCAGGACCAGCCAGACCGGTACGCCCAGTAAGCCCACCGGGGCGACCGGGCCGTAGGTCCGCCGCAGCCGCCGGTAGACGGCGCCCGGGTCGGCGTCGAACTCGGCGGTGAGCAGCGGTTGCACGGGCAGAGACGCCAGGTCGGGGCTGTCGGCCGGCGCGGTGGTGGGGGGTTGTGCTTCCATACCGCACACGCTTACCGCACCGGCCGTGTACCGGCAGTAACAAGAACACGAACTGTTACGCCCGTGTGATGCCGGGTTACGTCAGTGCCTCGGCCAATGGCTTCGGCAGCTCCTCGGAGTGGACCACGCCGAGCCGCTGGGTGGCGCGGGTCAGGGCCACGTAGAGGTCGCTGGTGCCGTACCGGCCCGGCTCGACCACCAGGACCGAGTCGAACTCGAGGCCCTTGGACTGGCGGGGGTCCAGCAGGACGACGGTGCGGGTCAGGTCGGGCTCGGCGCCCGCCGTCACCCCGTCCAGCCGGGCCGCCAGCCGGCGGTGCAGTTCGCGCGGGGCGATGACGGCCAGCCGGCCCTCGGCGGGTGTCAGTTCGGCGACCGCTTCGGCGACCGCGGCGGGCAGGTCGTCGTACACGCGGCGGGCCCAGGGCCGTACCCCGGTCGAGCGGACGGAGCTCGGCGGGGTGAAGTCCGGGTGCTCGGCACGGACGACGGCCGCGGCGACGTCCATGATCTCGGACGGGGTGCGGTAGTTGACGCCGAGCCGGGTGTGCTCCCAGCGGTCCTCGACGTACGGCCGGAGGATGTCGGCCCAGGAGCCGACGCCGGCCGCCTCGGCGGTCTGCGCCGGGTCGCCGACGAGTGTCATCGAGCGGGTGGGGCTGCGCCGCATCAGCAGCCGCCAGGCCATCGGGGAGAGCTCCTGCGCCTCGTCGACGATGATGTGCCCGAACGCCCAGGTCCGGTCGGCCGCCGCGCGCTCGGCGGCGCTGCGGTGGTCGCCCTCCTCGTGCCGTTCGGCGAACCGCTCGGCGTCGATGATGTCGTGCGCGGACAGCACCTCGGAGGATTCCGGGTCGCTGTCCTCCTTGTCCTCGAACTCGTAGGTCCGGGAGGCGTAGGAGACGTCGAGGACGCCCTGCGCGTAGGCGATCTGGGTCTCGCGCTCCCGTTCGGCGCGGGCCCTCGCCATCCGGTCGTCGTCGCCGAGGAGTTCGGCCGCCTCGTCGAGGAGGGGCACGTCGGCCACCGTCCAGGCCCGGGTCACCGGGCGGCGGATCGCGTCGGCGTCGGCCTCGGAGACGTACCCGTCGGGTTCGGCGAGGAAGTCGGCGACCAGCCGGCGCGGGGTCAGCCGGGGCCACAGCTGGTCGATGGCGGACCAGACCTCGGGATTCTCGGCGATCTCGTCGCGGATCTGGGTGACGTCGGAGGCGTCGAGCAGGCTGCCGCCGTCGTAGGGGTCGGTGCCCACTCGTTCGGCGTACAGCTCGGTGAGCGCGTTGAGGATGTGGCCCTCGAAGTGCTCGCGGGCCGCGTTGTGCGGCAGCTTGGCGGCGCGGGTGCGTTCGCGGGCGACGTTCACCAGGCCGTCGTCGAGCATCAGCACCTCGCGGTCGTGCTCGATGGCGATGACCGGGTCGGGCAGTGCCTGCCGGTCGCGTACGACGGCGGCGAGCACGTCGGCCATGTCGGCGCGGCCCTTCACGGCGGCCGCCTCGGGTGTGTCGGTGGCCGTCGCCTTCACGCCGGGGAACAGCTCGCCGACGGTCGCCAGCAGTACGCCGGTCTCGCCGAGGGAGGGCAGCACCTCGCCGATGTAGCCGAGGAAGGCGGGGTTGGGGCCGACGATCAGGACGGCGCGCCGGGCCAGCAGCTCGCGGTACTCGTAGAGCAGGTAGGCGGCCCGGTGCAGGGCGACGGCCGTCTTGCCGGTGCCGGGGCCGCCCTCCACCACGAGCACCCCGCGGTGGGGGGCCCGGATGATCTCGTCCTGCTCGGCCTGGATGGTCTGCACGATGTCGCTCATGCGGCCGGTGCGGGCCGAGTTCAGCGCGGCCAGCAGCACGGCGTCGCCGGTGGGGTCCTCGTGGCCGGTGCGTTCGGCGTCGCCGAGGTCGAGGATCTCGTCGTGCAGTGCGGTGACCCGGCGGCCGTCGGTAGCGATGTGCCGGCGCCGCCGCAGACCCATCGGGGTGTGGCCGGTGGCCAGGTAGAAGGGGCGGGCGACGTCGGCCCGCCAGTCGATGAGGACGGGGGTGCGCTCGGCGTCGTCGAGGCGCAGCCCGATGCGCCCGATGTGGTGCTTGACCCCCGAGGTCAGGTCGATACGACCGAAGCACAGCGAGCCGTCCACCGCGTTCAGCGCGGCGAGCAGGCCCGAGCGCTCGGCGACCAGGATGTCCCGCTCCAGCCGCGCCTGCATGGGCTTGTCGCCCTGGGCGAGGGCGTCCGTGACCGAGGTCTCCGCGTCACCGCGCAGGGCGTCCACGCGCGCGTACAGTCCGTCGATGAATTCCTGTTCGTGCCGCAATTCATCGTCTGGAAATTCGGTGTTTGACAATTCTGCTCCCGCCCGGATATACTGTGCTCACTGAACTTCCTCGTGACTCCAACAGATTGAAGTCGCGAACCATTAAATATACGCAAAGAAATCCCCCGAGCGCAATTGCTCGGGGGATTTCTCGTGGTGGGTACGCCCACTCACAGCACGTCGGAGAGCTCCTCCAGGAGCCGCCGCTTCGGCCGGGCACCCACCATCGCCTTCACCGGCTCACCGCCGCGGAACACCATGAACGTCGGCATCGACAGGACCTTGTAAGCGTTGGTGGTCACCGGATTGGTGTCCACGTCGAGCTGTACGACCTTCAGCCGACCGCCCTCCTCTTCGGCGAGTGCGCTGAGCACGGGCCCCATCTGCCGGCATGGCGGGCACCAGTCGGCGGTGAACTCCACCAGCACGGGCAGCTCGGAGTCGATCACCTCCGCCGCGAAGTCCCCGTCCGTCACCTCGGCCACGCCCGCTGCCTTGATCACCGTATCCGCCCTCCCAGTTCGCACCCGGGTTCCGGACCCCCCGGAACCAGCGCCTCGGCGGCCAGCTCGCCCACGGCCCGCTCGGCCCGCGCCAACTGCCCGGCGACCTTCTCCCGGACCGCCGTCAGCTCGCCGATGAGGTCGTCGAGCTCGGCCAGCTTGCGCCGGTAGACCGCCAGCGACGCCGGGCAGGAGTCGCCCTCCGGGTGACCGGCCCGCAGGCACTCCACGAACGGCCGCGTCTCCTCCAGGTCGAACCCGAAGTCCTGCAGCGTGCGGATCTGCGTGAGCAGCCGCAGGTCGTGCTCGTCGTAGGTGCGGTGACCGTGGTCGTCGCGCCGCGCGGGCAGCAGCCCCCGCGACTCGTAGTACCGCAGCGCACGCGTGGTGGTCCCGGCCCGGGCGGCCAGTTCGCCGATTCGCATGTCCCCGACCGTACGGCTTGACGTCGGCGTCAAGGCAAGGGTCGACGTCGACCAGGGGAGGCGCTCAAGCCCCTGCTGCCCGCTACCGATGGAAAAAGTTGTAGGCCGCTGTCGATCCGGCCACGTCCCGTTCGACGTCATGATGTGCGGCGGCTTGCCGTACGAGGTGCCACTACCTGACGAGGAACCACGTGGATCAACTACTGCGCGTCATGAACTTCAACGTCTCGAGTGACGGAATCGGTGCCGGTGAGCACCAGAGTCTGGAGCGGCCGTTCGGACTTGACCACCCCGAGAGGCTGTTCGCCTGGGCCGGAGCAACAGCGAGCTGGCCCATGCGCACGGATCACGGGGGGAGCCGGGGCCTCGACGACTACTTCACGCGAGACTTCGCCCGCAACATCGGTGCCGAGATCATGGGCCGCAACAAGTTCGGGCCCCAGCGCGGGCCCTGGCAGGATCATGAGTGGCGGGGCTGGTGGGGGCAGGAGCCCCCGTTCCACACACCGGTGTTCGTCATGACCCATCACGAGCGTCCGTCGTTCACGCTCTCCGACACCACGTTCCACTTCGTCGACGGCGCCCCGGCCACGGTCCTCGAACGGGCGCGGGAAGCGGCGCAGGGCCGGGACGTCCGACTCGGCGGCGGGGTCACCACCATCCGGCAGTTCCTTGCTGCCGACCTCGTCGACACCATGCATGTGGTGGTCTCGCCGGTAGAGCTCGGGTCCGGGCTACGGCTGTGGGAATCACCCGATGAGCTGCTCGACCGATTCCACCTGGAGGTCGTGCCCAGCCCGAGCGGTGTGACGCACCACCTGTTCTGGCGAAGGTGACGCGCGGGCCCACTGGAGTTCAGGTGCGACTGCTGGAAGGGCGTCCGTCCCGGCGGACGCCCTTCTGGCTGCGGATGCGGACGCGTTCCCCGCGCCAGGGCGGCCGACCCCTGATCGACAAGGCGTGCCCCTGGTGGCGATCGGTGTCCGACTGCTCAGACCACCAGGCCGGCCGATTCCTCCACCTCCATCAGCGACGCGCTGTGCCGTTCCTCGTCGAAGGCCCGGCGACCGCCGCGGAGGCCGAACAGGCGCTTGGCGAGGGCGATGTAGAGGACGGCGAGGATGTTGAGGACCAGCGTGGCGATCTTCAGATAGCTGACCTTCTCGGTGAGTTCGTAGATCTCCAGGGGGAGGAACGCGGCCGTGGCGACCACCGTGAGGTACTCCGCCCAGCGTTTGGCGTACCACAGGCCGACCGCCTCGACGAGCTCGATCAGGGCGTAGGCCAGCAGCAGGGCCGCGACCAGCAGCAGCGTGGAGTGCTTGTAGCCGAAGGCCTTCTGGATGGAGCCGACGACCGGGGAGTGGTCGAGGTCGTAGTGGAAATGTCTGAAGACCGGTCGGAAGACGTCGAGGTTCTCGTTGAAGAGGCGGCGCACCGCGTCCTGGCTGTTGCTGAACTTCCACACCGCCACCGCGACCAGCACGATGAACACCCCGCGCACGGCCCGCTCGACCGCCAGGAAGCGGAGGATGAACAGGTCCCGCAGCACCTTTCCGCGCGGCACCAGCGGGGCGTCGGCGGCCGGCCCGGAGCCGTGCGGCTCGCCGAGCACGAAGTCCCCGCAGCGCAGGCAGCGCCAGACGTCCCCGAGCGCGGTCTGGGCGTGCAGCCGTACCCGCAGCCTCGGGTCGTCCGGCGCATACGTGACATGCCCCTTGCGGGCGCAGGTCCGCCGGTCCCAGTCGATCTTCATCCCCCGTGCCTCCATACGTACATACGGCCGTGCCGTGCCAGTCGATCCGGCACGGCACGGTAGTGCATCGGTGGGGAAGACGCCTGCCGGGAGGTCTCAGTTCTCGGCGCGGCTGCCCACCAGCTCCGTCACCTCGTCTTCCGCCGGCTCCGCCGCCTCCGCGTCCCGGGCGGCGCCGCGCGGCAGGAGTACCGCCACCAGCAGCGTGCCCACGCCCAGGATCACCGCGCCGACCAGGCTGGTGTGGGCGACGGCGTCGGAGAAAGAGGCGCCGACCGCGTCGGTCATCTGCCGTGCGCCGGCGGAGAGCTGGGCAGCCTGCTGCTTGAGCTGGGCGGCCTGCTGCGGATCGCTCGCCTGCGCCGCCTGCGCGGCGACCTGCCGGGCCTTGTCACCGATGCCCTGCGCGACCGCGTACCCGGCGCCGACCGAGTCCTGCGCGGTGGCCAGGGCGCCCGCCGGGAGTCCCCGGCCCGCGGTGGCGTCGGTGAGGTGGTCGGCGTACGACGTGGACAGCAGCGAGCCGAGGATCGCGATGCCGAGTGAGCCGCCGAGTTCCAGCGAGGTGTCGTTGACCGCGCCGCCGACCCCGAGTTCCGACTCGGGGAACGCCCCCATGATCGCGTCCGTGCAGGGCGAGAGCGCGAGGCCGATGGCCAGGCCGAGGACGATCAGGGGCGCGACGAGGTCGCCGTACGAGGACGCGGCGTCCACCCGGGTCAGCAGCGCCAGCGCCGCCGTACCGCCGACCATGCCCGCGGTGACCGTCCACTTCATGCCGACGCGCGGGGTCAGCCAGCCGGTGAGCGCCGAGCCGACGAACACGGCTCCGGCGAGCGGCAGCATGCGGACGCCGGTGGCGAGGGCGTCGTAGCCGAGGACGAACTGCAGGTGCTGGGTGAGGTAGTAGAAGGCGCCGAAGACGGCCAGGAAGAAGAGGGCCACGGCGAGGTTGGAGCCCGCGAACCGGCGGTGCGCGAAGCGGCGCACGTCGAGGATCGGGCGGGGGTGGCGCAGTTCCCAGGCGACGAAGGCCAGCAAGCCCACGCCGGCGACGACCGCGGCCGTCACCGCCTTGACGTCCCAGCCGAAGTGCGGCCCCTCGATGATCATGTAGACCAGGGAGCCGGTCCAGATCACCGACAGCACTCCGCCGACGTAGTCGATCCGGTCGTGGTGACCGGCCTTGGACGGCGGTACGAGGGCGAGGGCGCCGACGATCGCGACGGCGGCGATCGGCACGTTGATCAGGAACGTCGACGACCAGCCGTGGTCCTTCAGCAGCGCGCCCGCGACCACCGGACCGGCGGCGATGGCGAGACCCGCGGTCGCGGTCCAGAGCGTGATGGCCTTGGCCCGTTCGGCGCGCGGAAAGGTCGCGGCCAGCAGGGACAGGGTGGCGGGCATGATCAGCGCGGCGCCGACGCCCATCACGGCGCGGGCGGCGATGACGGCCGCGGCGCTGTCGGCGAGGTAGCCGGAGACGGCCCCGCCGCCGAACACGACGAGCCCGAGGAGGAGCGCGCCCCGGCGGCTGTACTTGTCGCCGATCGCGCCGAGCAGCAGCATCAGCGCGGCGTACGGGACGGTGTAGCCGTCGATCACCCACTGCAGGTCGGCGCCGGACAGGCCGAGGTCGCTGGTCATGTCCGGTGCGGCGACCGTGAGGGCGGTGTTGGCCATCACGATGATCAGCAGGCTCAGGCAGAGCACGAGGAGCGCCCACCAGCGCCGGGCGTAGGGGCGTTCCGTCCTTTCGACCGGTTCGGTCATGACGAGTCGCATAGGCAGGGGTCGCCTTCCTCAACGAACGTGCACAGGGACTTGCACAAGGCCGTGCAATTGCACAACGATGTGCAATGTACGCCGTTGCACATCGCTGTGCAAGTCCAGGGGAGTGCAGAATGAAGGTCATGACCACGGGTAACACCAGCCGCGCCGACGCGAACCGGCGCCGCATCCTCGACGTCGCCCTCGCCGAGCTGCTGCGCGACCCCGACGCCTCCATGGACCAGATCGCGCGCGCCGCGGGAGTCGTACGGCGGACGGTGTACGGGCACTTCCCGAGCCGTGAGGCGCTGATCTGCACGCTCGTCGACGGCGCGGTGGAGTCGCTGGCGGCCGCCCACGCGGCAGGCCGGGAAGGCGTCGACGACCCGGCGGAGGCGGTGGCGCGGTCCGTGCTCGCCGTCTGGGAGATCGCCGACCGCTACCGCCTGCTGGTCGCGCTGGCCCAGCGCACGGTCACCGTGCAGGGCATCCGGGACCGCCTCACCCCGGTCCGCGAGTCCTGCGCCGAACTGCTGCGGCGCGGCCTGGACGACGGCACCTTCAGCTCACCGCTGCCGCCGGCGGCGCTGGCGTACGTGCACGAGCAGATGCTGTTCGCGCTGATGGAAGCGGTGAACGACGGACTGCTGACAGCACAGGAGGCGGGCCGCTCCGCCGCGATCAGTGTCCTGAACGCGGCGGGCGTGCCCGCCTCCACCGCCACCGCGCTGGTGGCGAAGCTGAGCGAGTAGGTCGCGGAGGGAAATAGGCCTCCGGGCGGCTGAGCTTACGGGGGGGAGTCTCAGCCGCCCGGAGACGGTGGGCCGGGCGCCCGGCCCGGGTTCAGGCGGGGCCGGGCGTCCGGGGCCGGAGGGGGAACGCGCCCGTAGGGGCGCGGGACTGTGCCGGCATGCGGCTCCGCCGCGTGGGCGCGACCGGCCACGGTCGACCCGCGGACGAAGAGGCTTCCGCAGTCACCCCGCGCAACCAGCGGAGCGCCTACGCCTTGGCGAGCTCCTTGTCGCCGCCCTCGCGCTGCTCCGGCAGCTCCGCGACCGGCGGGACCTCGTTCTCGTCCATCAGGGTCGTCTCGTCGAACGGCAGCTCACCGGCGAGCACCCGGCGCACGCGGTCCCGGTCGATCTCCTTGGTCCAGGTACCGATCAGCAGGGTGGCGACCGCGTTGCCCGCGAAGTTCGTCAGGGCGCGGGCCTCGCTCATGAAGCGGTCGATGCCGACGATCAGGCCGACGCCGTCGACCAGCGCGGGCTTGTGCGACTGCAGGCCGCCGGCCAGCGTGGCCAGACCGGCGCCGCTGACGCCCGCCGCGCCCTTGGAGGCGACCAGCAGGAACAGCAGCAGCGGGATCTGCTCACCGAGGGACATCGGCGTGCCCAGGGCGTCCGCGATGTACAGCGACGCCATGGTCATGTAGATCATCGTGCCGTCGAGGTTGAAGGAGTAGCCGGTCGGGATGGTGATGCCGACCACCGGCTTGCTGACGCCCAGGTGCTCCAGCTTCGCGATGACCCGCGGCAGCGCGGACTCGGAGGAGGAGGTGGACAGGATCAGCAGGAACTCCCGGCCCAGGTACTTGAACAGCGAGAAGATGTTGAGCCCGGTGACGACCTTCAGCATCGCGCCCAGCACGACGAAGACGAACAGGACGCAGGTCACGTAGAAGCCGAGCATCAGCACGGCGAGGCTCTTCAGCGCGTCGACACCGGAGGAGCCGACCACGGCGGCGATGGCGCCGAAGGCGCCGATCGGGGCGGCCCACATGACCATGGAGAGGATGCGGAAGACGAGCCGCTGGATGTGCTCGACACCGCGCAGCACCGGCTGCCCGACCGGGCCCATCGCCTGCAGCGCGAAGCCGGCGAGCAGCGCGACCAGCAGGGTCTGCAGCACCTGGCCCGAGGTGAAGGCGGACACGAAGGTCACCGGAATGATCGACAGCACGAAGTCCACCGGCGGCAGCGCGTCGGGCGACACCTGGTCGTGCCCGGACGCCTTGATCGCGTTGGTGATGTGCAGACCGTCGCCCGGGTGCAGCACGTTACCGACGACGAGACCGATGGTCAGCGCCACCAGCGACATCACCATGAAGTAGCCGAGCGCGATACCGCCGACGGCACCGACCTTGGCGGCCTTACGGACGGAGCCGATCCCGAGCACGATGGTGCAGAAGATGATCGGCGTGATCATCATCTTGATGAGGTTCACGAAGCCCGTGCCGAGCGGCTTGAGCTGGACTCCGGCATCGGGCCAGATCAGCCCCACCGCGATACCGAGCGCGACCGCGACGATCACGGCGATGTACAGGTAGTGGGTACGGTCCCGCTTCACGGCGGGTGCGGCAGGTGCCGTATCGGGAGTGCTGGCGGCCACGGCTGCCCTCCTTGACGTCTTCGTCGGCGAACACCGGCGTGCGGCTCACGTCCGGGCGTTATAGGGGAATGCGGCGACTATCCCCCTGCCGTGTGAGGGCGGTCACCCTTCCGTTCATTTAGTTCACACTTAACCCGGAGGCAGACTGACGTCATGCGCATCCCGGACGTCCCACGACCCCGCAGCCTGGCCGGCCAGCTTTTCGCCGTCCAGGCCGTGCTGATCGCGGTCGTCGTGGCCGGGTACGCGCTGTTCACCTACGTCAGCGACCAGAGGCAGGCCGAGGAGGCGGCGACCCGCCAGGCGACGGCCGTCGCCCGCTCGATCGCGGACGCACCCTCGGTGCGGGCCGCGATCCACACGTCGGACCCCTCCGCGCACCTCCAGCCCTACGCCCTGCAGGTCATGCGCGACACCCAGGTCGACTTCGTCACGATCATGAACCGGGACGGGATCCGCTGGACCCACCCGGACCACAACGAGATCGGCAAGCGCTACCTGGGTAACATCACTGCTGCCCAGCAGGGCAACACCTACACCGAGACCTTCACCGGCACCCTCGGCGCCTCGGTGCGCACGGTGACCCCGGTGGAGGAGAACGGCCACGTCATCGGACTGGTCAGCGCCGGCATCCGGGTCGAGGCGATCAGCCGCCACGTCCAGCGACAGGTCACGGCCCTGCTCGGGGTCGCCGCCGGCACCCTGCTGCTGGGCGCCGTCGGCACGTACGTCGTCAACGCCCGGCTGCGCCGTCACACCCACGGCATGAACGCGGCCGAGCTGAGCCGGATGCACGACTACCACCAGGCCGCGCTGCACGCCGTGCGCGAGGGGCTGCTCATGCTGGACGGGCAGTTCCGGGTGGCGCTGATCAACGACGGGGGGCGGGAGCTGCTCGGGGTGGGCGCCGAGGACGAGGTGGTGGGCCGGTCGGTCGCGGACCTCGGCCTGCCCGCGCCGCTGACCGGCGCGCTGCTGGCGTCGGAGCCCAGGGTGGACGAGGTGCACCTGACGGCGGACCGGGTGCTGGTGGTGAACACCTCACCGGTGTCGGGAGGTGAACGCCGGGGCACGGTGGTGACCCTGCGGGACGTGACCGAGCTGCAGTCGCTGATGGGCGAACTGGACTCCGAACGGGGCTTCACACAGGCGCTCCGCTCCCAGGCCCACGAGGCCGCGAACCGCCTGCACACCGTGGTCTCCCTGATCGAGCTGGGCCGTGCGGAAGAGGCGGTCGACTTCGCGACGGCGGAACTCGAACTGGCTCAGGCACTGACCGACCAGGTGGTGGCGGCGGTGAGCGAACCGGTGCTGGCGGCGCTGCTGCTGGGCAAGACGGCGCAGGCGAACGAGCGGGGCGTGGAGCTGGTCGTCTCCGACGACAGCCGCCTCGACGACGGTGTCCTCCCCGAGGACCTGTCGGCCCGCGACCTGGTCACCATCCTCGGAAACCTGATCGACAACGCGGTGGACGCGGCCCAAGGCAGCGCGCGGGCGCGGGTGACGGTGACCGCGTACGCGAAGGACTCCCTGGTGCTGCGGGTGGCGGACACCGGGCCCGGTGTGGATCCGGACCATGCCGACCTGGTATTCCAGCGGGGGTTCTCCACCAAGCCGGCGGGGCCGGGCGGACGTGGCCTCGGTCTGGCGCTGGTCCGGCAGGCCGTGCACCGGCTGGACGGGACCCTGTCCGTGGCGGAGGCCGACGGCGGTGGGGCCGAGTTCCGGGTCCGGCTGCCGTTGCGTACGGCGGTCGGGCCGTCCGCGGTGTCTGGAGGCGACGTATGACGAACGAGCAGCGCATCCGCGTGCTGGTGGTGGAGGACGATCCCGTAGCGGCGGACGCGCACGTCATGTACGTCGGCCGGGTGCCCGGCTTCACGGCCGTGGGCAAGGCGCACACCGGGGCGGAGGCGCGGCGTCTGCTGGACCGGACACCGGTGGATCTGCTGCTGCTCGATCTGCATCTGCCGGACGTCCACGGGCTGCAGCTGGCCCGGTCGCTGCGGGCGGCCGGGCATCACGCGGACGTGATCGCGGTGACCTCGGCACGCGACCTGACGGTGGTGCGGGAGGGGGTCTCGCTGGGGGTGGTCCAGTACGTCCTGAAGCCCTTCACCTTCGCCACACTGCGTGACCGGCTGGTCCGCTACGCCGAGTTCCACGCGGCGGTGGGCGAGGCGAGCGGCCAGGACGAGGTGGACCGCGCACTGGCGGCACTGCGCGCCCCCGGCCCCGCGGCCCTTCCCAAGGGCCTGAGCGGGCCGACACTGGAACGGGTGACCGGGGCCCTGCGGGAGGTTCCGGAGGGCCTCACGGCGGCGGGGGTCGCGGAGGCGGTGGGCATATCCCGGATCACCGCCCGCCGGTATCTGGAACACCTGGTGGAGGGGGCTCGGGCGGAGCGGAAGCCGGTGTACGGGCAGGTGGGGAGGCCGGAGTTGGTGTACCGGTGGGTGACTGGGGTGCAGGGCAGGCCGACGTGACCGGTCACCCGGCGCCGCTCCCCGCCCCGAACGGCACCGCGTACAGCACGATGTGGACCCCCAGGCCCACGACCGCGAGCGCCTCGCCCACCGACAGGACGACCAGCCCCGCCGAGGTACCGCCCCCGGCCCAGTACACGACGAGAGCGCCGAGCGGCACCACGCAGAAGGCGAGCAGGTCGACGACGCACTGCACGGCCTTGCGGGAGGAACGGCGGGCGTCCGTCCGATGGGCGACCTCCCACTGGAAGACGGCCGCCTCGTCCGCACTGGCGACGGCGGCCAGCCGGGGCCCCAGCTCCCCTCTGACGTAGGCCCCGATCGCGGAGATCTTCTGGTCGTTGACCAGGTAGGTCCACCCGAGGACCACGCACACGGGCGGCAGCGCGAGCAGCATCTCCGTGCGCTTGGCCTGGGCGGCGGCCGCGATGACGGCGGCGACGACGGTGAGCGTGACGTAGAGGAGGTTGTCCCGGAACCCGATCCGCGTCTTCTGTTCGTCCTTGACGGTCTGGTACTCGGCGAGCAGCAACTGCCCTACGGTGACGTCTCGTTCCGGCACTCGAACCCCTTCCCCTGGCAGTACCTTAAGAGTGTGCCGGAGTCACCGCCCAGCGTTCTCGTCCTGACCGCGCTCGCGTTGGAGTACGCGGCCGTGCGCGCCCATGTCGAGGACCGCCAGGACCTCGTCCACCCCGGCAACGGGACGATCCTCGAACAGGGACGACTGCCCGGCAGCCCCTGGCAGGTGGCCCTCGGCGAGCTCGGCGAGGGAGCGAGGGCCGCGGCGGCGCTCACGGCTTCGCTGATCGACTGGCTGCGGCCGCGGGCCGTCCTCTTCGTCGGGGTCGCGGGCAGTCTCAAGGACGACGTCGGCATCGGCGACGTCGTCGTCGGCACGAAGGTGTACGGCGTCCACGGGGCCAAGGTGACCGCCGAGGGGCCCCTCGTCCGCCCCGAGGCCTGGTTCGGCTCGAACGCGCTCGTCCAGGCCGCGCGTTCCGCGGTGCGGGACATGCCCGATGTACGGGCGCACTTCAAGCCGATCGCCACCGGTGACATCGTCCTGGCGGACGCCGGGGCGGAGATCGCCCGGTACGTCCGGCAGCACTACAACGACGCCGCCGCGATCGAGATGGAGGGCTCCGGGGCGGCCCACGCGGCGCATCTGTGCGGGCAGGTGGACGCCCTCGTCGTCCGCGGCATCAGCGACCGGGCCGATGCGCGCAAGTCCGATGCGGACGCCGGGGGTTCGCAGGAGAGGGCCGCGGGGCAGGCGGCTTCGGTGGCGGTGGCGGCACTGCGGAAGTACGGGCCGCGGGACGGCGGCTCCGTCGGCTCCGTCGGCTCCGTCGGCTCCGTCGGCTCCGTCGGCTCCGAGGAGGGTCCCCGAGCGGTTTATGAGGGCGATCACCTCGACTTCCGGGGCGGTACCTTCTACGGGCCGGTCGTCGGGAAGCGGACACGAGGGCGGTAGGAGACCCCAGTTCACCGACGCGCGAGCGGAACGTACAGTTTGCGCCGCCGGTCAGGACAGCGCGTGGTGCGCCGGGGAGTCGGTCGGGCCTGCCGGGGCGGGCCGGAAAGTGGCTTGCGCATATGCCCCTTTACCTTGCCCTTCGGGTGACCGTCCCCCCGGAAGGATCAGTTGCAGCCACCCGCACACCAGGCCGGAACCGTATCTTCCTACGATAAGTGATCCTGGCCGGACAGAGCGTAGCCAACCCCTGCTCATCCCCCTAGTTTGAGCGCGTGCGCAAACCGCTCTCAGCCCGACCGGTACCGCCAGGACCGCCTTTCGACGCCCCCGCCGCCCGAAGACTCCGTGCCGCCCTCGGTATGGGGCCCGAGCATGTCGCCTACGGCATGCGCGCGTCGTTCGGGCTGCCGTATGTCACCCCGGATCTCGTCATGGCCTGGGAGCGTGGGCTCGCCTCGCCGAGCGGTTCCGAGGTCACCGCGCTCGCGGCCGTGCTGTGGTGTTCGCCGGGGGAACTCGCCGGCCGGCCGCGGACGCTGCGGGAGCACCGGATCGCCCGGGGGCTCGCGCCGGAGGACGTCGCGGGCACCGTCGGGCTGGAGCTCCTCGCCTATCTGCACATGGAGGAGCACGACGCGTGGCGCGGCACCGACCGGCAGTCCGCCGCCCTCGCCGGCCTGCTGGAGCTGTCCCTGGCCGACTTCATCGGCGTCACCGGCCGCGCCGGGAAGCTGGCCGACCTGCTGCACAGGGCGGTGACCATGCGCTGGCAGGCGTGCGTCCGGCCGGTGAGCCGGATCGTGCCGCTGGACCGGCGCGTGCTGACGGCTGCGCTGCACGGACTGCACCAGGAGTACCAGCGACAGGGCGGCGACGGGCGTGACTTCCTCGACCGGATCGTGGAGCACTTCTGGTCGAGGGTGGAGGACAGCCCCCAGGACCTGTAGAAGTGCGGGGGCTCCAGAAGACCAGGAACTCCAAAAGACCGGGGGCTCTAGAAGACCGAAAGCTCTAGAAGACGGACTCCGCCTCGTCCATGCGGTCCTTCGGTACGGTCTTCAGCTCCGTCACCGCCTCCGCCAACGGCACCATCACGATGTCCGTCCCGCGCAGGGCCGTCATCCGCCCGAACTCACCACGGTGCGCGGCCTCCACGGCGTGCCAGCCGAAGCGGGTCGCGAGGACGCGGTCGTACGCGGTCGGTACGCCGCCGCGCTGGACGTGGCCGAGGATGACCGGCTTGGCCTCCTTGCCGAGCCGGCGCTCCAGCTCGTACGCCAGGGCGGTGCCGATGCCCTGGAAGCGCTCGTGGCCGAACTGGTCGATCTCACCCTTGGTGTAGTCCATGGTGCCCTCGGCCGGGTGCGCGCCCTCGGCGACGCAGACGACCGCGAACTTCTTTCCGCGGGCGAACCGCTCCTCGACCATCTTGACCAGGTCGGCGGGGTCGAAGGGGCGCTCGGGCAGGCAGATGCCGTGGGCGCCGGCGGCCATGCCGGACTCCAGGGCGATCCAGCCGGCGTGGCGGCCCATGACCTCGACCACCATCACGCGCTGGTGGGACTCGGCGGTGGTCTTGAGGCGGTCCATCGCCTCGGTGGCGACACCGACGGCCGTGTCGAAGCCGAAGGTACGGTCGGTGGAGGAGATGTCGTTGTCGATCGTCTTCGGGACGCCGACGACCGGCAGGCCCGCGTCGGACAGCATGCGCGCCGCGGTCAGCGTGCCCTCGCCGCCGATCGGGATCAGCGCGTCGATCCCGAACTCCTCGACCATGTCCGTGGCCCGCTCGCAGGCCTCGCGCAGCCGGTCGCGCTGCAGGCGGGAGGAGCCGAGGATGGTGCCGCCGCGAGCCAGGATGCCGCCCACGTCGTCCAGGTCGAGGGTGCGGTAGTGGCGGTCGAGCAGGCCCCGGTAGCCGTCTTCGAAGCCGATGACCTCGTCGCCGTAGTGAGCGACCGCCCGGTGCACGACCGACCGGATCACGGCGTTCAGGCCGGGGCAGTCGCCGCCTGCGGTGAGAACTCCGATGCGCATCGTGCTGTGTCTCCTGCTCGCTGTGGGTACCGGTGAGCCAGTCCGATTGTTTCATGTCCCCACAGGCACCCGGCGCCCGTACTGCCCCGGCGACCCCCTGCGGCCCTCGGCACTGACGGGCGCCTTACCCAGCCGCAGGGGTACCGTCAAGAGGGTTCTGCTCACCCTGGTGGGCGATTTTTCCGGCCATGCGACGGACCACGAGACGACCGCGATACGACAGCGAGATGACAGAGGGAGAGCGCACGTGACCCGCAGCGTGTACGTGACCGGGATCGACCGCGGCGACGGCCGCCAGGTCGTCGAGCTGGGGGTCATGGAGCTATTGACCCGGCAGGTCGACCGGGTCGGCGTCTTCCGTCCCCTCGTCCACGACGGACCCGACCGCCTGTTCGAGCTGCTGCGTGCCCGCTACCGGCTGGCCCAGGACCCGGTGACCGTGTACGGCATGGACTACCAGGAGGCCTCCGCGCTCCAGGCCGAGCAGGGCACGGACGAGCTGGTGTCCGCGCTCGTGGAGCGCTTCCACCGGGTAGCCCGGGACTTCGACGTCGTCCTCGTCCTCGGCACCGACTTCGCCGACACCCTGGTCCCGGACGAGCTGTCCCTGAACGCCCGGCTGGCGAACGAGTTCGGCGCGTCCGTGATCCCGGTGGTCGGCGGGCGCAGGCAGACCGCCGAGTCGGTGCTCGCGGAGACGCGCAACGCCTACCGGGCGTACGACGGGCTGGGCTGCGACGTGCTGGCCATGGTCGCGAACCGGGTGGCACGCGAGGACCGGGACGAGATCGCCGAGCGGATCGTCTCCCGGCTGCCGGTGCCCTGCTACGTCATCCCGGACGAGCCCGCGCTGTCCGCCCCGACGGTCGCCCAGATCGGGCAGTCCCTCGGCGCCAAGGTGGTGCTCGGGGACGACTCGGGGCTGGCCCGGGACGCGCTGGGGTTCGTCTTCGGCGGCGCGATGCTGCCGAACTTCCTCGCCGCCCTCACGCCGGGCTGCATGGTGGTCACCCCGGGCGACCGGGCCGATCTGGTCGTGGGCTCACTGGCCGCGCACAGCGCCGGCACTCCGCCGATCGCCGGGGTGCTGCTCACCCTGAACGAGGTGCCGAGCGAGGAGATCCTCACGCTGGCCGCCCGTCTCGCCCCCGGCACCCCGGTGCTGTCCGTGTCCGGCACCAGCTTCCCCACCGCAGAGCATCTGTTCTCCCTGGAGGGAAAGCTGAACGCGGCCACCCCGCGCAAGGCGGAGACCGCGCTCGGCCTGTTCGAGCGGTACGCCGACACCGCCGACCTGGCACGGCGCGTCTCCGCGCCAAGCAGCGACCGGCTCACCCCGATGATGTTCGAGCACAAGCTCCTCGAGCAGGCCCGCTCGGACAGGCGGCGGGTCGTGCTGCCGGAGGGCACCGAGGAGCGGGTGCTGCACGCGGCCGAGGTGCTGCTGCGCCGGGGCGTGTGCGACCTGACGCTGCTCGGGCCGGTGGACCGGATCCGCAAGAAGGCCGCCGACCTGGGCATCGACCTCGGCGACACCCAGGTGATCGACCCGGCCACCTCCGAGCTGCGCGACTCCTTCGCCGAGGAGTACGCCCTGCTGCGGGCGCACAGGGGGGTGACGGTGGAGCTGGCGTACGACGTCGTCTCCGACGTCAACTACTTCGGCACGCTGATGGTGCAGAAGGGGCTCGCCGACGGCATGGTCTCGGGGTCCGTGCACTCGACGGCGGCCACGATCCGGCCCGCGTTCGAGATCATCAAGACCAAGCCGGAGTCGTCGATCGTCTCGTCCGTGTTCTTCATGTGCCTCGCCGACAAGGTGCTGGTCTACGGCGACTGCGCGGTCAACCCCGACCCGAACGCCGAGCAGCTCGCCGACATCGCCATCCAGTCGGCCGCCACCGCACAGCAGTTCGGGGTGGAGCCGCGGATCGCGATGCTGTCGTACTCGACCGGCACCTCCGGTACGGGCGCCGACGTCGACAAGGTGCGCGAGGCGACCGAGCTGGCCCGCGCACGCCGGCCCGACCTGAAGATCGAGGGGCCGATCCAGTACGACGCCGCCGTGGAGCCGAGCGTCGCGGCCACCAAGCTGCCGGGCTCCGAGGTCGCGGGACAGGCCAGCGTGCTGATCTTCCCGGACCTCAACACCGGCAACAACACCTACAAGGCCGTGCAGCGCTCGGCCGGCGCGATCGCCGTCGGCCCGGTCCTGCAGGGCCTGCGCAAGCCGGTCAACGACCTGTCCCGCGGCGCGCTCGTCCAGGACATCGTCAACACCGTCGCCATCACGGCGATCCAGGCCCAGAACCCCAGCGAGAAGGCGTCCGAGCAGTGACCTCTCCCACCCGCGTCCTCGTCCTCAACTCAGGCTCCTCCTCGGTGAAGTACCAGCTGCTGGACATGCGGGACAGCAGCCGGCTGGCGGTGGGCCTGGTGGAGCGCATCGGCGAGCAGACCTCGCGGCTCAAGCACACCTGCGTCTCCACCGCCGACACCCGTGAACACAACGGCCCGATCGCCGACCACGACGCCGCCCTGAAGGCGGTCGCCGAGGAGCTGAGCAGGGACGGTCTGGGCCTGGACTCCCCCGAACTCGCCGCGATCGGGCACCGGGTGGTGCACGGCGGGATGTTCTTCACCGAGCCCACCGTCATCGACGACGAGGTGCTCTCCGAGATCGAGCGGCTGATCCCCGTCGCACCGCTGCACAACCCGGCCAACCTCACCGGCATCCGCACGGCCATGACACTGCGCCCGGACCTGCCGCAGATCGCCATCTTCGACACCGCGTTCCACACCACCATGCCGGAGTCCGCGGCCCGCTACGCGATCGACCCGAAGGTCGCGGACCGGCACCGTATCCGGCGGTATGGCTTCCACGGCACGTCGCACGCGTACGTGTCCCGGGCGACCGCGCGGCTGCTGGGCAAGGACCCGTCCGAGGTCAACGTCATCGTGCTGCACCTCGGCAACGGCGCGTCGGCCTCTGCGGTCGAGAAGGGCCGGTGCGTGGACACCTCCATGGGGCTGACCCCCTTGGAGGGGCTCGTGATGGGTACGCGATCCGGTGATGTGGATCCGGCGGTCATCTTCCATTTGGCGCGCGTTGGCGGAATGTCCATGGACGAGATCGACACTCTTCTCAACAAGAGGAGCGGGCTGTTCGGTCTGTGCGGGGACAATGACATGCGGGAGATCCGCCGCCGGATCGACGAGGGCGACGAAGAGGCACGACTCGCCTTCGACATCTACATTCACCGCTTGAAGAAGTACATCGGCGCCTATTACGCGGTTCTCGGCCGGGTGGACGCAATCGCCTTTACAGCAGGAGTCGGTGAAAACGCTAGCGCGGTGCGCGAGGCTGCGGTCGCGGGCCTGGAGGGCCTCGGCCTGGCCGTGGACGGCGAGCTCAACGCCGTACGCGGCGACGAGCCGCGACTGATCTCGCCCGCGCAGGCCCGGGTGGCGGTCGCCGTGGTACCGACGGACGAGGAACTGGAGATCGCGACGCAGACCTACGCACTGGTCAGAAAGAACAACTGAGCTGAACAACCCAGCTGAACAACTGAGCAGCATCCAACTCATTTGTCTCTTCCACCAGACGGAATATTCCGTAGCGAAACAAACCGATAGGATCGCCCCATGCGCCGTTCGAAAATCGTCTGTACTCTCGGCCCCGCGGTCGACTCCCACGACATGCTCGTCTCGATGATCGAGGCCGGCATGAATGTTGCCCGGTTCAACTTCAGCCACGGCACGCACGCCGAGCACCAGGCGCGGTACGACCGCGTCCGGGCCGCCTCCAAGGAGACCGGCCGGGCCATCGGTGTCCTCGCCGACCTGCAGGGCCCGAAGATCCGTCTGGAGACCTTCGCCGAGGGTCCGGTCGAGCTCGAGCGGGGTGACGAGTTCGTCATCACCACCGAGGACGTGCCCGGCGACAAGCAGATCTGCGGTACGACGTACAAGGGCCTGCCCGGTGACGTCGAGCGCGGCGACCAGATCCTGATCAACGACGGCAACGTCGAGCTGAAGGTCGTGGACGTCGAGGGCCCCCGGGTGCGGACGATCGTCATCGAGGGCGGCGTGGTCTCCGACCACAAGGGCATCAACCTGCCCGGCGCGGCCGTGAACGTGCCCGCGCTGAGCGAGAAGGACGTCGAGGACCTGCGGTTCGCGCTGCGCATGGGCTGCGACCTGGTCGCGCTGTCCTTCGTGCGGGACGCCAAGGACGTCCAGGACGTCCACAAGGTGATGGACGAGGAGGGCCGCCGCGTCCCGGTCATCGCCAAGGTGGAGAAGCCGCAGGCGGTGGAGAACATGGAGGACGTCGTGATGGCGTTCGACGGTGTGATGGTCGCCCGTGGCGACCTCGCCGTCGAGTACCCGCTCGAGAAGGTCCCCATGGTGCAGAAGCGCCTCATCGAGCTGTGCCGGCGCAACGCCAAGCCGGTGATCGTGGCGACCCAGATGATGGAGTCGATGATCACCAACTCCCGCCCGACCCGCGCCGAGGCCTCGGACGTCGCCAACGCGATCCTGGACGGCGCCGACGCGGTCATGCTGTCGGCCGAGTCGAGCGTGGGCGCGTACCCGATCGAGACCGTCAAGACGATGTCGAAGATCGTCGTCGCGGCCGAGCAGGAGCTCCTCTCCAAGGGCCTGCAGCCGCTGGTCCCGGGCAAGAAGCCGCGCACCCAGGGCGGTTCGGTGGCCCGCGCGGCCTGCGAGATCGCCGACTTCCTCGGCGGCCGGGGCCTGATCGCCTTCACCAAGTCCGGCGACACGGCCCGCCGCCTCTCCCGCTACCGCGCGGCCCAGCCGATCCTCGCCTTCACCACCGACGAGGGCACCCGCAACCAGCTCTCCCTGAGCTGGGGCGTGGAGTCCCACGTCGTGCCCTTCGTCAACAGCACCGACGAGATGGTGGACATGGTCGACGCGGAACTGGCCAAGCTGGGCCGCTTCAACCCGGGCGACATCATGATCATCACCGCTGGCTCGCCTCCTGGGGTGCCGGGGACGACGAACATGGTGCGGGTGCACCACATGGGGGGCGACGGGAGCTGACGGTTCGACCGCGGGGCTTTGTACGGCGGTGAGGGCGTCCCCTGTGACAGGACAGGGGGCGCCCTCAGCTCTTGCCGCGAAACCTACGGCAGGTCGACGGCCATCCACGGCGTCACGGAACTGGGCTGCGGGCCGGGGTGCGCCATGTGGGTGCCAGGCTCTGTGTGTGCCGCAGGGGCGGGCGGACTGGCGTCTGTCCACCCGCCCCTGCGCCCCGAGCGTCAGTCGGCCCGATCGTTGAGCCCCTCGGGTACGACCCATCGCGGGTAGCCGAAACGCTCACCGAGGGCTACCAGGACCGGCCGGTCGGCCGCTACGTGGTACGCCTTCATGGCACGCAGGAACAGCCGGTAGCCGAGGTCCGCGCAGCACTCGGTGACCACCCGCTCCAGCGCGGGGACAAGGCCGGTCACCGGGATGCCGAACGGCGGATTCTCGACCGCGAGGCTCAGTCGTTCCGCGACCGGGTGGATCACCCCCAGGACAGCCCGCCGCAGCTCCTCGTCCACCACCGGCTGCGGCGGCGGGGGGACGAACCCCGGATCGTCCAGGCGCACCCGTGCCAGCCATGCCTCTTCGGCCTTCCGCAGCCAGGCACCGGTGCTCATGCCGTGCTCCCTCGGATCGAAGACCCCGTGGGTGGCTGCGAGCCACACCGTGCGGATCGTCTCGTCCGTCAGTGGGGAGCACAGCAGCCGCTCGACGTCTTGGCCGAGCTGGGCGGCCTTTGAGCGGTCGAACTCCTCGACCGACGACTCCGCGATCCTGAGCCACACCACGGCGGGGCCCTCGTCGGAGTCAGACGGGACGTGCTCCTTGTAGAAGTACTCCAGCACCTCCCATTGCGAGGCCAGCCAGGTCAGCCCGATGTCCGTCGTGTAGAGGTCCTCGAGGAAGTCTCCCTCGCCGCCGCTCTCCGGCTCGTGTGCCATCGTCATCCCTCCAGATAAGAGGTGTACACGACCCACTTGCCCTGCCGGTGCTGAGCGACCTTCTTGCCGATGTACTTGAGCTGCACGACGACCCACTTGGATGTGACCGCGCTCCCCTGGGCGGTGTTGTCGGTCTTCGACATCATCTTCATCACCGCGGCCTCGCCTCCTGGGGTGCCGGGCACCACGAACATGGTTCGGGTGCACCACATGGGTGGGGCCGGGAGCTGAGGGCTCGGCCGAGAGGTTTTGTACGGTGCTGAGGGCGCCCACTGTGACAGGACAGGGGGCGCCCCCTCAGCTCTTGCCGCAACTACGGCAGGTCGTCGGCCATCCGCTGCCACGCCTCGAACTCGATCCAGCGCGGGTGCCCCTGCAGCAGATGCGCCAGGGTGCGTCCGGGGTTGAGCAGTCGGCGGACCATCCGCAGGAAGAGGATCTGCGAGCGTTCCAACTCACGCCACCGAGGAGCCAGTGCGGCTGCCGTTACCCGGTCCATCGGCATAACGTCGAGAGCCCGGTCGAGCACGGGCCATGGATCGAGCAGCGAGACGTCACTCCTCGCTCCCACCGCCTTGAGCAAGGAAGCCCTGAGCCACAGGTCGCGCAGCAGCCATTCGTTGTGCTGTGCACCAGTCGCTCGCTCGGCAGCGGCCAGCAGCGCCGACCATGCCTCGCCGACCGCACGCCACTGCTCGTCCGTCAGCCGGACCGGGTCCTCCTGGATGCGAGCGGCGAACATCTGCGCCGCGGCGATCCAGTGACTCACCGACCCGTCGGCGCGCGCCACCTCCGGCGCCGACCAGCGGCGTGTGTGCGCGTCGAGCTCCAGCCTGTCGAGGCCGTCGAAGAGAGCGGTCATCCGCAGTGCACCCCCGCCGTAGTTACCACCGCATCGTCCCCCTGGGCAGCCTGGCGTCCCGCTGAAGAATCCGGCTCGCGCCCAGCAACAGCCACACCGCCAAGGACTCCTGTGACCAGCATCGAACAGCTCACTCGCCTGTGCCCACCCCCCGCCGACGCGCCCCCGGTCGACTGGGACGCCGTCGAGACCACACTCGGATTCCGCCTGCCCGAGGACTACAAGCAGCTCGCCGCTGTCTATGGCCCTGGCGCCTTCGCCGACTTCATCCGCGTCTTCCACCCCCACGGCGTCACGGAGTGGGTCGACCTGACCGGACGGGTGCCCACAGCCATGTGGGAGCAGTTGCAGAACGACCAGGCGGCGGGCCGACCGGTTCCCTACGACCCGCAATGCCTGTTCGTCGTGGGCGTGACCGACAACGGTGAACACCTCTTCTGGATCACAGGCCCGAGGAACGATCCGGGCGCCTGGCACATCGCCGTCAACGAAGCGCGGGGCCCTCTGTGGTGCACCTTCAACGGAACCCTGACCGATTTCCTCGTCTCCGTCCTGAGCGGCGACACTGCCGTACCGCAGTTTCCCGACGGTCTTCGGCAGGCCGCCACCACGTTCTTCCCATCTACTTCCCGCCCATCAGCCCCCACCGCACTCCCTACCGACACCAATGTCATCCGAGAGTGGGCCCGAGCCAACGGCTACGACCTACCTTCCCGCAAACGGGTTCCCGCAGCGATCATCGTCGCTTTGGTCCAGGCACACGGCGGAGAGTGAATGCTGAAGAGGTCATCACGATCAACCGGAAGCTTCACTTCCCCGCCCTTCCCGTGCGAGGAAGCGAAAGGGTCCGCCGACTCCGTCGCCGGACCCTCACGAAAGAGCGAGTCAGCGCGTTCCCCGCATCTGGCCGAACCATGACGGATCGTCCATCGCGCCCTCGTCCTCATGCCACTGTGGAGGCGCCGAGACGACGAAGCTCCTCAGATCACCGCCGAGCACGAACAGACGCCCAGGGTTGACTTCCACCCCGTAGTCGAGGCTGACCTTCTCGCATTGCTCGTCGTCGGCCCGGCGGATGACCAAGCCCTCGTAGCTGGGACGAAGAAGCATGAGGTCGACGTTGGCGAAGTGGATGTCGATCCGGGTGTCCGGTGGCCTGTCCCGGCTGCTGCGGAGGAGCAACCTGCGATGGCCGACGGTGTACTGCCAGACCTTGAAGTACCTGTCCGATCGGAACACCTCGGAACCGGCGACCTCTGACGTCAACTCATTTCCCACCATTCAGTACATCCCAGTTCGGTTCGGGAATCTGCACAACTTTGCCCTCTTTACTGTAGAACGTGATATTGCGCCATTCGAAGTTCCCCATCTGTATCTGGAGACCTACCTGACCCATTTCCCACTGAGTGGCCGCCCAGTCGCCCGACCTCCAGGCCTTATAGGCGAGCTCGTATTGCTCAGCCGGCGAATCTCCATCGAAACCCTTTAGGCTGACTGCGACCTTGCCGTTGTTGCGCAGGACGTTCGAGACCTCGGTCATCCACAGGGCGATCGGCTTCCCGTTGGCCCTGCCGACCACTTCCCTGAAGGCGTCGCCGTTGAAGGTGTAGCCACCCTGAATTTCCTTGGCCAGTGCTTCTGAGTAGTCGCCAATCCCGAGC
The DNA here is from genome assembly GCF_042891955.1 of Streptomyces sp. NPDC001843. NCBI lineage: Bacteria > Bacillati > Actinomycetota > Actinomycetes > Kitasatosporales > Streptomycetaceae > Streptomyces > Streptomyces sp. NPDC001843. The sequence continues at coordinate 211,413 of NZ_JBIATQ010000010.1, read as the reverse complement.
ACCATGGTTCCGGTCGGGCACCCGTTTGTGTTGTGCACCAGAACCGATGTCGTTCCGGCCAGTTTACGGGTGCACCACTTCCGTGCCTTGCCGAGAGCCTCGATCGCCTTGGCACCGATTCCGGCGATGGCTTCATCGGAAAGGTGGAGTGCACGGAGGGATTTCCACGCGTCGGTGAAGCCGATGCCGGTCTTGGCAGCGGCGTCGACAGCCTTGACGGCACGCGCGATCGGGTCGAGCAGGCCTTCGACCGGGACATACGTGGCGAGGCTCCAGACGCAGGCGGTTTTGTCGCCGTGCCAGCAGTCCATCAGGTCTTCGGCGAAGAAGGAGAACAGGATCGATCCGGCCACGTCGCCGAAAAGGCTCTGCCATCCGGCGCGGACGATGTCCTTGCCGGAGAACTTGTGCGTCCAGCCGTCGATCTTGATGTTCTTCAGCGTCGCCCGCTGAAGGAACTGCCACGCCGACTTCGGGCACCCGTCTGCCGTGGCCTGGGCCTGGTCGTCGGCGCACAGGTAGAAGTCGGCCTCGTAGGTGACGACCAGGTCGTACATCGCGTTGCAGCCCTGGAAGGCGGCTTCCGGCATCGGCGGGCAGGTGCCGATCTGCTTACTGCTGACGATCTCGACGGTGGACTCGTCCGGAACGGCGAAAACACCGGGAATGCCCGTGCCAGCCCCTTGGGACGCCTCCTTGTTGGCCTCAGCCTGCTCAGCCTGTTTGGCCGCGTCCTGGGCTTCCTTGGCGTACTTGTCGGCGTCCTTGGCGGCCTGTTCGGCTTCGGTCGCGGCGGCGTCGGCGCGGTCGGCGGCGGCGCGGGCGTCCTTGGCGTCCTGTTCGGCCTGGGTGGCGGCGGAGCGGGCGGCTTCGGCGTCCAGTGCGGCGGCGTCGGCGGAGTCGCGGGCGTCCTTGGCGTAGCCCTCGGCGTTGCCGGCCGCCTTGTCGGCGGCTGCGGCATCTTCCGTGGCCTGCTGGTCGTAGTCGACGGTGCGCGCCAGTGATGCCGCGGCGGCGGATGCTGCCTTGGCGGCGTCGGCCGCGTAGCCGAGGGCTTCCTTGGAGTAGCCGCGGGCATCGGCCGCGTACTGGGCGGCGTTCGCCGCGTGCTGGTAGGCCTCCTTGGCGTCGCCCTTGGCCTGGTCGGCGAGGTTCTTGGCGGCCTGCGCCTCGGCGGCGGCGTTCTTGGCGTGTGCGTCGGCGACGGCCTGCTGCTGGTCGGCGATGGACTTGGACGCCTGTCCGGTCAGTACGACCAGGCCGGCGGCGGAGTCGGTGTCGACGTAGGCGGAGCCGAGCTGGATGGCGTCGTTGGCCGGGTTGGCGACCTGCGCCGCTGCTTTGCCGGCGTCCACGGCCGCCTGCGCGGTGACATGGGCGAATCCGGCGGCCTTCGCCGCGGCGGCCAGTGCCTTCCCGGCCTCTACGTTGGCTGCGTTGGCCTGGGTCTTGGCGTCCTTGGCGTGCTGCTCGGCCTCGTCGGCGAGCTTGACCGCCGTCTTGGCCTCGGCGGAGGCGTCCTGGGAGGCCTTGATGGCGTCGGCGGCGGCGCTGGTGGCGGTCTTGACGGCCGCGTCGGCCTTCAGCTTGTCGGCCTGGGCTGCATCGGCGTCGGAGCGGGCGCGCCTGGCCGCGGCTTCGGCGCGGGTGGCCGCGGCGTCGGCATCGGCCGCTGCCTGGGTGGCCGCGTCGGCCTCGGAGCGAGCCTTTGACGCGGCTGCTTCGGCGTCGTCGGCTGCCTTGTCCGCGTCATTCGCGGCGGCGCGGGCGGCGTCGGCTGCCTCCCCGGAGTCCAGGGAGTCCGCGTAGGCGTCCTTGGCGTCGGCCTTGGCGCGGGCCGCGTCCGCCTTCTGCTTGGCGTCCCAGGCGTCGTCGCGCATGGCCTTGGCGTGGTCCTTGGCCGTAACCGCGTCGTCGCGCTTGCTCTCGGCGGTGTTCTCGGCCGCCTCCGCCTTGTCCTTGGCGTCCTTCGCCTTCCCGGCCTGGGTCTCGGCGTTCCTCTTGTGCTCGGCCGCCTCGGCCTGCTTGGCGGCGGCGTTCTCCTTCTCCGCCTTGGCCGTCTTCTCCTCGGCCTCGGCCGCGAGCCGCTTGGCGTGCGCGTCCGCGGCGGCCGCCTTGGCGTCACCTTCGGCCTTCAGGGTGTCGGTGAGCTTGGCCTCCGCGGTCTCCTTGTCCTTCTTGGCGTTGTCGCGGTGGATCTTGGCCGCGTCGGCTGCGGCCTTGGCCTGCAACTCCGCCGCCTCGGCGGCCTTCTTGCGGAACTCCGCCTTGGACTGCGCGGCCTGCGCCAGCGCACGCTGCGCAATGGTGGCGCTGTCCCCAGCGGAGGCACGGGTCGCGGCCTCGGCCGTCTCGCCGGCCTTCTCCATCGCCGTCAGCGCGGCAGCCGCGCCCTTGGTGACCTGGTCCTTCTGCAGACCCACCAGCAGGCCACGGCCCCGGGGAGCACCGGCCGCGTCGGCGATGCCGTAGGCGGCCTGGATGGCCGTGTCCGAGGCGGTGGCAGCCTTCTGCGCGGCGGCCAGCTGCGTCTTGAGGACGGCAAGCTGCTTCTTCGCCCCCGCCTGCGTGGCGGCGACACCGGCCTTGGCCTTGTCGAACTGCGCCTTCGGCGGCACAGTGCCGGTGTGGCCCGACGGCTTGACGTCGTACTGCTGCGGACCGGTAGCGTTGCAGGTCTTCAGCTTGGCGTCGGTGCCGTTGTCGTACGCGCTCAGATCCAGGCACTTGCCTGTCGCGGGATTCTTCAGACTGGTGGTGGCCCGCAGGTCGTACTCCCACGTGCGCGTCGGGGAGCTGACGCAAGTCACAATCTGGATCTTCGTGCCGTCGGCGTTTCTGCCGCCCGACACATCCAGACACTTCCTGGACTTGACGTTACGCAGATGCAGGCCCAGGTCGTCACCCTCGACCGTCCACTGCTGCGCAGTACTGCCGTTGCAGGTGTACACCTGGACTGGTGTGCCGTCGGCCGTGCCGCCACCCTGCACTTCGAGACACTTGCCCTTGGACGCGTGCACCTCGATGACGGCCGGGGCATCACCGACGTAGCCCACGCCGCCAGCAGCCCAGTAGTCCTGCCAACGGGTGAGACGGTCGGCGACCCAGGAGTGGCCCAGCATCTCGCTCAGGGCCTTCGCGCCCTTGGTCAGGGCGTCGACGGCGGACTTGTTGGCGTCGAGGACCTGGTTGCGCTGGGTGGCCTGGGAGGCGATCTCCTGCTGCCACTCACCGGCCGCAGTGGTGGTGATGTCGCCCAGTACGTTGTCCGGGTCGATTGGGTCAGTCCAGCCACAGGCCGCGAACCGCGCCTTCACGTCCTCGACGGCGATGCGGTACTCCGGCGTGCCCGGCTGCGGAGCGGTGCGCGGGAAACCGCCGGAGGACAGGAAGATGCGGGCGTCGTCGGCACTCGCGTTGTGGCCGGGACCGCCGTGCATCCACTCGAAGGCACTTTTCTCGGCAAGGTAGCGGTCCCATTCCTCGCGCGACACCTGTGTCGCGTCGGGGGCCGTCGTGTACCGGCTTCCGCCCACATCGTCGACGGCCTTGAGCGTATTCTCGTCGGCCTTCGGGGTGGCGTCCTCGTAGAAGTCGAACTCGTCCTGCCAGAACCGGTCGACGACCCACTGCTTCAGGCCGGTCTGGCCGTAGAAGCTCGTGCCGCCGTCGGACGGCCAGAGGTAACCGGCGGGAGGATCCAGCCCCGCGAGTGGCTTGTCCCATCCGTCCTCGAGAGCGGACAGCGCGTCGATTTCCTTCCTGGCCTCGTCCTTGTCGGTCTCGAAGGCGGTGGCGAGCGGCGTCTGCTCCCAGTGCTGCCGGTTGGCCAAGACATGGAGCTTGTCCGGCGGCTGGTTGAGGCCGTCCTTCGCGGTCGCGGCCATCGACGGTCCGCCCAGCCGCAGCACCTCGGCCATCAGGCACTGGTCCTGGCGCAACTGCTCGGCGGCCGTGTCCTGGTACCAGTTGTAGGAGTCGTCGACCGGCTCGGTGTTCGACCGGACCGAACCGGGCTGCACCGCAAGGCCGGCCACCACGGCCAGCGTGGCGATGGAGGTGATGGCGGAGGTAAGCCTGCCTGATCTTCGTGACGTGGGCAGGCGGAACCATGGTCTGGGCTGCAAGAAGCCATCCCTTTCTTCGTTCCAGGGGCGCGGGACCATGGGGGCGGCCGAAGAGCAGAGAGCAGCGGCGTGTTGCCGAGGGTGTCTCAGGAACACACGGCTTTCGTCGTATCGATGTGTGCGGACGCCCGGCGCGGCGGCATGGCGATGCGCCCCTCCCCGTGAGCGACGGCGTTCCCCCGGTCGCTGAGTGATGTGCGCGTACGGAGTGGTCAGGCTCCGCCGGTGCGCGGCGCCACTTTAGGCCCACACAGAAGGATCCGTACAGGTGTTCACTTATGTGCGACGAGCTGATGGCGTAAATCTGTCGGCCGGTCAGCCTGCTGCCAGAGGTGCCCCTCAACCGGATCACCTGTGCTTCCCTGTGAGGTTTCTGTGAGGATGGACGGTCGGCGGGATGCGACAGGCGATCACAGATGACCGGTTTTCGACCCCGATTGCCTTCGTTTTCGTGATGGGCGCTTGAATCCCGCCGATGCGTTCGTGCTCCGCGACTCAGTCGCCGCGACCGCGCCGGCCCTGAAGGGGACCCTGGCGCTCCCGTCGTGTTCCTTCTGGTGCTCGCGCCGATCGCAACGTCGCAGCGCGGCCAACGGTCGGCCTGTCGTGTTATGGCGGCCAGACTGTACGCACTGTCTGCGCATGCGGCTGCAGCGTCGCGCCCGCCACTTGCACTGGGTCAGCATCTGCGCGACCCGGCTGGAGCCGTAGCGATGAGGACAGTGGACGAGCGCAAGAAGACCGTGCCGACCGTCTTCGTGGACGGTCGGCCGCACGTCAATCCCGATCCCGCACGGGTACGCGAGCAACTCTCTCGTTCTGTGTGACTGGCTGCCGCGCCGGTTCTCCCAGCTCGCACCAGACCGTCTTGCGGTCCGCTGCCTGCTCCACACCCCAACGTTGGGCAAGTGCATCGACAAGTGCCAGGCCGCGGCCGGACTCGGCCGTCTCGGTCGCGGACAGGAGGGTGGGCAGCGCGCGTGGGTCCGGGTCGGTGACCTCGATGCGGGTATGGCCGACGTCCGTGCCGGTGACGCGGACGGTCACGGGTGTGCCTTCGCCGAGGTGGTCGATCACGTTTGTCAGCAACTCCGTCGCGCACAGGCGGGCTTCGAAGTCGAGTGCGCGAAGGTGGTGGCGCAGTTCGCGTACGGCCTTCGGGGTCGCGAGCAGGCTGAGTTCGAACGTCATCATTCGGCCGCCGTCTTCTGGAGGGCGGTGGCGAGTGCGTGGGCCGTGACCGTGTTGCAGTTCCCGAGCGCGACGAGGCCGACGGGTGGTGTGTACCCGCCTGCGAAGCTCGGCAGGTCCGCGCGGAGGGACGGCAGCGTGATGTCGTGCAGGGCGAGGGCGGCGCGGAGGTTCTCGACGCAGAGGGTGACGTCGTAGGTGGTAGGGGCGCAGTCGGGCATGGGCGCTATCAGCCTTCTGTGCGGTGTGTGACGAATGCCTCACAGAATGTCGCCGGGCTCGCTAGCGTGGAAGGCGGTTCGCGTCCGCGACGTGAACCGTGGAAACAGAACAGTGAGTTACGGCGGTGAGCACGTGGTCCGACGTAAGGACATCGACGGGTCGATCAGCATCCCCGACTTTTACGGCAGCGAGTTGCGGTGGAAGCGGGAGGCGGCGGGACTGTCGTTGGAGAAGTTGGTCGAGGGCAGCTTCTACGGCAAGTCGCACCTCAGCGACATCGAGCACGGCAAGCGGCGCATGCCCATGGATTTGGCTCGGCACGTAGACCGGGTGCTGGGAACCGACGGATACTTCGAGCGGCACTGTGAGGATGTGCGGCGGGCCAGACGGGGGCCGCACGCCGCGTACTTCGAGCGGATTCTGGAGGCGGAGAAGCACGCGGAAACCATTGAGGAGTGGTGCCCCAGCACGTTTCCGGGACTGCTGCAGACACCTGCCTATGCGCGGACACTCGTCCGGTCCGCCCATCCGGCGGCGTCCGAGGAGTGGATCGAGGAGAAGGTGCGGGCTCGAATCGACCGCGCGTACCTTTTCGAGGACGACCATTCCGTCCCCGAGTACTGGGCGATCCTGCACCAGTCGCTGCTGACCGACACCATCGTGACGCCAGAAGAGATGGCTGCACAGCTCGACCGGATCGTGGAGCTGAGCGAGCGGCGCCGGATCACTCCGCAGATCGTTCCGCGGAAATGCGGTGCGGGCAGCCTCCATCAAGGTCATGGCGTTTCCGGATGCGCCTCCGCTGATCTACACCGAGGCGTCCTACAGCGGGGACACCATCGATGATCCGGCCCTCGTGAAGCAGTACCGCAAGGCATACGATCGGCTCAGGGCCGTAGCGCTGTCACCAGACACGTCCCTCGCCATGATCAAGGCCGCCGCAGAGGATTACCGAAATGGCAAGCAACCGGATCGACTTGAGTGACGCGCTCTGGCTGAAGAGCAGTTACAGCAACGGGGACGGCGGCGACTGTGTCGAGGTAGCCAGCGACTTTCCCGGCCTGGTCCCCGTCCGAGACTCCAAGGTGCGCCAAGGCCCCGCCATCATCCTCAGCACCACTGCTTGGGCCCCCTTCGTCGCATCGCTCAAGGAGTGAACTAGGCGTCTGTCCAGAGTGAGCGCCTGGCCGAAGCCGCTGCCGGCAGGCTCCGGCTGGACGGACCCGTTTGCGTCCGCGCCCGGCAGCCGGAGTGACCGCTGAGGTCAGCTTTCCGAGGCTGCCTTGCGGAAGAACTGCCCGCTGATCCGGGCGGCCGTCCGGGTCGGCAGAATACGGCTGAAGACGAAGGCCTGGACGGTGTTGAAAGGGCCGTCAACGACGGCGGGACCGCGGCCTCGCATGGCTTTCATCACGGTTTCGGCCACCTGCTCCGGCTGACGCTTACCGGGGACAGGGCGGGTGTTCATCGGGGTCTCGGTCGCTCCAGGGCTGACCGCGACCACCCGCACCCCGGTCCTCTTCGTCTCCGCCCACACGGCTCGGGTGAAGGAAAGCACGAATGCCTTCGAAGCGCCGTACGCAGCGTTGTACGGCGCCGGTGCGTACGCGGCGGTGCTGGCGATGTTCACGATCGCGCCGTGGCCACGGACGAGCATGCCGGGCAGCAGCAACGAGGTCAGTTCCGCCACCGCTCTGGCATTCACGTCTATCAGTGCCCGCATGCGTGCCGGATTCGTGTCGGCGACCGGCCCGACCTGGGCGACGCCGGCGTTGTTGACCAGAACCTCGACCGCGACGCGCTCATCCTCGAGCCGCTCGGCCAGTTTCGCGGGAGCCTGCTCGTGCGACAGGTCCAGTGGGACGGCGAGCACCTCCACACCGTGGTCGGCGCGTAGTCGTTTCGCTGCGGCTTCCAGCCGCGCGGCGTCGCGAGCGACCAGTACCAGGTCCATGCCCTCCCGGGCCATCCGTTCGGCGATCGCCGCCCCGATGCCCATCGTGGCGCCTGTGACCAGCGCGGTGCCCTGCTTGGTTGGTTCCATCTTCGCGATCTTCATGATGGCAACGCTAAACTTTGACATTGACGTGAATGTCAAGCCTGGTCCAGTCGAGGAGACGGCGTGCGCATCGGAGAACTCGCCAAGGCCACCGGCGTCAGCACGCGGTCGCTGCGCTACTACGAGGAACAAGGACTGTTGCCCGCAAGCCGGGGCGCCAACGGATATCGGGACTACGGCGAGCAGGCGGTGCGCGTGGTCGCCTTCATCCAGGATCTCTACCGCGCGGGGTTGTCCTCCGAGATCATCCGGCAGATCCTGCCCTGCGCCGGATCCGCGCGGCCCCAGGGCGACTGCACCGAACTGCTCGCCCGCGTGAGGCAGGTTCGTGACCAACTCGCCCACCAGGAACAGCAACTCGCAGTGCGGCGGAAGATGCTCGAACGCTACCTCTCTGGCGCCGCGACCCCGGCAGGCCTCGAGGCCCACCTGAACCGGGCGCACTGAGAGGGCAGTCCGGGTTCGGTCTAGTCAAGGAAACGCCGCCGAGCCGACGCGGTGTCCGCCCGGTGCCCACGCAGGACCACATGTTGCAACAACCCCTGGAAACGCCGTGAACAGGGAAGGCGCACCTCGGCCTCTCACCGGGCCGGTCCGGCCGACTGCGAACTCACTCGGCCGGGGGTCCCACCGTCTCCCGCAGCCACACGTTGTTGCGCAGCTCGGGATGGGCGGTGGTGATCAGCCGGAACGCCTCGGACTTCGCCCGCTCGGTGAGCTGGCCCAGCTCAGCCCAGGTCAACTCGGCCACGTCGGGTGCGTAGTTCGTCGTGAGAGTGATGGTCGTTGCCTCACGGCTGAAGGAGAAGACGTCCTGGGTCACGCTTGTCTCCACCACAATGCCACTCCCGGACTGCAGCTCCCTCCTCGCGTACTCCAGCATCAGCGCGAAATCGACCACCGGCAGTCCCGACGTGCGCAGGCTGAGATCGACCCCGTGGACGACGAGCTGCAGGTCCGCCTTGAAGAAGTCGATGGAGAAGTCCGCGCCGGTGAGCTCCGGGTGCTCGGGCCGGCCCGGATGCTCCGGCCGCGTGTCCGGGGACCAAAGGACGTCATCATCGCGAGGCTCGAAGGAGAAAGTGGTCACCTATTACACCTGTTTCTGTCAGACGATGGGCATTGCCGTCTCGAGATTGCCGAATGCGTCGCACCATCCACCCTTGTACGACGCGAAGGGCACTTCCTGGGACAGCTGACGCCCTCCGCAGCTTCTGCTGGTGGGCGCGGCGGCCAGTGCACTGTGCAGGCACGTGCAGTTCCTCAAGAGTCAGCCGGACGTGTGGCTTGTGTGCGGTCGGGCCAAGCGTTCCAGCAGCCCCACGGCTGATTGCCGGCCCGCGTCGGCCAGCAGGGGTCAGGCCCTGTCACCGAGGTTCCGCTCGCACAGACGGCGCAGAGCCTCGTACATCGCCGACGCCTGAAGACGGCCACCAGGCGACGCACGTCACCGAGAGGCCCCTTGTTTCAGGAGCGCCCTAGGTGTGCGCGCCGGGGCCGCCCTACGGTGACCTCACACGGTCCGCGGCGGACCCACCACGTCCCGCAGCCACGCGTTGTCACGCAGTTCCGGATGGGCGGTGGTGATCAGCTTGAAGGCCTCGGACTTCGCCCGGTCGGTGAGCTGGCACAGCTCGGACCAGGTCAACTTGGCTCTGGCTGGTGGCCAGTCCGTTGTAAGACTGACGGTTTTTGCTTCGCGGCTGAAGGAGTAGACGTGCTGGGTGAGACTGGCCTCAACCCTGACGTTGCTCCTGGTTTCCAGTTCCCGCCGTGCGTAGTCCAGCATGAGCGCGATATCGACCACAGGCTCTCCCAGCAGGCGCACACTGAGATCCACGCCGTGGACGACGAGACGCAGATCTGCCTTGAAGTACTTCAGGCAGAAGTCCGAGGAGTTCAGGTCTGCATTTTCCGGCCGCCAGTCCGACGACCAGGAGACGTCATCCGCGCGGGGCTCGAAAGAGCAGATGATCAACTGTCCTCCTCTCCAACTACCAGACATTCCTGAGTATCGCGGTGTGCGTCGCGAATGACTGTGCCCCGCCGGGTCTACTCCCGGCGGGGCACAGTCATTCGCGGCTCCCGGAAAGGCTTGTTAAGTATGACGACGCTCAGTCGGTCGTGTACTGGCGCATCCCGGGGATCTTCAGGTTGCCGCCGAACTGGGCCGCCTGGACCACCTTGACGTTGGTCATGTAGATCCACGAGATGTTCAGCGGCGGGGGGTTGTCCGGGGTGAACTTCACGTGGACCAGGCCCAGCAGGTTGCCCGAGATGCTCTCGGTGTACATCGTGGTCTTGCCGCCGGTGATGGTGGATTCCTGACCCTTGGCGCTCTGCACGTGGTAGGTCTTGCCCGACTGCTTGTCCTTCACCGTCTGGTGCAGGTCCACGATCTGGGTACCACCAGAGATGACGTATTTGAGTACCTTCTTCGTGGCCCCGCTGGCCGTTCTCACCTCGACGATGCCCTGGTAGTCAGCGCCGTTCAACGTCAGCGAACTCGCGTCCAGGTACCAGGGGTCGTCCGCGACCAGAATATTGTTGTCGACGCCGCTGACCTTGTCGGTGGCCGCTGGGCAGTCGTCCGGAGACGCGCTGGAACTGGCGGACGGGTCGGGCGTGGCCGAATCGGCCGCGTCCTTGGCCGCCTTGGTGGCGTCCTCGACCGTCTTGGTGGTGTCCCTGGCCGTCTTGGACACCTTGTCGGTGGTGCCCTTCACGGTGTCCCCAACCGTCTTGGTGGTCTTGTCGACCGTGTCCTTGACGGTGTCGGTGGTGCTGCCCTTGCCGGTGGAGCCGGACGAGGAGGACGTATCCGACGTGGCCGAGGGGGCCGGCGAGGACGACTCGGACGCGGAGGGCGTCGGGCTCGCGGTCGTGCCGGAATCCTTCGCGCCGCCGGTGAGGATGTCTCCGACCGTGTCACCGATGGTGTCCAGCAGGCCGCCACCGCTGCTCTGGGAGGCCGACGGGGCGGGCGAGGGCGTGTCGCCGGTGCCGGAGCCCGAGTCGGAACCCGTGTCGGAGGAGCCGGAGGTCGCGGTCGGCTTGGGCGTGGCCTTGTCGTCGGCACCTGAATCCGACGAAGAGGTGCTGCCCGAGACCTTGGTCTTGTCCTTGCTGCTGTCCTTGCCGGCGTCGGCGGATGCCGAGGGAGTCGGCGTCGCCGTGCCGGTGGACTCGCTCGCCGACGGCGACGGCGAGGCAGAGTCGTTCTCGGAGCCGTCGAGCGCCTTGACGCAGTCCTTGTACTCCGCGGCCTTCTGACTGTTGGACGTGCCGGCACTGTCCGCGATGGCGAGCGAGGACGTCACGCCCAAGCCCATGAGCACCGCCGTCGGCATCGCCACGGTGGCTATCGCCTTGCCGGCCGGCATGTGGAACCTGAACAGCGGCTTCCGGGGTGCCGCGTGGCGGGGCCCGGTTCTCGCGCGGGACCCGTCCACTTCGGTCCCGTGGGTCACCTCGTCAGCCGGCACTGTGCCTCCCGTTCGCCCCGTTCGCGGGGCTCGTTCCCGACAGGTCGTTCGACTCACCCGGCCCGTTCACGCCCTCGCCGAACAGCGGTGCGGCCTCAGCGGCACCGGCCACCTCCGGCGCGGCCTCGGCCTGCGACTCAGGCTGCGGTGGAGTACCCGGCGCCCAGGCAACAGCGAGCCCACCACCGACCAGGGCGAGCAGGAAGCCCACGACGAAGCCACCGAAGTTGGCCACGGGGATGGACACCAGCGCCAGCAGAATCGCCGCCACGCCCGCGAAGACCCTTACGTGCTTTTGGAACCAGAGGCTGATCCCCAGGACGACGAGGAGCACGCCGATGATCAGCGATCCGGCTCCCGCGGTGGTGGAAATGGCGAGCGTCAGGGCGCCGAACTTGAGGTGGGCGTACGGGAAGTACATGATCGGCAGGCCGCCGAGCAGGACGAACACGCCTGCCCAGAACGGACGGGTGCCCCGCCAGGCGCGGAACTGCTGCCTCCGGCGGGTGAACTGGCCGGGTGCAACAGGAGTCTCGGCGCTCATGGAAAAACAGCTCCCTGGTGCGGCGTTGCTGTGGTGAGGATTATGGTGCGATGGAGATGTGAAGGGGTGTGAAGGCGGCGGGCGAAGAGGTGACGGGCGGGGGACCCTGTCGGCTCCCCCGCCCGTCACTGAGTGCCTAGTAGCACTCGTACTTCGGGCCGTCGCCCCAGTTCAGCTCCATGTGCAGATTGGACAGCGAGAAAGTGCCGGCCGTGGTGGCCCAAGCCGTCTGGTGCACATCGGTCAGCGTGGCCTTGTCGGCCTGCTGAGCGAACCCGAACGGGTTCGTCTTCTCGTCGGCCTTGGGCTTCATCTTGGCGCTGCCGGCGGCGACGCCGATGTCCATGTCCTCGAAGTCGGCCGTCTTCGCGTCAAGGTTGGCGACGTCGATGTAAAGGTTCTTGGCCGTGACATCCGTACCCTTGTCACCCGCGGTCAGCTTGAGGGTGACGTTCTTACCCAGAAACGGGATCGGGGTGACCACGGACTGGCACATGTTGGTGATGTTGGCGTGGTCGAACGCCGAAACCGCCACCGGGTGTGCCTGGTCCTTGCCGTCAAGGCCCTTGCCTGTGTCGATGGCGCCGTACTGGGTGAAGTCGTAGCCGACGAGCTTGTCGGCGTGCACCTTGAAGTCCTGCCCCGACACACTGAACGACGCAGCAAGCGCACCCTGCGCAAGGGCAACACCTATCGCGGCCGTCGCGGCAACGCTGGGCACCATGACCACAGCGAACCGCTTCCATCTGGTCCCGCCACGCACCTGGGACTCCATATTTCCTCCTTCTCGGACGTACATCTCCTGGCCCTCGCTCGCCACCGAGTCAGCGGCTCAGCCGGGCAGGGATGGGAGAAGTGCTACGTCCTCGGGTAGGGGAGCGCCCGTATGTCGGTGGCGCGAACCGCGACCGAATCACCGGCGATCACCCCCGAGCGACAACCACTGGTCGCGCCTGACACGCATCACGCACAACCCTGCTGGACAGGCTTCGCCGTTGGCGAAGACCCCCCTGTCCTAGAGCCGGCGCCACTGCCGCCGGCTCTGCTCGGTGGGGACCCAGATCGTCACGTGACCCGACCGGCTGTCGGGGTACGGAAATGGACCGAGCGTGGCCGATCGTGGTGCATTCTCGCCGCCCGCACAAGGGGCTTCGTTACTGGCTAGTAACGGCCCGATAACCGAAGGACGACCCACCGGTCTCGGAGAGCGACTCTCGGTGGCAACCCAGGGCAGAGCAATGCTGTTGATTCATGGACGGAACCAGACAGATCAACAGGCTCGTTTTACTGGGAGTAACAGCGGCCGCAATTACCAAGTTTTGGCAAAGTGCGGCCGCCTCGACGCCTCGCTGGCGAATTTTTCACTCCGGCATCACAACGCCGGACGTTTAGCGACTGGTCAACGGCCGCCTCAGAACAGGGCCCTCGCCAACGCCCGCCGCGCGCCCACGACACGCGGGTCCTCCGGGCCGACCACCTCGAACAGCTCCAGCAGGCGGCGCCGTACGGTGTCCCGGTCGTCACCCACCGTGCGCTGCACGGTGTCGATCAGCCGGCCGAACGCGTCCTCCACGTGCCCGCCCACCAGATCCAGGTCGGCGGCGGCGATCTGTGCGTCGATGTCGTTCGGCTTGTCGGCCGCGTCCTTGCGCACCTGCTGCGGGTCCGCGCCCTGCACCCGCTGCAGCAACTCCGCCTGCGCCAGGCCGAGCTTCGCCTCCGTGTTGGCCGGGTCGTCGTTGAGTACGTTCCGGTACGCCTGGACGGCTCCGCCGAGGTCCCCGGCGTCCAGGGCCTGTACGGCCGCCTCCAGCAGGGCGTCGTACGGGCCCGCCGGCGCCCGGTCCTCCGTCGCCGCGCCGCCGCCGGGCTGGGCGTCCGGGTCGACGCTCAGGCCGGTGAGCCCGAAGCGCTCTTCGGCGACCTGCACCAACTGGTCGAGGGTCTGCCGGATCTGCGCCTCGCCGGCGGCTCCCTGGAAGAGCGGCAGCGCCTGCCCCGCCACGACGGCGAAGACGGCCGGGATGCCCTGCACCCCGAACTGCTGCATCAGCATCTGGTTGGCGTCGACGTCGATCTTCGCGAGGAGGATACGGCCGTTGTACTCGACGGCCAGCCGCTCCAGGACCGGGCTCAGCTGCTTGCAGGGCTGACACCACTCGGCCCAGAAGTCGATGACGACCGGTACCTCGGCGGACCGCTGGAGGACATCGCGTTCGAAGGTGGCCTCGTCGACGTCGATGACGAGATCGGCCGGGGAGACGGCCCCGGCGCCGGCGCCCTGCCGGGCGGCTTCGGCGCGCGTCTGCTCGGCCTTGGCCTTGGCCTCCTGGGCCGCCTTCACCGCGGCGAGGTCGACGACGCCGCTCATGGACATGTTCCGTGGCTGCATGCGTCTATCCTCCCCCGTTCCCGCGTGTGTGTGAAAAGGCATTGTGAAGCGCTTGCGGCGTCGGGTCCCCACCCTGCGCCGGATTGGTCATCGCTTTCGCTACGAGTCGTAGCGTAATGCCATTGGGGGCGCGGACGACAGTCCGCCCCGGTGATCTCCCTCACGGCCTCACAGGAACGGCCGGTTATGGTCGGGTCATGCAGAGCCGCAGCCCCGCCAGCCGCCCCGGACGCCCGCGCAGCGCCGCCGCGGACACCGCGATCCTGGCCGCGACCCGGGAGGCGCTGGTGGAACTCGGCTGGTCCAAGCTCACCTTGGGAGACGTGGCCACACGGGCGGGGGTTGCGAAGACCACCCTCTACCGCCGCTGGGCGGGCAAGAACGAACTCGTCGTCGACGCGGTGGCCGAGCTCTTCGACGAACTCGAACTCCCCGACCGCGGCAGCCTCGCCGCCGACATCGAGGGCGTGGTGCTGCAGCTCGCGGCCATCCTCGCCCGGCCGGAGGCCAAGAGCGGGCTGATGGCGGCGGTGGCGGAATCCACCCGCGACGAGGCCCTTCGGGAACGTGTCCGCACTTCGATAGTGGACCGCCAGAAGCGGCTGGTCCTGGAGGGCCGCGCCCGCGCCCAGACCCGCGGCGAACTCCCGCCGGAAGCCGACCCCGGCGAAGCCGCCCGCACCGTCGACCTGATCTTCGACATGGTGGCGGGCGCGGTGGTGCACCGCACCCTGGTGAGCGGCAAGCCGGCGGACGAGGACTGGGTGCGCGGCTTCACGCGGGTGCTGCTGCAGGGGCTGGCGGGAGCGACGCAGGACACCCCCTAGTGCTCATCTCTCAGGGTCGGACCAAGCCGCCACAAGTGCTCGCCGATCCGGAAAGCGGGGACCGGAGACCATCTCCCAGGTGGGTTCACCGTTCACCCAACACACCTCCTCGGGGCCGCCGTCGCCGGTGTCGAACAGGCAGCACACCCCGCCGCTGGCGGCGGTGAGGTCGGTGAACGCCTTCCTGACGTTGGCCGACCGGGCGAACAAGCGGCTCATCCCCGACGCCGCTGCCCAGCACTCCACCGACGCGTAATCAGGGTGCAGCAAAGACTCGAACCTGATCGTCGCATAGACGTACCCGATCTGGATGCGTCCGTCCGCCGCAGGTTCGAGCCCGTTCCTCTCCGCGTACTCGCGCAGTGCGTCATCAACGTCGAACATGAGGGACATGTCGAGCTTGAGCGTGCTGCTCATGGAGCAGTCGACCGGCTGGCTCTCGAAACGGGACGTGAACGGGACGACGACCCGGTCACCGCCAGGAAGTGTGATCTCAAGCGGCGGCACGGCACGGGTCGGCGGCGCCAGCCCGGCCAGATTGGCCAACGCCCTGGCGACGTTCCGGGGACGCAGGTAGATGTCGTAGCTGTAGTCCAGTCCCATCGCTTCCCCCCATGCCGGATCGGATCCGTAAACTCTCATGACCTACCCGTGGGACGCCTGCCGGTTTCGGGAAGCGCGCTGCCCACCGGTCCGAAGGCCGGTGGGCAGCGCGTGGAGTGCGTTCCCGTCAGAATCCCGCGGGTTCGGTGTACACCCCCCACTCGTCCCGCAGCACCCCGCAGATCTCCCCCAGCGTGGCCTCCGCGCGCACCGCGTCCAGCATGGGTTCGATCATGTTGGTGCCGGAGCGGGCGGCGGTCAGCATGGCGTCCAGGGCTGCCCGGACCCGGGCGTCGTCACGCGCCGCCTTCCGGGACCCGAGCTCGCGGACCTGCTCCCGCTCCACCTCGTGGCTGACCCGCAGGATCTCCAGGTCGCCGGTGACGGAGCCGGTGGCTACGTTGACGCCGACGACCTTCTTGTCGCCCTTCTCCAGCGCCTGCTGGTAGCGGAACGCGGACTCGGCGATCTCGCCGGTGAACCAGCCGTCCTCGATACCGCGCAGGATGCCGGAGGTGATGGGGCCGATCGGGTGCCGGCCGTCGGGGTGGGCCCGCAGGCCCCGCTCCTTGATCTGGTCGAAGATCTTCTCGGCGTCGGCCTCGATCCGGTCCGTGAGCTGCTCGACGTACCAGGAACCGCCCAGCGGGTCGGCCACGTTGGCGACGCCGGTCTCCTCCATCAGCACCTGCTGCGTACGGAGGGCGATCTCCGCCGCCTGCTCGCTCGGCAGGGCCAGCGTCTCGTCCAGTGCGTTGGTGTGCAGTGAGTTCGTGCCGCCGAGCACCGCCGCCAGCGCCTCCACCGCCGTGCGCACCACGTTGTTGTACGGCTGCTGGGCGGTCAGCGAGACACCGGCGGTCTGCGTGTGGAAGCGCAGCCACTGCGCCTTCTCGCTCTTCGCCCCGTACACGTCCCGCATCCACCGCGCCCAGATCCGCCGGGCGGCCCGGAACTTGGCGATCTCCTCGAAGAAGTCGACGTGGGCGTCGAAGAAGAAGGAGAGGCCGGGCGCGAACACGTCCACGTCCAGGCCGCGTGACAGGCCGAGTTCCACGTAACCGAAGCCGTCCGCGAGCGTGTACGCCAGCTCCTGCGCGGCGGTCGAGCCCGCCTCGCGGATGTGGTAGCCGGAGACGGACAGCGGCTTGTACGCGGGGATGCCGGCCGCGCAGTGCTCCATCAGGTCGCCGATCAGCCGCAGATGGGGCTCGGGCTGGAAGAGCCATTCCTTCTGGGCGATGTACTCCTTGAAGATGTCGGTCTGCAGCGTGCCGTTGAGGACCGACGGGTCCACGCCCTGCCGTTCGGCGGCGACCAGGTACATGCAGAAGACGGGCACGGCCGGCCCGCTGATGGTCATGGACGTGGTCACGTCGCCCAGCGGGATGTCCTTGAACAGGACCTCCATGTCCGCCGCCGAGTCGATGGCCACCCCGCAGTGCCCGACCTCGCCCAGCGAGCGCGGGTCGTCGGAGTCGCGGCCCATCAGCGTCGGCATGTCGAAGGCGACCGAGAGACCGCCGCCGCCGGCGGCCAGGATCATCTTGTAGCGCTCGTTGGTCTGCTCGGCGTTGCCGAACCCGGCGAACTGCCGGATGGTCCACGTACGCCCGCGGTAGCCGGTCGGGTAGAGGCCGCGCGTGAAGGGGTACTCCCCCGGCCAGCCGATCCGCTCGAAGCCTTCGTATGTGTCCCCGGGCCGGGGTCCGTACACGGGCTCGACGGCATCGCCGGAGAGCGTCGTGAAGTCTGCGTCGCGCTTGCGCGCGGCGTCGTAGCGGGCCTGCCAGCGTCGGCGGCCGTCCTCGATGGCGTCAGCGTCCATACCCTCGAATTTACTAGGACGTCCTAGTAAATGTCGACGGCTGACCGCCGCGCGAGTCCCGGGCGGCGGTGGAGCGTGACCCGTCCGGCGGAACCCGATCCGTCCGGCGGGTCGGGATTACGCCTTGACGGCGGCCGGGGCCTGGTCCGCGACCTTGGACTCCAGCTCGTGGCTGATCTTCCGCTCGACGAAGAAGGCGGCGGTCGGAACCGTCCCCGCGAGCAGCACCCACAGCTGCTTGCCGACCGGCCACTTCGCCTTGGAGCCCAGGTCGAAGGCGACGATCAGGTAGACGACGTACAGCCAGCCGTGGGCGATGGCGACGACGCGGGTGAAGTCGGCGGCGCCGTCCATGTGAAGCCCGTACTTCGCGATCATGCTCAGGCAGAGCAGCACCAGCAGCACGCCGGTGGTGTAGGCCATGACGCGGTAGCGGGTCAGCACGTTCTTTTTCATGCCGTCGAGCGTAACCGCCCGTTCCGGGAGATCTTGTCCCGGGGCGGCGCCCATCCCCGGTGCCACTCCGCCCTCGGCTCAGTCCTCGTCGAAGTCGTTCGCCGCGATCCTGAGGGGCCGCAGCATCGCGAAGATCTCCGCGCACTCCTCGGCGTCGTAGCAGCCGAGCCCGAAGTCCATCGCCATCAGGTCCCGGGTGGCCGCGTCGACCACCTCGCGCCCCTTGGCCGTGATGGTGGCGAGCGTGCCGCGCCCGTCGTTCGGGTTGGGCCGCCTGGCCACCAGCCCGGACTTCACCAGCCGGTCGACGGTGTTCGTCACCGAGGTGGGGTGCACCATGAGCCGCTCACCGATCTTGGACATCGGCAGTTCCCCGGCCTTGGAGAAGGTGAGCAGCACCAGCGCCTCGTACCGCGCGAAGGTCAGCCCGTACGGCTTGACCACCGCGTCGACCTCCGCCAGCAGGATCTGGTGCGCCCGCATGATCGAGGTGATCGCGGCCATCGACGGCACGTTTCCCCAGCGCTGCTTCCAGAGCTCGTCGGCACGGGCGATGGGGTCGAAGGGAAGACTGAGAGGCTTCGGCACGTCATCAGACCCTACCCGCCGGTCACATGCCGGTCAGCTCCGTCTCGGCCTTCGGTCACCTCCGCGGCGGCCACGGAATCCGTGCCCGTCACCTCCGCGGCGGCCACGGACCGTGCCGGCTAGTCGGCCAGATGCCGTTCGACGGTCTCGACCTTCGAGGTGAGGCCGTCGGTCACCCCGGGACGGATGTCCGCCTTGAGCACCAGCGACACCCGAGGGGCCCGTGCCTCGACGACGGCGACTGCGCGCCTGACGACGGCCATGACCTCGTCCCACTCGCCCTCGATGGAGGTGAACATGGCGTCGGTACGGTTGGGCAGGCCCGACTCGCGGACCACGCGGACGGCGTCGGCGACGTACTCCCCGACGTCCTCGCCGACGCCCAGGGGCGTCACGGAGAAGGCGACGATCATGCGTTCACGACTCCTTCCTTGCGGGCCCGGGCCGCGATGACCGCGTCCTCGGACTCGCGGCGGAGCCGGCGCTCGGCGATGAAGCCGCCGCCGGGGATGATCGAGTAGGCGAAGTAGACGGCGGCCTTGCCCTTGGCCCACTTGGTGCGGTTCCAGGCGTCGAGCCAGAAGAGCACGTAGAGGATGAACAGCACGCCGTGGATCGGGCCCAGCACCGGGGCCACGTCGAAGCCCGAGGCGACCGTGTACTTGATCACCGTGCAGGCCGCGAGCACGATCCAGGAGATGCCCTCCGGGACGGAGACCAGGCGCAGGCGGCGGATGGCGGAGGCTGTCTTGAGGTCCACGGATCACCTTCGGTGGAGAGTCGCCGGCGACGCGGTCGCCTTGTGAACGGAAGCACAATCGTCGCCCCATTGTGGCAAACGGTCGCCCCTGGCCCGCGGTAGGGGTCTGTCCGGCACCCTCCGTCCGCCGCTACCTTCACCCCGTGGCGATGTTCCGACTTCAAGGAAGCAAGGTGCTCGCCGTCGACATGACCGGTGATGCCGTCAAGGCGAAGAACGGCTCGATGGTCGCGTACGACGGGCAGATGGCCTTCAAGAAGCTGAGCGGAGGCGGTGAGGGTCTGCGGGGGATGGTGACCCGGCGGCTCACCGGTGAGCAGATGACCGTGATGGAGGTGAAGGGGCACGGGACGTGCTGGTTCGCCGACCGGGCCGCGGAGATCAATCTCGTCGCCCTCCAGGGGGACAAGCTGTACGTGGAGTCGAGCAACCTGCTCGCCACCGACGCCGGGCTGAGGACCGGGACGACCTTCACGGGGCTGCGCGGCGCCTCCCAGGGCAACGGGCTGTTCACGACGACCGTCGAGGGGCACGGGCAGGCGGCGATCATGTCGGACGGGCCGGCGGTCGTGCTCCGGGTGAGCCCCCAGTACCCGCTGATCGTCGACCCGGGGGCTTACATCGCCCACCAGGGGAACGTCCGGCAGTCCTTCCAGTCGGGCGTGACCTTCCGCACCTTCCTCGGGGAGGGCGGCGGCGAGGCGTTCCAGATCCGGTTCGAGGGGGACGGGCTGGTGTACGTCCAGCCCAGTGAGCGGAACACGATCGCGGGGGACGTGTGACATGGCGCTGCGCGAGATCAACTCGAAGATGGTCGAGGCCACCGTCCTGCCCGGGCAGCGGCTGTTCAGTCAGCGCGGCGCGATGCTCGCCTACAAGGGGGACGTCTCCTTCACCCCGAACATCCAGGGCGGTCAGGGGGGACTGATGTCGATGCTCGGGCGGCGGGTCGCCGGTGAGGCCACTCCCCTGATGACCGTCGAGGGCAGCGGGACGGTCTTCTTCGGGCACGGCGGCCACCACGTCCACGTCATCAACCTCTCCGGCGACACCCTCTACGTGGAGGCGGACCGGCTGCTGGCCTTCGAGGGCACGCTCCAGCAGGGAACGATGTTCATGGGCTCGCAGGGCGGGGTGATGGGGATGGTGCGGGGGCAGGTCACCGGACAGGGCCTGTTCACGACGACCCTGAAGGGACACGGGGCGGTGGCGGTGATGGCGCACGGCGGGGTCTTCGAGATCCCGATCACACCGCAGCGGGCCGTCCACGTCGACCCGCAGGCGTACGTCGCCCATCACGGCGACGTGCGCAACAAGCTGTCCACCGCGCTCGGCTGGCGCGACATGGTGGGGCGCGGGTCGGGCGAGGCGTTCCAACTGGAGCTCAGCGGCAGCGGCACGGTGTTCGTCCAGGCCTCGGAGGAGAAACTGTGAGCGGGTACGGAACCCCCGGTGGGCCCGGGTACGGAACCCCCGGTGGGCCCGTGGTGCACGACCCCATGACGCTGCCCGTCGACGACAACGTCAACAAGTACACCTTCTGCGTCGAGCTCAAGGGCGGGCAGTGGTTCCTGCAGAAGGGGAAGATGATCGCCTACTACGGGGCGATCGACTTCAACGGCGTCGGGCACGGCCGGCTCGACCGGCTCGTCCGCACTTCCTTCCATTCACCTCTGCACGCGAGCGACTGGGTGGTGGCGGAGGGCTCGGGGAAGATGCTCCTCGCCGACCGGGCGTTCGATGTGAACTCCTACGACCTGGACGACGGCAACCTGACCATTCGCTCGGGCAACTTGCTCGCTTTTCAGCCAAGTCTCGCCCTCAAACAGTCGATCGTGCCGGGTTTTCTGACACTCATCGGAACCGGAAAGTTCGTGGCCGCATCTAACGGCCCGGTGGTGTTCATGGAACCCCCCATCCGGGTGGACCCTCAGGCGCTCGTCGGCTGGGCCGACTGTCCGTCCCCGTGCCATCACTACGACCACGGGTATCTGACGGGCGTCATGGGCGGTCTACGTGCGATGACGGGGCTCGGCGGGGCCTCCGGGGAGGAGCACCAGTTCGAGTTCGTCGGGGCCGGGACGGTGCTGCTGCAGTCGACCGAGACGCTGATGGCGGAGCAGGCCACGGGTGCGGTGCCACATGAGCCGGGTGTGCCCGGGGGTGGCGCGGGAGCGCCGGGTGGACACGGAGGGCAACCGCCGGGAACACCGCGTCTTCCCGGACAGCTCGGGGACCTCCAGCGTCGCTTCGGGCTGTGAGCGGTAGTCTGCGGAGTGTGACGTCGAACGCGTGCGCACTGTCACACCACCCTCACTAGTTCGCTTTTCAACATTTTAGGTAGACTTCATTCATGGAGACCGAAACGGCCACGCGCTGGCTGACCGATGCGGAGCAGTGCGCCTGGCGCACCCACCTGGAGGTCAACAGGCTGTTGACGTACCAGCTCGAGAGGGATCTGCAGCCCTTCGGCCTGACGATGAACGACTACGAGATCCTCGTGAACCTCTCCGAGTCCGAGGACGTGCGGATGCGGATGAGCGACCTCGCCTCCGCGACCCTCCAGTCCAAGAGCCGGCTCTCGCACCAGATCACGCGCATGGAGAACGCGAACCTGGTGCGCCGGGAGAACTGCGAGTCCGACCGCCGCGGGCTCTACGCCGTGCTGACCGAGCACGGCATGGAGACCATGAAGAAGGTCGCCCCGCACCATGTGGCGTCCGTGCGGAAGCACTTCATCGACCTGCTCTCGCCCGAGGCGCTGCTGGAGCTGGACAAGGCGCTGAAGCCGATCGCCGAGCATCTGCGGGGGCAGCGGGGACGTCCCTGACCTCGGCAGGGGGACCGGAGCGGCAGGCGGGTGTTCAGGTCTCGCCTGCCGCTCCTTTGTCCGCGGCGCCCGAAGTTTTCGCGGCGCCCGAGGTTTCCGCGGTGCCCGAGGCCAGGAGACAGGCCACGCCGGCCGCCAGTGCCACCCCGCCCGCCAGCACGAAGCACACCGCGACCGGCACCCGGCCGATCAGCATCCCGGCCAGCAGGGCACCTCCCGAGCTGCCCGCGTTCACCGCGGTGTTCACCCAGGCCCCCGCCCGCGTCCGGGACGCCGGGGACGCCGTCTCCTCCGCGAGGAGGTACGCCGTCGTCAGGGCCGGGGCGGTGAACAGGCCCGCGCTCGCGACGGCCGCCGTCAGGACCCACACCCCGGGTGCGAGACCCGTGACGGCGAGCACCAGGCCGAGGCCGGCGGCGAAGGACGCCAGACGCACCCGCGCCGGCCAGTGCCAGTCGACCGCCCCGTTGAGCAGCCCGCCCACCGCGCTGCCCGCCGAGAGCGCGGCCAGGATCCAGGGGACCACGGAGCCGTCGTACGAGCGCTCGGTCGCGAGGGCCATCACCAGCAGCTCCGTGCCGCTGAGCGCGAGGCCCATGCCCGCGGCGACGACCACCGGGGGAAGCAGCCTGCGGTCGAACCGACGCCCGGGCCTGCCCTTCGGCTCGGCGGCGCGGGGCCCGGGCACGGCCGGAGAGGCCACGAACGCACAGGTCCCGGCCACGATCAGCAGCGCGCTCAGGGCCACCCCGGCCGCCGGTGGGGCGAAGTGGACGAGGACGCCGACCAGTGCCGGGCCGGAGACGTACAGCAGTTCCTCGGCGACCCCGTCCAGGCTGTAGGCCCGCTGCACGAGCCGGGGGTCGTCCAGGAGTCCGGCCCACACCGTACGCATGGTGGGGCCCAGCGGGGGTGCGCAGGCACCGGCGAGGGCGGCGAGCGTGCCGAGGAGTGCCGGCGGGGTGCCGGGACGCCAGGTCAGTGCCGCCAGGGCGCACAGCAGGGCGCCGTACAGCGACGCCATGGGGATCAGGGCCCGGCGCGCGCCGTGCCGGTCGACCAGCGCCGCCCGTAACGGCATGAGGAAGACGGTGGCGGCGCCGAACACGGCCATCACCGTCCCGGAGACGGCGTACGAGCCCGTCGCCCGGGTCACCGCCAGCATCACGGCCAGCCCGACCGTGCCGTACGACAGTCGGGCCGTCAGGGCGGCGGCGAAGGTGCGGCGGGCGTGCGGGACGCGCAGGACGGCGGCGTACGACGGCCGGGGGGCGGGAGAAGGGCGCGACGAAGTGAGCGCGGACATGAGTCGGTTCCTCGGCTGGAGGCGGAAGAGGGGACACCGAAGCCCCGCGCCACCGACGGCCGGCGGGCCTGCCGGGCGCGGGTGCGGCGCGCGCTCTATGCCAGGAGGAGGAACATGCCGGTGAAGCTAGCAGCGCCAGGTGCCGGGGGGCACCCGTTTTTCGGACCACCGCCGACCGGTCCCGGGCTCCTGAGGGCAAGCCCCCCGATGAGCCGGGACGCCGTCGCCGCTCAGCCCTCCGTCAACCCCGCCACCAGTTCGTCCGCCGCCCGGTACGGGTCCAGTGCGCCGGCGACGATCCGCTCCGCCAGCGCGCCGAGGCGGCGGTCGCCGTGGAGGTCGGCGATGCGTTCACGCAGGGCGGTGACGGCGATGCTCTCCACCTCGCGGGCCGCGCGGGCGAGGCGGCGTTCGGCGAGGACGCCGCGCTCCTCCATCCAGGCGCGGTGCTTCTCCAGGGCCTCGACGACCTCGTCGACGCCCTCCGCACGGGCGGCGACCGTCTTGACGATGGGCGGGCGCCAGTCGCCGGGGCCGCGGGACTCGCCGAGGCCGAGCATGTGGTTGAGCTCGCGGGCCGTGGCGTCCGCGCCGTCGCGGTCGGCCTTGTTGACGACGTACACGTCGCCGATCTCCAGGATGCCCGCCTTGGCGGCCTGGATGCCGTCGCCCATGCCCGGGGCGAGCAGGACGACGGAGGTGTCCGCCTGGGAGGCGATCTCCACCTCCGACTGGCCGACGCCCACCGTCTCGACCAGGATCACGTCGCAGCCCGCCGCGTCCAGCACGCGGATCGCCTGCGGGGCCGCCCAGGCCAGGCCGCCCAGGTGGCCGCGCGTGGCCATGGAGCGGATGTAGACGCCGGGGTCGGAGACGTGGTCCGACATGCGGATCCGGTCGCCGAGCAGGGCGCCGCCGGAGAACGGCGAGGAGGGGTCCACCGCGAGGACCCCCACCCGTTTGCCCTGTTTGCGGTACGCGGTCACCAGCGCCGAGGTGGAGGTCGACTTGCCGACCCCCGGGGAGCCGGTGAGACCGACCACGTACGCGTTCCCGGTCAGCGGCGCAAGAGCCGCCATGACCTCTCTGAGCTGCGGGGACGCCCCCTCCACCAGGGAGATCAGCCGGGCCACGGACCGTGGCCGGCCTGCCCTGGCCCCGTCCACCAGTGAGGAGACGTCCTGCATCACAGCTCCGTTCGCGAAAGGGACTTCAAGGAGACCTACGACGAGAGTGCGCTCACGCCTTGGGCACGCGCACGATCAGCGCGTCACCCTGGCCGCCGCCGCCGCACAGCGCGGCCGCGCCGACCCCGCCGCCCCGGCGCTTCAGCTCCAGGGCCAGGTGCAGGACCAGACGGGCGCCGGACATCCCGATGGGGTGGCCGAGGGCGATGGCGCCGCCGTTGACGTTCACCCTTTCCGTGGACACCCCGAGGTCCTTCATTGACTGGACGGCGACGGCGGCGAAGGCCTCGTTGATCTCGATGAGGTCGAGGTCGGAGACCTCCAGGCCCTCCTTCTTCAGGGCGTGCAGGATCGCGTTGGACGGCTGGGACTGCAGCGAGTTGTCCGGTCCCGCCACATTGCCGTGGGCGCCGATCTCGGCGATCCAGTCCAGGCCCAGTTCCTGCGCCTTGGCCTTGCTCATCACGACCACGGCGGCGGCGCCGTCGGAGATCTGCGACGAGGAGCCGGCCGTGATCGTGCCGTCCTTGGTGAAGGCCGGGCGCAGCTTGCCCAGGGACTCCGCCGTGGTGTCACCGCGGATGCCCTCGTCCTTGCTGAAGACGACCGGTTCGCCCTTGCGCTGCGGGATCTCCACCGGAGTGATCTCGGCCTCGAAGACGCCGTTCTTCTGCGCGGCGGCGGCCCGCTGGTGCGACAGGGCGGCGATCTCGTCCTGCTCGGCGCGGCCGATGCCCAGGCGGGTGTTGTGCTTCTCGGTGGACTCGCCCATGGCGATGCCCTCGAAGGCGTCGGTCAGGCCGTCGTACGCCATGGCGTCGAGCATCTCGACGGCGCCGTACTTGAAGCCCTCGCGGGACTTCGGCAGCAGGTGGGGCGCGTTGGTCATGGACTCCTGGCCACCGGCGACGACCACGTCGAACTCACCCGCACGGATCAACTGGTCCGCCAGGGCGATGGCGTCGAGGCCGGACAGGCACACCTTGTTGACGGTGAGCGCCGGGACGTTCATCGGGATGCCCGCCTTGACCGCGGCCTGGCGGGCCGGGATCTGGCCCGCGCCGGCCTGCAGCACCTGGCCCATGATCACGTACTGCACCTGGTCGCCACCGATCCCCGCACGGTCGAGGGCGGCCTTGATCGCGAAGCCGCCGAGGTCGGCTCCGGAGAACGACTTCAGCGAGCCGAGCAGCCGCCCCATCGGGGTACGGGCACCCGCGACGATGACGGAGGTCGTGCTGTTCGATCCTGACATGAGGTGGGATCCCCTTTCAGCTGCACGAGCTGAGGAGTGAACGAGGGTTTACTTCGAATGTACTGACCGGTACCGCACCCCGTCATCTGGCTGTCGGTGTGATCGCTCGCACGTTGCGTAACCCCCCGAGGAGCGGTGCACTGACACCATGCTGACGCGAATCGACCACATCGGGATCGCCTGCCACGACCTCGACGCGACCGTCGAGTTCTACCGGGCCACGTACGGCTTCGAGGTGTTCCACACCGAGGTCAACGAGGAGCAGGGCGTGCGCGAGGCCATGCTCAAGATCAACGAGACGTCCGACGGCGGCGCCTCTTACCTCCAGCTGCTGGAACCGACCCGCGAGGACTCCGCGGTCGGCAAGTGGCTGGCGAAGAACGGGGAGGGCGTCCATCACATCGCCTTCGGTACGGCGGATGTCGACCAGGACGCCGCCGCCATCGGGGAGAAGGGCGTACGCGTTCTGTACGAGGAGCCACGACGCGGCTCCATGGGGTCGCGGATCACCTTCCTGCACCCGAAGGACTGCCACGGCGTACTGACAGAACTGGTCACATCCGCGCCTGTTGAGACACCTGAGCACTGACCCTCGTACATAGGGGCCGGTAGGGTTGGGGGCGGTCGTCCCCGAACACGGGACGACCCGGTCCTGCCGTCAGGGGCAGGACCACCGGGGTCCAGGTTTCGGGGGACGAGCGTCGGGGCAGCAGCCCGTGCTCCGCCGTTGATCTGACACCATTCCCCGGGGGCCCCGTTCGGCGGACGGACGGAGCTCGTTTGGACAGGCTTGCGACCAGGGGACGGATGGGACCGCGCAGTGCGGGGCTACGAGAGCCAGGAGCGAGAGCCGGCGGCTGACGTCGACCACCTCTCTCGGTTCGAGGCCGAGATGAAACGGCTGAAGACCGAGCGGGAAAAGGCGATCCAGCATGCCGAGGACCTCGGCTACCAGGTCGAGGTGCTGCGCGCCAAGTTGCACGAGGCGCGGCGCACCATCATGTCCCGGCCCGCGTTCGACGGCGGTGACATCGGCTACCAGGCCGAACAGTTGCTGCGCAACGCCCAGATCCAGGCCGACCAGCTGCGCCAGGACGCCGAGCGGGAGCTGAGCCAGGCCCGCGCGCAGACCCAGCGCATCCTGCAGGAGCACGCCGAGCAGGCGGCCCGGCTGCAGGCCGAGCTGCACGCCGAGGCGGTGGCCCGCCGTCAGCAGCTCGACCAGGAGCTGGCCGAGCGCCGGCAGACGGTCGAGTCGCACGTCAACGAGAACGTGGCGTGGGCCGAGCAGCTGCGCGCCCGCACCGAGGCCCAGGCCCGCCGGCTCCTCGAGGAGTCGCGTGCCGAGGCCGAGCAGGCCATGGCCGCCGCTCGCGCGGAGGCCGAACGGCTGACCTCCGAGGCCCGCCAGCGGCTGCAGAGCGACGCCGAGGCGGCCCGCGCGGAGGCCGAGCAGTTGCTGCGCCGTGCCCGCGCGGACGCCGAGCGGCTGCTGAACGCCGCCTCCACCCAGGCTCAGGAGGCCACCGACCACGCCGAACAGCTGCGCGCCTCCACCGCGACGGAGTCGGACGCCGCCCGCCGCCAGGCCGGTGAGCTGAGCCGGGCCGCCGAGCAGCGCATGGCCGAGGCCGAGGAGGCGCTGCGCAAGGCGCAGACCGAGGCCGAGAAGTTGGTCACGGAGGCCAAGGAGGCCGCCTCCAAGGCCCTGACCAGCGCCGAGTCCACCAACGAGCAGCGCACGCGCACGGCCAAGGAGCAGGTCGCCCGGCTGGTCGAGGAGGCCACCAAGGAGGCCGAGAACACCCGCTCCGAGGCCGAGCAGCTGGTCGCGGACGCCCGCGCCGAGGCCGAACGGATCGTCGCGGAGGCCACCGAGAACGCCCGCACGCTCACCGCCGAGGAGAGCGCGACCCAGCTGTCCAAGGCGGCGAAGACCGCCGAGGACGTGCTGAACAAGGCGGCCGAGGACGCCCGGAACACCACCAAGGCCGCGGCCGAGGAGGCCGAGCGGATCCGGCGCGAGGCCGAGACCGAGGCCGACCGGCTGCGCGCCGAGGCGCACGACATCGCCGAGCAGCTCAAGGGCGCCGCCAAGGACGACACCAAGGAGTACCGGGCCAAGACGGTCGAGCTGCAGGAGGAGGCCCGCCGGCTGCGCGGCGAGGCCGAGCAGCTGCGCTCCGACGCGGTCGCCGAGGGCGAGAAGATCCGTGCGGAGGCCCGCAAGGAGGCCGTCCAGCAGATCGAGGAGGCCGCCCGGTCGGCCGAGGAGCTGCTGTCCAAGGCGAAGGCCGACGCGGACGAGCTGCGTCAGAAGGCGACCACGGACAGCGAGAAGGTCCGCACCGAGGCCATCGAGCGCGCGACGACGCTGCGCCGGCAGGCCGAGGAGGTCCTGGAGCGCACCCGCGCGGAGAACGAGCGCTCCCGCGAGGAGGCGGTGGAGCTCGCCGAGACCATCACCTCGAACGCCGAGCAGGCCGCGCGCGAGCTGCGTGAGGAGACCGAGCGGGCGCTCGAGGCACGGCAGGCGGAGGCCGCCGAGGAGCTGACCCGGCTGCACGGGGAGGCCGAGGCGCGGCTCGCGTCCGCCGAGCAGGCGCTGACGGACGCCCGGGAGGAGGCCGCGCGGATCCGCCGGGAGGCCGGCGAGGAGACCGAGCGGCTGCGTGCCGAGGCCGCGGACCGGATCCGTACGCTCCAGCAGCAGGCGGAGACGGAGGCCGAGCGGCTGCGTGACGAGGCCGCGTCGGACGCGTCCGCGTCCCGGGCGGAGGGCGAGGCCATCGCCGTACGCCTGCGCTCGGAGGCCGCGGCCGAGGCCGAGCGGCTGAAGACCGAGGCCCAGGACACCGCCGACCGGGTGCGGGCGGAGGCCCAGGCCGCCGCCGAGCGGCTCGCCGCGGAGGCGTCCGAGACGCTGGCCGCCGCCCAGGAGGAGGCCGCCCGCCGCCGTCGCGAGGCCGAGGAACTGCTCGGTGCCGCGCGCGCCGAGGCCGACCAGGAGCGTGAGCGGGCCCGCGAGCAGAGCGAGGAACTCCTGGCGTCTGCGCGCCGGCGCGTGGAGGACGCGCAGGCCGAGGCGATCCGGCTGGTGGAGGAGGCCGACCGGCGCGCCACCGAGATGGTGTCGGCGGCCGAGCTCCACGCCCAGCAGGTACGGGACTCCGTCGCCGGGCTGCACGAGCAGGCGCAGGAGGAGATCACCGGGCTGCGCTCCGCCGCCGAGCACGCGGCGGACCGCACCCGCCGGGAGGCCGAGGAGGAGGCGGACCGGGTCCGCGCCGACGCCTACGCCGAGCGGGAGCGGGCGAGCGAGGACGCGGGCCGGCTGCGCCGCGAGGCCCAGGAGGAGTCCGAGGCCGCGAAGGCGCTCGCCGAGCGCACGATGGCGGACGCGATCACGGAGGCCGAGCGGCTGCGCGCGGACTCGGCGGCGCACGCCCAGCGGGTGCGGACCGAGGCGTCGGACGCGCTGGCGGAGGCCGACCAGTCCGCCGCGCGCACCCGTGCGGAGGCCCGGGAGGACGCCAACCGGATCCGTTCGGACGCGGCGACGCAGGCGGACACGCTCATCACCGAGGCGCGCAACGAGGCCGAGCGGCTGCAGACCGAGACGATCGCGGAGGCGGAGCGGCTCCAGTCGGAGACGGCCGCCGAGGCCGAGCGGGTGCGGGCCGAGGCGGTCGCCAAGGCCGAGAAGCTGATCGCGGACGCCTCCGGCGACGCGGAGCGGCTGCGCGCGGAGGCCGCCGAGACGGTCGGTTCGGCGCAGCAGCAGGCGGAGCGGATCCGCACCGAGTCGCAGCGGGTCAGGGCGGACGCGGAGGCGGAGGCCGAGCGGCTGATGTCGGCCGCACGCGAGGAGGCCGACCGGACGCTGGACGAGGCCCGCAAGGACGCCAACAAGCGGCGTTCGGAGGCGGCGGAGCAGGTCGACAAGCTGATCTCCGAGACCACCGCCGAGGCCGACAAGCTGCTCACCGAGGCGCAGCAGCAGGCGCAGAAGACCACCGCGGAGGCCGAGTCGCAGGCCGACACCATGGTGGGCGTCGCCCGGCAGGAGGCCGAGCGGCTGGTGTCCGAGGCCCGGGTCGAGGGCAACTCGACGGTGGAGAAGGCCCGTACGGACGCGGACGAGCTGCTGGTCGGCGCCCGCCGGGACGCGACCGCGATCAGGGAGCGCGCGGAGGAGCTGCGCGACCGGATCACGGCCGAGATCGAGGAGCTGCACGAGCGGGCCCGCCGCGAGGCCGCCGAGACGATGAAGTCGACCGGCGACCGCTGCGACGCGCTGATCAAGGCCGCGGAGGAGCAGCTCGCCAAGGCGCAGGCGAAGGCCAAGGAGATCGTCTCGGAGGCCAACTCCGAGGCGGGCAAGGTGCGTATCGCCGCGGTGAAGAAGGCGGAGGGGCTGCTCAAGGAGGCCGAGCAGAAGAAGTCCACGCTGGTCAGGGAGGCCGAGGAGCTCAAGGCCGAGGCGATCCGCGAGGCCCGGCGCACCGTCGAGGAGGGCAAGCGCGAGCTGGAGGTCCTGGTGCGCCGGCGCGAGGACATCAACGCCGAGATCTCCCGTGTCCAGGACGTGTTGGAGGCGTTGGAGTCCTTCGAGGCCCCGTCGTCCGGCAAGGACGGCGGAGTCAAGGCGGGGGCCACCGTAGGACCCCCTCGATCGGGTGGCAAGTCGTCAGACAGCTAGCGGACAGGGTGGGTTCTGATGTCTTCTGGGTGCTTTGACCACGTCTTCGGCGACATGATGGGCTGGTCGTCCGGGGGTCGAATGTTCAAAAGAGGTGTCATTCTCCAGATCAAACACGTATCCGCTCGATGACACACCGCTTCGGCCCCTAGGATTCCACCTATCACCTCACCGGTCTCATTCGACAGGAACCCCATGAGCGACACTTCCCCCTACGGCTTCGAGCTTGTGCGGCGTGGATACGACCGCGCTCAGGTGGACGAACGGATCTCCAAGCTCGTCTCCGACCGTGACAGCGCTCTCGCCCGCATCACCGCTCTGGAAAAGCGCATCGAGGAGCTCCATCTCGAAACCCAGAACGCCCAGGCCCAGATCAGCGACGCCGAGCCGTCGTACGCGGGTCTCGGCGCGCGGGTCGAGAAGATCCTCCGCCTCGCCGAGGAGGAGGCAAAGGATCTGCGTGAGGAGGCTCGGCGCGCGGCCGAGCAGCACCGCGAGCTCGCGGAGTCGGCGGCCCAGCAGGTGCGCAACGACGCGGAGTCGTTCGCCGCGGAGCGCAAGGCCAAGGCCGAGGACGAGGGCGTCCGGATCGTCGAGAAGGCCAAGAGTGACGCCTCGCAGCTTCGTGCCGAGGCGCAGAAGGACGCGCAGTCCAAGCGTGAGGAGGCGGACGCCCTCTTCGAGGAGACCCGTGCCAAGGCCGCGCAGGCCGCCGCGGACTTCGAGACGAACCTCGCCAAGCGCCGCGAGCAGTCCGAGCGCGACCTGGCCTCGCGTCAGCAGAAGGCCGAGAAGCGCCTCGCGGAGATCGAGCACCGGGCGGAGCAGCTGCGCCTGGAGGCGGAGAAGCTGCGCACCGACGCCGAGCGTCGCGCCCGCCAGACGGTCGAGACCGCTCAGCGCCAGGCCGAGGACATCGTGGCCGACGCCAACGCCAAGGCCGACCGGATCCGCTCGGAATCCGAGCGTGAGCTCGCCGCGCTGACCAACCGCCGCGACAGCATCAACGCCCAGCTGACGAACGTCCGCGAGATGCTCGCCACGCTGACCGGCGCGGCGGTGGCCGCCACCGGTGCGCCGACCGAGGACGAGCCGATCTCCCGCGGGGTCCCGGCCCAGCAGTCCCGGTAACCCCGGACACCCACGAAGCCCCCTGCCACTCCCCCGTCGGCAGGGGGCTTCGTCCTGTTCCGCCGTACTGGCCTGCTCTCCCCCAGCTTTACTTCCCCTTGGGCGGAACCGTCAGCGCCCGGATATCCTCCTAACCCTTACGGGGGCGTGTGCCCCGCTGTCCTGAACCTTTCGATGGGTGCGGAGCATGATCGAGGCTGTAGGCCTGACCAAGCGCTACGGCGACAAGACCGCCGTGTACAACCTTTCCTTCCAGGTGCGACCGGGCGCCGTCACCGGCTTCCTCGGGCCCAACGGCTCGGGCAAGTCGACCACGATGCGGATGATCCTGGGCCTGGACAACCCGACCGCGGGCACGGTGACCATCGGCGGCTATCCGTACCGCAAGCTGCCCAACGCGGCCCGTCAGGTCGGTGCGCTGCTCGACGCCAAGGCCGTGCACGGCGGCCGGCACGCCCGTAACCACCTGCTGTGCCTGGCCCAGCTCTCGGGCATCCCGGCCCGGCGGGTGGACGAGGTACTCGGGGTCGTCGGCCTGCAGGACGTGGCCAAGAAGCGCTCCAAGGGCTTCTCGCTCGGCATGGGCCAGCGGCTCGGTATCGCGGCCGCGCTGCTCGGTGACCCGCAGGTGCTGCTGTTCGACGAGCCGGTCAACGGGCTCGACCCCGAGGGCATCCTCTGGGTGCGCAATCTGATGAAGGCGCTGGCCGCGGAGGGGCGGACCGTGTTCGTCTCCAGCCACCTGATGAGCGAGATGGCACTGACCGCCGACCACCTCATCGTCATCGGGCGGGGCCAGCTCCTCGCCGACATGAGCGTGACGGACTTCATCTCCGCCAACTCCGCCGACTTCGCCCGGGTCCGCACGCCGGACACCGAGCCGCAGCTGCGGGAGAAGCTGACCTCCGCGCTCACCGAGGCCGGCGGGCACGTGCTGCCTGAGCAGGACGGCGCGCTGCGCGTCACCGGGCTGCCGCTGCCCCGCATCAGCGACCTGGCGCACGAGGCGGACGTACGACTGTGGGAGCTCTCGCCGCACCAGGCCTCGCTGGAGGAGGCGTACATGCGGATGACGCAGGGCGCCGTGGACTACCGCTCGACCATCGACCAGAAGGCGGGCCTGCAGCAGCCGCTGCCGCCGGGCGCCCAGCCGCCCATGCCGGTTCCGGGTCAGGGCCAGCCGGGCTGGTACGCGCCGCCGCCGCCCCAGCAGGGCGGCCAGCCGTTCGGGGCGCCCCAGGGGCAGCCGGCGCCGCAGGGCGGGGCGCCCGCGGGGCCGTACGGGGGGCCTGCGGTGCCCGCGGGGGGCGCTCCCGGCGCCTACGGTGCTCCCGGCGCCGCCCAGCCGAATCCTTACGCCCAGCCGCCCGCGCAGGCGCCCGCCGCCCCGGCGACCCCGCCCGCGCCCGCGCCCCCGGCAGCCGGATCGTCCCAGCCCGCCGCATCCGCCCCCGCCAACCCGACCAAGCCCGAGGACGCCCGATGAGCACCCACCAGCCCCCGATGCCGCAGGCACCAGCCGCCGCGCCCGAGTGGCAGGCGGCGCCCGGAGCCTCGTATCCCGGCTACACCTCGCCGATCCCGGTGGTGCGCACGCACCTCGGGCACGCGCTCGCCTCCGAATGGACGAAGATCAAGTCGGTGCGCTCCACGATGTGGACGCTGGGCGTGTTCGTGCTGCTGGTGGTCGGCATCGGGCTGGCCGCCGGCGCGCTGGTGTCGAACAGCTCCGACGACGGGAGCATGCGGGGCCAGAACCCGCTCGGCCTGGGCTTCTTCGGGCTGCTGCTGGGCAGCATGTGTCTGATCACGCTGGGCGTGCTGACCACGGCCTCGGAGTACGGCACCGGCATGATCCGCACGACGATGGTCGCCTGCCCCAGCCGGGGGCGCGTGCTCGCGGCCAAGGCCATCGTGTTCTTCGGGGTGGCCTTCGTGGTCACGCTGGCGTCGGCCTCACTCGTCGCCATGGCCCAGGTGTCCATGCTGGACGGCACCGCCAAGGACCCGTCCGGCGGGGAGTGGCTGAAGGCCACGGTCGGCGTCAGCCTCTACCTCGCCCTCCTCGGGCTGCTCTCGCTCGCGGTCGGCTCGATCATCCGTCACTCGGCGGGCGCCATCACCATCATGATCGGCGTCCTGCTCGCCCCGCTGGTGATCGCGCTGTTCATGTTCTCCGAGTCACTGTCGAGCGTGCGCGACAAGCTGGTCGAGTACTCGATCCCGAACCAGTTGAGCGTCTTCTACTCCAACTCCCTCAGCGAGTCGGGCCCGTCCGGCTGGGACCCGCTGTGGATCGCCCTGGGCGTGACGGCCGCCGTGTTCGCCGGGGCGTTCGCGCTGCTGCAGAAGCGGGACGTGTGACACCCCCGCTCGGCTAGGGCGCTTCAGAACCTCGGCGCGTTACGGGACCGCTGCACCCGCGTGGTGCGGCGGTCCTTGGCGTTCCAGCACGCCTTGTGCCAGTGGCGGCGGTCGTCGACGCCCGAGTGCTCCGGCCAGGCCACGACGTGCGGGACACCCGAGGGGATCACCTGGTCGCAGCCCGGGCAGCGGTACGTCTTGCCCCCCGCGCCGGACCCGGCCACGTGCCGCACGCTCCAGTCCTCGCCCCGCCAGTTCTCCGTGGACTGCCAGCCGCCGTACCGGCCGGGGCGGTCGTCCTCGGCGCTCCGGCCGGACGCGGCCGTGCCCTTGGGGCCCTTGAGACGGTTGCGACGCGGGGACACGGGACACCTCACGGGGCTATACAGGAAGCACGGGCTGTAACCAGCCTACGCGGCACCGACAGGGGTACGCGTAGGGAACCAACCACCACAAGTGCCGCTGCCGGCCGACTCATTCTGCAGACAATCCGCAAATCCCTTCGCTAGGCCGTGTCCTCGGCACGTGTCGCACGGTTATGCCCGGTGGGGGAGCTCCGCGTCGGAGCCGAGGAAGCAGGAAATGCAATGCGCGTAGGTAGTTTTGTGCTGGCCGCCCAGTTCCCGGGGCAGGGCCAGGGGGAGGCGCTGCACCGGGCGGTCCGCTCGGCGCAGGTTTCCGAGGAGGCGGGTCTCGACGCGGTCTGGCTGGCCGAGCACCATTTCGTGCCGTACGGCACCTGCCCGTCCGCGGTCACCCTGGCCGCCCTGCTGCTGGGCCGCACCAGCCGCATCGGGGTCGGCACGGCGGTGAGCGTGCTGCCCACCGTCCATCCGGTCGCCCTGGGCGAGCAGGCCGCGCTGCTGCATGTGACCAGCGGCGGCCGTTTCACGCTCGGCGTGGGGCGCGGGGGGCCGTGGGTGGATCTGGAGGTGTTCGGCGCGGGCCTGGAGGCCTACGAGCAGGGGTTCCCGGAATCACTCGATCTGCTGGTGCGCTGGCTGCGCGAGCCG
Organism: Streptomyces sp. NPDC001843; assembly: GCF_042891955.1. Classification (NCBI taxonomy): domain Bacteria; kingdom Bacillati; phylum Actinomycetota; class Actinomycetes; order Kitasatosporales; family Streptomycetaceae; genus Streptomyces; species Streptomyces sp. NPDC001843. The sequence goes on along the minus strand of NZ_JBIATQ010000010.1, from coordinate 176,543 downwards.
GCCGTGGCGGCCTCGGGGGAACGGTTCTCCTTCCGCGAGGTCCCCGTCGTGCCCCGCCCGTCGGAGGCGCTCGACGACACCCCGGGCCCCGAGGTCGTCGTCGCCTGCACCTCCCCGGCGACCGTGCGGCTGGCGGCCGAGCGCGGACTGCCGATGCTGCTCGGGATGCACGTCGGGGACGAGGAGAAGGCCGAGATGGTCGCCCTGTGGCGGCAGCACGCGCGGACGGCCGGACGTCCGGCCGAGGAGATCGCCCGCGCGGCCCATGTGTCGGCCGGCGTCTGCCAGATCGCGGACCGGCGCACCGACGCGGCGGAGACCCTGCTGAAGGCGATGCCGGGCTGGCTCAGGCAGGGCCTGGAGGCCCATGTGACGGTGGACGGCCGGGCACGGGCGATGCGCGACCCGCTGGCCTACACGGAACTGCTGTGCGGGCTGCACCCGGTGGGCTCCCCCCGGCTGTGCGCCGACCGTCTGGCGGCCACCTCGGAGCGCACCGGCATCTCCCGCTTCGCGCTGCTCGTCGAGGGCTCGGGTGATCTCGCGGCGACGGAGGAGAACGTCCGGCGGCTGGGCGCCGAGGTGCTGCCCCAGCTCCGTTGAGAGTTCGTGTCACGCCTCCCCGGCCGACGAGGGCTTGCCGCTCCGGTGCTGGTTGCACCTCCCGCGGGCGGAGCGGCAAGCAAGCGGTTCACCGCGTCAGCAGTCCGTGGGCTCCGCGTCAGCAGTCCCTGAGTTCCGGGGACTGGTTCAGCAGTTGACCGCGTATCGAGGTGAAGCGGGCCAGCCGTTCGTCGGCCGAGGCGTCCAACGGGAACACCGCCACCCGGTGGCAGTTCTGGAACGCCAGTCGCACACCGAAGTGCCGCTGCAGCGCGCCGCGAATCGCGTCACTGGCGAGCGCGCGCAGCAGCTGACCGCGTGCCTGCTCGTCCGGCGGGGGCGTCCGGTTGTCGGCGAAGTCTCCGCCGTCCACCTTCAGCTGGGCCACCAGGGAGCTGATCATCTCCCATGCGTAGGGCAGGGAGGTCCGGACGCAGTCGACGAAGGCAGCTTCGTCGACCTCGCCTCGCTCGGCCTGTTCGAGTAGGGCCGGTGAGACGTCGAGCGACATGGGTACTCCTCTCGCACCCCCGAACAGCAGGGGTTGCCGGACAGGTAAAGGGCGTTCGCGACACCGGACACGCTCAGTACACGTATCGCGACCTCCCGTTCACTACCGTAGGCAACGGCAGGTGACCGCACCAGGAGAATGCGCACATGGGCCGGTCCCTTTGGGCACACAATCGGCCAAGGATGAACAAGAGTTTCCAAAGCAAAAAGGGCGGCCCGGAGTGCCCCGATTGATGGCGGTGGCGGGAACGGGCGGGCGAATCGCGTGAGGCGCGGGACGTCGAGTAGCGTTGCCGACCATGCGTCTCGTCATTGCCCGGTGCTCGGTCGACTACGCCGGCCGGCTCACCGCCCACCTCCCCTCGGCCCCCCGCCTGATCCTGGTCAAGGCGGACGGCAGCGTCTCGATCCACGCGGACGACCGGGCGTACAAGCCCCTCAACTGGATGTCGCCTCCATGCACGCTCAAGGAGGGTTCCGGCGAGGACGAGGGGGTCTGGACCGTCGTCAACAAGGCGGGCGAGAAGCTGATCATCACCATGGAGGAGGTCCTCCACGACTCCTCGCACGAACTCGGTGTGGACCCCGGTCTGATCAAGGACGGGGTGGAAGCACACCTGCAGGAACTGCTCGCCGACCGCATCGAGACGCTGGGCGAGGGCTACACCCTGATCCGGCGTGAGTACATGACGGCCATCGGCCCGGTCGACATCCTGTGCCGGGACGCCGAGGGACGGACCGTCGCCGTGGAGATCAAGCGGCGTGGCGAGATCGACGGCGTGGAGCAGCTCACCCGTTACCTCGAACTGCTGAACCGCGATCCGCATCTCGCCCCGGTCCGCGGCATCTTCGCCGCGCAGGAGATCAAGCCGCAGGCCCGCGTCCTCGCCACCGACCGCGGCATCGGCTGCCAGGTGCTGGACTACGACGCGCTCCGGGGCATCGAGGACGACAAGCTGCGGCTGTTCTGAGGAGCTTTTCGAGAAGCGCGGGCGTACGTACGCCGGTGAGGGCCGGACCCCCGGGTGGGGGCCGGCCCTCATGTACGTCAGATCGTCGGGCCCGTGCCGCTGCTCCGGGAAGCGCTCGCCGAACCGCTGGACGCGGTGGGGCCGCCGGAGGTGGGACCGCTGGCGCTGTCGGTCGTGGACGGGGCGGTCGAGGTGGCCGTGCCCGTGGGGCTGCCGGTCGACGGCGGTGTCGTCGAACCACTCGGCGAGCCACCGCCCGTCGGCGGTGTCGTGGAACCGGTCGGCGGTGTCTTCGGCGGGGTCGAGTGCGGCGTCGACGGCTTGGTCGTCGTGGGCTTCGACGACGTGCTCGGCGAACCGTCCCCGCCCGACCCCTGCGTCCCGCTCGGGTCGTCCGACGGCTGGGCCGCGGTGGTGGTGGGCGCCGGATCGTCCGCGGTGCTGCCGGGGCCGGGGTCCGTCGGGTGGCTCACCGCCACGCCGGTGCCACCGCCGCCCCCGCCGCTGTTCCTCCTCGGCGTGTCCGCTCCCAGGTCGCCCCCTTCGGTGCCCGCGCTGGCGGACGGGTTGACGCTCACGTTCTTGGCTGGTTTGTCCGCGTCGTCGTTCGAGCTCATGCCGAGGGTCACGACCGTGCCGAGTACCGCGGCGAGGATGACGCCGGAGCCGGCCGCGAGGAGGTTGCGCCGGGCCGGCCGCCGGCTGCCGCCGCCCTGGGCCCTGGGCAGCAGGGCGGTGGCCGCGGCCCGGTGGGTGACCAGCGTGTCGTCGGTGGGGAGCTTGAGTTGGGGGAACGGGGCCGGGGCCCCGCGCGGGGGCGACGCTGGCTCCTCGTGGCGCGCGTCGGACGACTCCTCGCCCGCCGTGGCGCCGATCCCGGGCACGTCGCCCGCACGGTCGGCGACCAGGGCGAGGGCGCGGCGGCCGACGACGGTGCCGCGCTTGTCGGCGAGGGCGCCGCGCAGGCCGATGGAGGCCTCCAGCTCGGCGCGGGCCCGCTCGAGCTGTCCGCCGCACAGGGCGACGACGCCGAGTTCGTGGTGGAAGTAGGCCTGTTCGGCGACCTCTCCGGCACGTCGGGAGGCCTCGGCGCCGGCCCGCAGCGCGCGCTCCCAGGCGCTCCAGTGCAGCCCCGCGGCGAAGGCGGGGGCGGCGGTGCGGGCCAGCCGGACGCAGGCGCTCTCGTCGCCCTCGGCGAGCGGTGACGAGGGCTCCTCCTGTCCGAGCGGGGTCACGGGCTCGGCGGAGGACGGCTCCAGGGCGGTCAGTGCGGCGAGCAGGGCGTCGGCCTCGGCGCACACCCTTTCGGGCGTGACGGAGGGGTGGCCGGCCCACCAGGTGTAGTGCTGGACGGCGGCGAGGGCGTTCGCGGCGGCGTCGTCGGCGTATCCGGCGGCCTCCAACTGTGTTTGCACGCCGGTCGCGAGGCGGTAGCGGGAGCCGACCGGGCTGACCAGCCCGCAGCCGACGAGTTCCCCCAGGGCGGCGTCCGCGTGGGTGTCCCCGATCAGCGCGGGCAGGTGCGCCTGGTGCGGGACCTCGCCGCCGAGCGCGACGGCGAAGCGCAGGGTGGCGCGGGCGGAGGCGCTCAGCCGGGAGGCGAGCAGCGGCGCGGGTGCGGCGGCCTCCCCGAGCGACGGGAGGGGGATGTCCTCGCCGTCGTCGGCGGACGTGTCGAGCGGGGTGCCCAAGGGGGCGTCGACCGGGTGCCGCAGGTCCTCGAAGACCCCGAACTCGTCCACGGCGCCCGCGCTGGCGCGCAGTTGGTCGCGCTGCCTGAGCAGAGCACCGGCCTGGACGAACCTGAGGGGCAGACCCTCGGACTCGAACCAGAGGTCGCCGGCCCAGTTGGCCTCCTCCTCGGTGAGGACGCGGCCGACGGCGCGTTCGAGGATCTCCACGCCGCCGGCGCGGTCCAGGCCGCCGAGGACGACCTCCTCGATCGCCGAGTCGGCGGACGGGGCGGGCACGTCCGGGGTGGCGGCGATCAGGAAGGCGCACTCCGGGGTGGCGTCGACGAGTTCGTCGAGGGCCGCGCCACCGAACTCGATGTCGTCCAGGACGACGACCGCGCCGATCTCCCGGACCAGGTCGAGCAACTCGTCCGCGCCGGGGCGGTGCAGGGGTGCGTCGTGGACGGCGTGGCAGAGGTCGTGGAGCAGGTCGGTCGTCGTGCGGCGGAAGCCGGTGAGGCGGACCACGCCGTCGGGGGCGAGGTCGGCGCAGTCCTCGGCGACCAGGTCGAGCAGGGCGGTGCGGCCGGAACCCGGGGGTCCCGTGAGACGTACGGAGCGGCCGCGGGCGAGCAGGCGGACCAGGCGCTCGCGTTCGTCCTGGCGTTCCAGGAGCGGCAGCGCCGGCTGGGCCGGGCCGGGCGGTACGGCGGGCCGGGCCGCGCGGTCGGAGGCGGCGCGCTCGGCGGCCCCGAGCTTCGCGGGCCTGCCCGGCTGCTCTCCCGGCGGGCAGGGCTCTATCTCGCTGCCGTCGACCGGGTTGACGGTGAGCAGGAAGTCGCCGGTGACGAGGCGCACCGTGCGGGCGAGTGCGGGCGCGTTCTGGAAGTCGGTGGTCAGGGAGTCCCTGGGCGGGCGCTGACGCGGCGCGTTGCCGTCCGTTGTGTCCTGGCCATGCTCCCCGGGCCCCTGATTGATCGGGTCCATAGGTTTCCTAGCCCCCCAAAAGCGTCGTGTGCCCGTGTCCGGCCCCTCCCGGCCTAGCACACCGCGCTGTCGCTTCTGGTCCGGGCCCGCTCGAGGGTTGCGAGGCAGCGGGCGACCGAACCCTAAACCTTCGCACAGTATCTACGACAGCCCGGGGTGCCGCGCGGTCCGAGACGTCACCATCTCGTGAGGATTGCGTGTGACGTGCGGCTCGGCTCGTCCGACGGGTCTCCCCCGTCACCGTTTTCACACCCGGTCACGGCGTCCCGCTCGGGGGGCGGGGGGTCACACCCGGGGCAGCGACTCCACGCCGATGCCGCCCTCGATCGCCAGGATCCGGTGCAGCCGGGTGGCCACCAGCAGGCGCTGCATCTGCGGCGGCACGCCGCGCAGCACCAGGCGGCGGCCGCAGCGGCCGGCCCGCCGGTGGGCACCCATGATCACCCCGAGTCCGGTGGCGTCCCAGAACTCCAGCTCGGACAGGTCGAGCACCAGGTCACCGGCTCCGTCGTCGACGGCCGAGTGCAGGACCGTACGGGCGTCCGCCGCGCTGTGGACGTCGAGGCGGCCCCCGACGACCAGCTCGGCGTGGTCGCCCCTGATGTACATATGCGCTCCCCGTGAGTGCGTCTCGTGCTCGCTGATGTCTCGGTGATGTCTGGTGATGCAACCTCTGACGGCGTTCGACGGTCAGAGGTTGCCGTCTGTGAGCGAACCGATACCGAATTCACCCGCAGGGGTGACCCCAGAGCTCAGTGCTTGTAGAAGCCCTGCCCGCTCTTACGGCCGATGTCACCGGCGTCCACCATCCGGCGCATCAGCTCCGGCGGTGCGAACTTCTCGTCCTGCGACTCGGTGTAGATGTTGCTGGTGGCGTGCAGCAGGATGTCGACGCCGGTCAGGTCGGCCGTCGCGAGGGGGCCCATGGCGTGTCCGAAGCCCAGCTTGCAGGCGATGTCGATGTCCTCGGCGCTGGCGACGCCCGACTCGTAGAGCTTCGCCGCCTCGACGACGAGGGCGGAGATGAGCCGGGTGGTGACGAAGCCGGCCACGTCCCGGTTGACGACGATGCAGGTCTTGCCGACGGACTCGGCGAACTCCCGCGCGGTGGCGAGGGTTTCGTCGCTGGTCTTGTAGCCGCGCACCAGTTCGCACAGCTGCATCATCGGGACCGGGGAGAAGAAGTGGGTGCCGACTACGCGCTCCGGGCGTTCCGTCACGGCCGCGATCTTGGTGATCGGGATGGCGGAGGTGTTGGAGGCGAGGACGGTGTCGTCGCGCACGATCTTGTCCAGGGTGCGGAAGATGTCGTGCTTGACTTCGAGCTTCTCGAAGACGGCCTCGACGACGATGTCCGCGTCGGCGGCGGCGTCCAGGTCGGTGGTCGCGGTGATGCGGGCGAGGGCCGCGTCGGCGTCGTGCGCCTCCAGCTTGCCCTTGCTGACGAACTTGTCGTACGAGGCCTTGATGCCGTCGGTGCCACGCTTCAGTGCCTCGTCGGTGACGTCCCGCAGGACGACCTCCCAGCCCGCCTGAGCGGAGACCTGGGCGATGCCGGACCCCATGAGACCGGCCCCGATGACGGCGAGCTTCCGTGCCACTCCGACTCCCCTTACGCGCTGTTTACGGTTGCCTCTTCGGCGGACCATAGCGCTCGTGAGGGGCTGTGTGACCGGTAAGTAATGCGCGTCACGTCCCATTTGACGGACGTCACACCGACAGGGGTCAGATCTCGCCCCGGACGGCGTAGTTGAGCACCGTGTCGCCCAACAACTCCTCTATGTCATCGAGGAGGTCCAGCACCTCTCGTGACACTTCGTTCGGATTGCGCCCCTTGACCATTTCGCGCCCGATGACCGCCATGACCGCGCCGTGCGCCCACCCGATCTGACCGGCGATCAGGTACGGCCGCTCGTCCTCGTCCGCCGCGCCCGTCTCCTCACGCAGGACCGCCTCCAGGTTCGCCTGGACCTCCTGCGCGAGGGCCCACAGGCGTGAGCGCAGCGCGGGCGCCTCCTCGACAACCCGCATGAAGCGGGCGTATTCGGGCATCAGGCCGATTCGAGGCGACACCGACTCGACCTCCTCGCGCAGTTCCCGCAGGACCGCCACGGCGGCCGACTCCCCCCTGCCGCGACCCCGGACCCAGCGGGCGAGCCGGTCGACCATGCCGGCCGAGCGGTCGAAGAAGAGGTCTTCCTTGGCCGGAAAGTAGTTGTAGACGGTGTTGACGGAGACGTCGGCAGCGTCGGCGATCTCCGCGACCGTCACCGCGTCGAAGCCGCGTTCGACGAACAGCGCCGTGGCGACATCCGAGATGTACTGCCGGGTCTGCCGCTTCTTCCGCTCCCTGAGCCCTTCCGTCATGCCTCCATCCTAGCTTCGCTGGGCTCTCTTTATTTTTGGACTCATTGCAAAATTTAAGAATCTCTGTTTTTCTGGTCGGCATGACAGCAGTCATCAGCGCGGCCGGACTGGCCCGTACCTTCCAGACCAAGCGCGGCCCGGTGGAGGCCGTGCGCGGCATCGACCTCACCGTCCGCGAGGGCGAGATCCTCGGCTTCCTCGGGCCCAACGGCGCCGGCAAGACCACCACGCTCCGGATGCTCACGACCCTGCTCACCCCCACCGGCGGCACGGCCACCGTCGCGGGCTGCGACCTCGCCACCGACCCGGCCGGTGTGCGCAGGGCCTGCGGGTACGTGGCCCAGTCCGGCGGCGTCGACCCGCAGATCTCCGTGTACGAGGAGCTGGTCACCCAGGGCCGCCTCTACCGCCTGACGAAACAGCAGGCGGTGCGGCGGGCCGAGGAGTTGGCGCACGACCTGGACCTCGCCGGGCTGCTCGACCGCAAGGCGGGCGCGCTCTCCGGAGGGCAGCGGCGCCGGCTGGACATCGCGATGGGTCTCACCCACCGCCCGGAGATCCTCTTCCTCGACGAACCGACCACGGGCCTCGACCCCGGCAGCCGCGCCGACCTGTGGGACCTGATCCGCCGTCTGCGCGACGACCACGGCACGACGGTCTTCCTCACCACCCACTACCTCGACGAGGCGGACGCCCTCGCCGACCGGCTGGTGATCGTCGACAAGGGCGTGGTCGCGGCCGAGGGCACACCGGGCGCGCTCAAACTCCGGTACGGCGGCTCGGTCGACGCCTCCCTGCAGGACACCTTCCTCGCCGTAACCGGTCGCGGTCCGGCCCCGGCCGACACCGCCCCCGTAGCCGTATAGGACCACCAGGATGCTTCTCCACGACACCGCGCTGATCTACGGCCGCTACCTCCGCCAGTCCCTGCGGTCCCGCTTCGCGCTGCTCTTCGGCGTACTGATGCCGCTGCTGTACCTGTTGTTCTTCGGCCCGCTGCTCACCGGCCTGCCGCTCGGCGCGCGGGGCAGCTCGTGGCAGGTGCTGGTGCCGGGGCTGCTGCTCCAGCTCGGTCTGTTCGGGGCCGCCTTCGCGGGATTCGCGATCATCATCGAGAACGGGCACGGGGTGGTGGAGCGGATGCGAGTCACGCCGGTCAGCCGGCTCGCGCTGCTCCTGGGGCGCGTACTGCGCGAAGCGACCGTCTTCGTCTTCCAGGCGGTGCTGCTGGTGCTCGCGGCCGTGGGTCTGGGCCTGCGCGCGCCGCTGCCCGGCGTCCTCATCGGCTTCGCGTTCGTCGCGCTGCTGACGATCTCGCTGGCCTCGCTGTCGTACGCGCTGGCGATGAAGGTCCGCACCCCGCAGGAGTTCGGGCCGACGATCAACGCGCTGACCATGCCGTCCATGCTGCTGTCCGGTCTGATGCTGCCGATGAGCCTCGCACCGGCCTGGCTGGACGTGCTCTCCCACTTCATGCCGTTCCGCTATCTGGTGGACGCGGTGCGCGACGCCTACGTGGGTTCCTACGCCACCGCGCACATGCTGTACGGCGTCCTGGTGGCCGTCGGCTTCGCCGCGCTGGCCGTGACGGTGGGCACACGGGTCTTCCGGACGTCCGGAGCGTAATTACGCTGGCCTCATGGTCAATCTGACGCGCATCTACACCAGGACCGGCGACCAGGGCACGACCGCCCTCGGCGACATGAGCCGGGTCGCCAAGACCGACCTGCGGATCTCCGCGTACGCGGACGCCAACGAGGCGAACGCGGTCATCGGCACGGCGATCGCGCTGGGGAACCTGGACGAGGAGATCGTCAAGGTCCTCACCCGCGTCCAGAACGACCTGTTCGACGTGGGCGCGGACCTGTCGACGCCGGTGGTGGAGAACCCTGAGTTCCCGCCGCTGCGGGTCGAGCAGTTCTACGTCGACCGGCTGGAGGCGGACTGCGACCGCTTCAACGAGAAGCTGGAGAAGTTGCGGTCGTTCATCCTGCCGGGCGGCACCCCGGGCGCGGCCCTGCTGCACCAGGCGTGCACGGTCGTACGCAGGGCCGAGCGCTCGACCTGGGCCGCCCTGGAGGCCCATGGCGAGGCGATGAACCCGCTCACCGCCACCTACCTCAACCGCCTGTCCGACCTGCTTTTCATCCTGGCGCGGACGGCGAACAAGGAGACGGGGGACGTGCTGTGGGTGCCGGGCGGGGAGCGTTAGCGCTCGCGCTTGGGGAACAGTGTGTAGCTGCCGGCGATGATCACATTGATGCCGATCACCCACAGCATCCGCTGCTGCCAGGCCCGTAGTGAGCCGGTCCCGCCGCCCCCACCGACGTACCAGGCCGCGGCCTGCAGCAGGACGATGGCGACCAGCGCCGCGAGGATCCAGCGGCCCGCGACCCTCCATTCGTGGACGGCGCGGGCCGTCCCGTACTTCGGGGGCCGGACCGGAGGGGGGCCGCCCGCGAAGCGGTGGGCGACCCGGGCGTCCGCCCACGTGATCGTGGAGTGACCGAGGCCGACGGTGAAGCCGATGTACACGGCGGCCAGACCGTGCCGCCAGTCGGGCTCGGCGCCGTTCTTCAGGTCGATCGCCGTGACGACGAACAGCACGACCTCCAGCAGCGGTTCGCACAGCAGCAGTGCGAGGCCCGTTCGGGGCATCCGGAAGACGTAGCGGAACACCAGCCCCGCGGCCAGCAGCACCCAGAAGGCCACCTCACAGGCGACGACCAACCCGACGATCACGGCTCGCTCCCTTCGCTCACCCCACCAGGCTCGCCCGGAGGGCAGCAGGCGTCGTCGTCGCCGGTGACGAGTCCGCGGTAATCGAAAGATGCAGCTCCGAACCCTTCCGAAGGAGCAGGCGGGGCGCGCCTCGCCCGTGTTTGATGGGGCCATGCCCGTACGACTCCCCCGTCCGCACCGCGACGACGTGCTCATCGCCGTGGGCGGGCTGTTCGGAGGGCTGCTGCTGTGGGCGCTGGGCCTCTTTCCGCGTGTGCCCTCGGACAGCCTGGTGCTGTGGCCCCAGCGCTGGGCGGCTCTGGTGCCGCTGGTGGTGACCGCCGCCTGCGAGCCGCTGCGCCGCACCCGGCCCCGGATCGGCCTGCTGGTCGGCACGGTGGCGCTGACCGTCGACACGGTGACCCTGGGCAGCATCGTCACGGTCGTGCTCTACACGGATCTGGTGTACGCGGCCGTCCTGTACGGCAGCCCCGCCTCCGCCCGCCGCATCCCCTGGATCACCGGTCTGCTCACGGTGATCGGCGGGGTGGTGCCGGCCGCGCTGTGGCGTGATCCGCAGGGACTGCTGATCGGCGTCGCCGTCGGCGTCGTGGCGCTCGCCCCCGCCGAGACCGGCTGGGTCGTGCGCAATCACCGCGAAGCCGCCGAGGCGGCCCGGCTGCGTGCCGAGCAGACCGCGCTGCTCGCCGAGATGGACCGGGTCCAGGCGGTCACCGCCGAGCGGGCGCGGATGGCCCGGGAGCTGCACGACCTGGTGGCGGGCCATCTGTCGGCGATCGCCATCCACTCCACGGCCGCCCTGTCCATCGACGACCCGGACACCTCGAAGCAGGCCCTGTCCGTCATCCGTGAGAACAGCGTGGACGGTCTCGCCGAGATGCGGCGGCTGATCGGCATCCTCCGCCAGGGCGACGACGCGCCGGCCGCGACCCCGACCCTCGACGGCCTCACCGCCCTGGTCGACGGCGCCCGGGCGAACGGCCTCGACGTCCGGCTCGACGCCGACCCCGGGCGGGTGCCCGTACCGGTCGGGCTGGCCGCCTACCGGATCGTGCAGGAGTCGCTGACCAACGCACTGAAGCATGCCGCGCGCGGTCGCGTCCACGTGGTGCTGAAGCGGTCCGACGGCGTCCTGCTGGTCCGGGTGAGCAGCCCGTACGCCGGCGCCGACGGGCCCCGTGTCCCCGGCTCCGGCACCGGCCTGGTCGGGATGCGGGAGCGTGCCACGCTCCTGGGCGGCAGCTTCGACGCCGGGCCCGACGGAGCGCTGTGGACCGTCAGCGCCACCCTTCCCGTGACCGAAGGAGACCCCGAGTGATCCGCGTCCTGGTCGCCGAGGACCAGTCGGCCGTCCGCTCCGGGCTGGTGCTCATCCTGGGCACCGCGCCCGACATCGAAGTGGTCGGGGAGGCGGCGGACGGCCTGCGGGCGGTGGCCCTGGCCCGGGAGCTCCGGCCGGACCTGGTGCTGATGGACGTGCAGATGCCCCGGCTCGACGGGGTGTCGGCGACCCGGGAGGTGGTCGCGGAGGGGCTCGCGGACGTACTCGTGCTGACCACCTTCGACCTCGACGAGTACGTCTTCGGGGCGCTGCGGGCCGGGGCGGCCGGCTTCCTGCTGAAGAACGCGGAGGCGGGGGACCTGCTGGAGGCCGTGCGGACGGTGGCGCGCGGGGAGGGGATCGTCGCCCCGGCAATCACCCGGCGGCTGATCGCCGAGTTCGCCGCCCGGCCGGTGCGGGAGCCGTCCGTGGACCCGGCGGTGCTGGAGGCGTTGACGCGGCGGGAGCGCGAGGTGCTGGCGTGCATCGGTGAAGGGCTGTCGAACGCCCAGATCGCGGGGCGGCTGGAGATGGCCGAGGGCACCGTGAAGACCCATGTGAGCCGTCTGCTGGGGAAGCTGGAGCTGCGCAGCCGGGTCCAAGCGGCCGTTCTCGCCCAGGAGTTGGGGATCTAGCGCCTCACCGGGGAACGAACGGCCAAGTGGTCCAGACCTATTGACCGATGGTCCAGACCTTTCTATTCTCGCGGCACCGTGGGCATGAAGGCTCAGTCATGCCCCTGACATCCCCACAGAGGAGGCGCAGCATGCGCTTCAGACACAGAGCCGCGGCAGGGTTCGCGACCTTGCTGCTCCCCGTGGCAGGACTGGTCGGCCTCGCGAGTCCCGCCCAGGCCGCGACGACCGCCACCGCCACCTACGCCAAGACGCAGGACTGGGGCACCGGCTTCGAGGGCAAGTGGACGGTGAAGAACACCGGCACCACGGCCATCAGCTCCTGGACCGTCGAGTGGGACTTCCCCTCCGGCACGTCGGTCACCTCCGCCTGGGACGCGGACGTCACGTCCTCCGGCACCCACTGGACCGCGAAGAACAAGTCCTACAACGGCAGCCTCGCCCCCGGCGCCTCCGTCTCCTTCGGCTTCAACGGCGCGGGCTCCGGATCACCGTCCAACTGCAAGCTGAACGGCGACAGCTGCGACGGCACGACGGTCCCCGGCGACGCGGCCCCCTCCGCGCCCGGCACCCCGACCGCCTCGAACATCACCGACACCTCGGCGAAGCTCGACTGGAGCGCGGCCACCGACGACAAGGGCGTCAAGAACTACGACGTCCTGCGCGACGGGACGAAGGTCGCCACGGTGACGACCACCTCGTACACCGACACCGGCCTGAGCGCCGGCACCGACTACTCCTACACCGTCCAGGCCCGCGACACCGCCGACCAGACCGGCCCGGTCAGCGGCGCGGTCGCCGTGCACACCACCGGTGGCACCACTCCCCCGCCCACCGGCGGCAGCAAGGTCAAGCTCGGGTACTTCACCGAGTGGGGCATCTACGGACGCAACTACAACGTCAAGAACCTGGTGACGTCCGGTTCGGCCGCCAGGATCACGCACATCAACTACGCCTTCGGCAACGTCACCGGCGGCAAGTGCGCGATCGGCGACTCCTACGCCGACTACGACAAGGCCTTCACCGCCGACCAGTCCGTCAGCGGCGTCGCCGACACGTGGGACCAGCCGCTGCGCGGCAACTTCAACCAGCTGCGCGAGCTGAAGGCCAAGTACCCGAACCTCAAGGTGCTGTGGTCCTTCGGCGGCTGGACCTGGTCCGGCGGCTTCGCGGACGCCGCGAAGAACCCGGCCGCCTTCGCGCAGTCCTGTTACGACCTGGTCGAGGACCCGCGCTGGGCCGACGTCTTCGACGGCATCGACATCGACTGGGAGTACCCGAACGCCTGCGGTCTGAGCTGTGACACCAGCGGGGCGGCGGCCTACAAGAACCTGATGGCCGCGCTGCGCGCCAAGTTCGGCTCGAAGAACCTGGTCACCGCGGCGGTCACGGCCGACGGCTCCTCCGGCGGCAAGATCGACGCGGCCGACTACGCGGGCGCCTCGGCTTCCGTCGACTGGTACAACGTGATGACGTACGACTTCTTCGGCGCCTGGGACGCGCAGGGCCCCACTGCCCCGCACTCCCCGCTCACCTCGTACAGCGGCATCCCGAAGGCCGGCTTCACCACCGCCGACGCGATAGCCAAGTACAAGGCCAAGGGCGTGCCCGCGAGCAAGCTGCTGATCGGCATCGGCTTCTACGGGCGCGGCTGGACCGGAGTCACCCAGGACGCCCCGGGCGGCACGGCCACGGGCCCGGCGGCGGGTACGTACGAGCAGGGCATCGAGGACTACAAGGTGCTCAAGACGTCCTGCCCGGTCACCGGCACCGTCGCGGGCACGGCGTACGCCCACTGCGGCGGCAACTGGTGGTCCTACGACACTCCGGCCACCATCGGCACCAAGATGGCGTGGGCGAAGTCGCAGGATCTGGGCGGCGCGTTCTTCTGGGAGTTCAGCGGTGACACCAGTAACGGTGAGCTGGTGAGCGCCATCAACAGCGGGCTGTCGTAAGAGAGGTACGGCCTTTCAGGCCACGTTGACGCGCTGTCCGGGCGGGGCTGCCTCCAGCCACGCGAGGAAACCGGTCAGCGCGTCCTCGCTCATGGCGAGTTCCAGGCGCGTACCCCGGTGCGTGCAGGCGAGGACGACGGCGTCGGAGAGCAGGGCCAGCTCCTCCTCGCCCTCGGGAAGACGGCGGCCGGAGACCTCGATCTGCGCCCGCTCCAGGAGGCGGCGCGGGCGGTAGGCGTACGAGAAGACCCGGTACCACTCGATGCGGTCGCCGTTGTAGCGGGCGACACCGTAGCTCCAGCCCTTGCCGCCCGTGTCGGGTTTCTCCGGCAGGTCCCAGCGCAGGGAGCAGTCGAAGGTGCCACCGGAGCGCTGGATCAGCCTGCGGCGCAGACCGAACAGGAACAGTCCCACCACCACGAGCGCGACCACGATCCCGCACACAGTCAGAGCGAGGACCACCGGCACCGACCTCCTCGTCTCCTAGGTAACGGAACGTAAAAAACACCCGGATTCACCTCAGCCGCGGCCGGCACCGGATCGCTCCGGTCCCAGCCGCGGCTGAGTCACGTCATCGCACAGCTTGCTGGTTCAGCGAGCCGTCGCCGCCCGCAGTCGGACGTCCGCCCGGCGCTCGGCGGTGGCGTCACCCTCCGCCTTCGCGCGCTCGAGCTCGCGCTCCTCGCGCTGGACATCGATCTCGTCCGACAGCTCGGCGGTCTCGGCCAGCAGGGACAGCTTGTTGTCCGCGAACGAGACGAAACCGCCGTGCACCGCGGCGACGACCGTTCCACCGTCACTCGTACGGATGGTCACCGGGCCCGACTCCAGCACACCGAGCAGCGGCTGGTGACCGGGCATGACGCCGATGTCGCCGGACGTGGTGCGCGCGACGACCAGGGTGGCCTCGCCGGACCAGACCTCTCGGTCGGCCGCGACCAGCGCGACGTGCAGCTCAGCAGCCAAGGGTGGCTCCTCGGGTCACCACCCGGCGGTTGTGCCGGGTGTGGGGTCAATTCTAATGGGCGTGAACGAGGGGACGGGACACGCCCGCCCCCTCGACGACTCGGGCAGCCGCCCGGATCAGGAGACGCCCAGCTCCTTCGCGTTGTTCTTCAGGTCCTCGAGACCACCGCACATGAAGAACGCCTGCTCGGGGAAGTGGTCGTACTCACCGTCGCAGATCGCGTTGAACGCGGCGATCGACTCGTCCAGCGGCACGTCCGAACCGTCCACGCCGGTGAACTGCTTGGCGACGTGGGTGTTCTGGGACAGGAAGCGCTCCACGCGACGGGCACGGTGGACGACGAGCTTGTCCTCCTCGCCGAGCTCGTCGATACCGAGGATCGCGATGATGTCCTGGAGGTCCTTGTACTTCTGCAGGATCGTCTTGACGCGCATGGCGGCGTCGTAGTGGTCCTGCGCGATGTAGCGCGGGTCCAGGATGCGGGACGTGGAGTCCAGCGGGTCCACGGCCGGGTAGATGCCCTTCTCGGAGATCGGACGGGAGAGAACCGTCGTCGCGTCGAGGTGGGCGAACGTGGTGGCCGGGGCCGGGTCGGTCAGGTCGTCGGCGGGGACGTAGATCGCCTGCATCGAGGTGATCGAGTGACCGCGGGTCGAGGTGATGCGCTCCTGGAGGAGACCCATCTCGTCGGCCAGGTTCGGCTGGTAGCCCACCGCGGAGGGCATACGGCCGAGCAGGGTCGACACCTCGGAACCGGCCTGGGTGAAGCGGAAGATGTTGTCGATGAAGAACAGCACGTCCTGCTTCTGCACATCGCGGAAGTACTCCGCCATGGTCAGACCGGCCAGGGCCACGCGCAGACGGGTGCCCGGGGGCTCGTCCATCTGACCGAAGACCAGCGCGGTCTTGTCGATGACGCCCGAGTCCGACATCTCCTCGATGAGGTCGTTGCCCTCACGGGTGCGCTCACCGACACCGGCGAACACGGAGACACCGTCGTGGTTGTTGGCGACGCGGTAGATCATCTCCTGGATGAGCACCGTCTTGCCGACGCCGGCGCCGCCGAACAGACCGATCTTGCCGCCCTTGACGTACGGGGTCAGCAGGTCGATGACCTTGACGCCGGTCTCGAACATCTCGGTCTTCGACTCGAGCTCGTCGAAGTTCGGGGCCTTGCGGTGGATGGACCAGCGCTCACCGTCGTAGGACTCGTCGACGTTCAGCACCTCACCGAGGGTGTTGAACACCTTGCCCTTGGTGAAGTCGCCGACCGGGACGGTGATGCCCGTGCCGGTGTCGGTGACCGGGGCCTGGCGGACCAGACCGTCGGTGGGCTGCATGGAGATGGTGCGGACCAGGCCGTCACCCAGGTGCTGGGCGACCTCCAGGGTCAGGATCTTCTTCTCGCCCGCGTTCGCCGGGTCGGAGACCTCGACATGCAGGGCGTTGTAGATCTCCGGCATCGCGTCGACGGGGAACTCCACGTCGACGACCGGGCCGATGACCCGGGCGACGCGGCCCGTGGCCGTCGCGGTCTCAACAGTGGTGGTCATTAGCGGTCACTCCCCGCGGTCGCGTCGGCGAGAGCGCTCGCGCCACCGACGATCTCGCTGATTTCCTGGGTGATTTCGGCCTGGCGGGCCGCGTTGGCAAGCCGGGAGAGGCTCTCGATGAGCTCACCGGCGTTGTCGGTGGCCGACTTCATCGCGCGCCGCGTGGCGGCGTGCTTCGAGGCTGCCGACTGGAGGAGCGCGTTGTAGACGCGGCTCTCCACGTAGCGCGGCAGCAGGGCGTCGAGGACGTCCTCCGCCGAGGGCTCGAAGTCGTACAGCGGGAGGATCTCGCCCTGGGGCTTCTCCTCCGCGACCTCGTCGAGGCTGAGCGGCAGCAGACGGTCGTCGAGGGCCGTCTGCGTCATCATCGAGACGAACTCGGTGAAGACGATGTGGATCTCGTCCACGCCGCCCTCGGCCGTTTCCGTCTCGATGGCCTCGATCAGCGGCGCCGCGACCTTCTTGGCGTCCGCGTACGTGGGCTCGTCGGTGAACCCGGTCCACGACTCCGCGATCGTGCGCTCACGGAAGTTGTAGTGGGCGACACCGCGCCGGCCGACGATGTACGTGTCGACCTGCTTGCCCTCGGCCTCGAGGCGCGCCGTCAGCTGCTCCGCGGCCTTGATGGCGTTGGAGTTGAAGGCACCGGCGAGACCGCGGTCGCTCGTCAGGAGCAGCACCGCGGACCGCGTGACCGTCTCGGCCTGCGTGGTCAGCGGGTGCCTGGTGTTCGAACCGGTACCCACCGCCGTGACCGCGCGGGTGAGCTCGGTCGCGTAGGGAGTGGAGGCCGCCACCTTGCGCTGCGCCTTGACGACGCGCGAGGCGGCGATCATCTCCATCGCCTTGGTGATCTTCTTGGTCGCGGTGACGGATCGGATGCGACGCTTGTAGACCCGGAGCTGGGCTCCCATGAGTCAGGTCCCTTCCTTACGTCACTTGGCGGCGGCCGGGGCGTCCTCGCCGAGAAGCTTGCCGTCCGAGGTCTCGAACTGCTTCTTGAACTCGGCGACCGCGTCGTCGATGGCCTGGATGGTGTCGTTCGACATCTTCGCGCCCTCCTTGATGGAGGTCATGAGGCCCTGCTCCTTGCGGTGCAGGTACTCGAGCAGCTCCTTCTCGAAGCGGCGGATGTCGGCGACGGGAACCTCGTCCATCTTGCCGTTGGTGCCGGCCCAGATGGAGACGACCTGGTCCTCGGTGGCCATCGGCTGGTACTGAGCCTGCTTCAGCAGCTCGACCATGCGCGAACCACGCTCCAGCTGCGCCTTCGACGCGGCGTCCAGGTCGGAACCGAAGGCGGCGAACGCCTCCAGCTCACGGAACTGGGCGAGGTCCACGCGCAGACGCCCGGACACCTGGCGCATCGCCTTGTGCTGCGCGGAACCACCGACTCGGGAGACGGAGATACCGACGTTCAGCGCGGGACGCTGACCGGCGTTGAACAGGTCCGACTCCAGGAAGCACTGGCCGTCGGTGATGGAGATGACGTTGGTCGGGATGAACGCCGAGACGTCGTTGGCCTTGGTCTCGACGATCGGCAGACCGGTCATCGAACCGGCACCCATGTCGTCGGAGAGCTTGGCGCAGCGCTCCAGCAGCCGGGAGTGCAGGTAGAAGACGTCACCCGGGTAGGCCTCACGGCCCGGCGGGCGGCGCAGCAGCAGGGACACGGCGCGGTAGGCGTCGGCCTGCTTCGACAGGTCGTCGAAGATGATGAGGACGTGCTTGCCCTCGTACATCCACTGCTGGCCGATGGCCGAACCGGTGTACGGCGCCAGGTACTTGAAGCCGGCCGGGTCGGACGCGGGGGCGGCGACGATGGTCGTGTACTCCAGCGCGCCGTTCTCCTCCAGCGCGCGGCGGACCGACGCGATGGTGGAGCCCTTCTGGCCGATGGCGACGTAGATGCAGCGGACCTGCTTCTTCGGGTCGCCCGAGCGCCAGTTGTCGCGCTGGTTGATGATCGTGTCGACGGCCAGGGCGGTCTTGCCGGTCTGACGGTCACCGATGATCAGCTGACGCTGACCACGGCCGATCGGGGTCATCGCGTCGACGGCCTTGTAGCCGGTCTCCATCGGCTCGTGCACCGACTTGCGCTGCATGACCGTGGGGGCCTGCAGCTCGAGGGCGCGACGACCGCTGGTCTCGATCTCGCCGAGGCCGTCGATCGGGTTGCCGAGCGGGTCGACGACGCGGCCGAGGTAGCCCTCGCCGACGGCCACGGAGAGCACCTCACCGGTACGGGTGACCGGCTGACCCTCCTCGATGCCGCTGAACTCACCGAGGACGATGGCACCGATCTCGCGCTCTTCCAGGTTGAGCGCGAGGCCGAGGGTGCCGTCCTCGAACTTCAGCAGTTCGTTGGCCATGGCCGAGGGAAGGCCCTCGATCTTCGCGATGCCGTCGCCGGCAAGGGTGACCGTACCGACCTCCTCGCGCGAGGCCGCGTCCGGCTTGTACGACTGGACGAAGTTCTCCAGTGCGTCCCGGATCTCCTCCGGCCGGATCGTGAGCTCCGCCATCTGGGTTCCCTGCTCTCCTTGTTGGGCCCGAAGTTTCACTTGGGGGGATGGGGGACTCCCCCCTGAACGAGGTGAATCCTCTGCACGGCCCAACGTGGGCCGTATTTCTACGTCTTGTTGAGTTGCTGCTAGCTCGCCATGCGGCGGGCGGCGTCCTCGAGCCGGTCCGCGAGGGAACCGTTGATGACCTCGTCACCGACCTGCACCCGGATCCCGCCGACGACCTCGGGGTCGACGTCCAGGTTGAGGTGCATCCGACGGCCGTAGAGCTTCGCGAGGGCGGCGCCCAGGCGCTGCTTCTGCGTGTCGCTCAGCGGCACGGCCGAGGTGACCACGGCCACCGCACGGTCCCGGCGCTCGGCGGCGAGCTTGGACAGGGACTCGAGTCCCGCCTCCAGGCTACGTCCCCGCGGCGCGGTCACAAGGCGCGTCACCAGACGCTCGGTGGTCGCCTTGGCCCGGCCGCCGAGCAGCCGGTGCAGCAGCTCCACCTTGGCGGCGGTGGTGGCCTTGCGGTCGGTCAGTGCTGCGCGCAGCTCGGTGTTCGAGGTGACGATCCGGCCGAACCGGAACAGCTCGTCCTCTACGTCGTCGAGCGTGCCCGCCCGCTGGGCGGCGGTGAGGTCGGCGATGCTCGCCAGCTCCTCCAGCACGTCCACCAGGTCGCGGGGCTGCGACCAGCGGGAGCGCACCAGGCCGGACACCAGGTCGGCGGTGGTGCCGCTGACCTGGCCGCCGATCAGGCGCTGGACCAGGGTGGCCTTCGCCTCACCGGGCTGCGCCGGGTCGGTCAGAACCCGGCGCAGACCGATCTCGCGGTCGAGCAGCGCCGTGACGGCAGCCAGCTGGTCGGCCAGCTGCGTCGCGTCCACGGACGTGGCGTCCGTCAGTGCGTCGAGACGCTCCCGGGCGGCGGCGAGTGCCTCGCGGCTCGCTCCGTGCGCTGTCATCGAGTCGCCTCTGCCTTCTCCTCGAGCTCGTCGAGGAAGCGGTCGATCACACGGCTCTGGCGGGCGTGGTCCTCGAGGGACTCGCCGACGAGCTTGCCGGCCAGGTCGGTGGCGAGCTTGCCGACGTCCTGACGGAGCGCGGCCGAGGCGGCCTTGCGGTCGGCCTCGATCTGGGCGTGACCGGCGGCGATGATCTCCTCACGCTGCCGCTGGCCTTCCGCGCGCATCTCGGCGATGAGCGTGGCGCCCTGCTCCTGAGCCTCCTGGCGCAGACGCGCGGCCTCGTGGCGGGCCTCGGCCAGCTGCGCCTTGTACTGCTCGAGGACGCTCTGGGCCTCGGTCTGCGCGGCTTCGGCCTTCTCGATACCGCCCTCGATGGCCTCGCGGCGCTGCTCCAGAACCTTGTTGATGTTCGGAAGGAGCTTCTTGGCGAGGAAGCCGAAGACGATGACGAAGGCGATCAGGCCGATGACGAGCTCTGGGATCGGCGGGATGAGGGGGTTCTCGGCCTCCTCCGCCGCCAGCTGAACCAGGGGGCTCATATCAGTGCCTTTCGTCTATTGGTGCGCGACGGTCGGGTCAGGAGGTCGGGTAGACGAACGGCATGACCAGACCGATCAGGGCGAGCGCCTCACAGAAGGCGAAGCCGAGGATCTGGTTGGCGCGGATCAGGCCGGCCGCCTCGGGCTGGCGGGCGAGGGCCTGGGTGCCGTTACCGAAGATGATGCCGACGCCGACGCCCGGGCCGATCGCGGCGAGGCCGTAACCGATGGAGCCGAGGTTGCCCTTGATCTGGGTGGCGGCGAGGGTGGCCTGCGCAAGAGCGGACATGCCGGTTCTTCCTTCTCTTTCAAGGACCGGTGGGGGTTGGCCACCGGATGTCTGGGTGGGTGTGTCGGGGAGCTCAGTGGTGCTCGGCGAGCGCGCCCTGGATGTAGCTGCAGGTCAGCAGTACGAAGACGTACGCCTGGACAGCCTGGATGAAGAGCTCGAAGGCGGTCATCACGATGACCATCACGAACGAGACACCGGAGTAGGCGATGCCGATGCCGTTCAGCATGTACCAGCTGGCGATCGTGAACAGCAGCAGCAGCGTGTGACCGGCGAACATGTTCGCGAAGAGTCGCACGGCGTGCGTGAAGGGCCGCACCAGCAGGTTCGAGAAGAACTCGATCGTCATCGACAGGGGGAGTACCCCACCGAGCGTCTTGTCGTAGCCGGTGAAGTTCTTGAAGGCGCCGACGAAACCCTGTCGCTTGAAGGTCAGCGAGACCCAGGTGATGTAGACGAGGCCGGCCAGGACGGCGGGGTACGAGATGATCGCCGTGACCGGGAAGGCCGCGACCGGGATGATCGACCAGAGGTTCATCATCCAGACGAAGAAGAACAGCGAGACGACGAACGGGACGTACTTCTCGCCTTCCTTCTTGCCGATGGTCTCGTAGACGACACCCCGCCGGACGAAGTCGTAGCCGGTCTCGGCGATCATCTGGAGCTTGCCCGGGACGACCTTCGGCTTGGCGAAGGCGGCCCAGAAGAAGCCGACGATGATGATCGACCCGAGCAGCGCCAGCAGCATCGTCTTGTTGAAGTACACGTTGCTGTCCGCGTCGCCCCAGAGCGGCTTGAACAGGAACGAGTGCAGGCCCGGAGCCGGGAAGCCGCACCCGTCGAACAGGTGGCAGCTCGTGTCGAAAGCGAGCGTCTGCGTCGGGTCAGCACTCACCGCGGGCTCCTTCATCGTGGCGCATGGGTACGGCAACCTCGTTGTGTCGGCGCGACGCTGGGCCGCGGTTCGGCACGGGACTGGTGTTACGGATGTGGGGGCGGCTGGGGGGCATCTCGCCTCGCGATTGAGCAGGCGTCAGCTCGGATGCCCGCGCCCGCGATGCCGCAGTTGGCACCGGACGATAGCAGGATCTCTCGTGCGCCTTTATCCCGGGCCTACCTCTCACGACGAGTGCCCCGACTTCTCGGGCTTGTCACCCTTCGCGGAGGCACTCGAGTCGGGCTCTACGTAGAGGATCTTGGCCTTCATGTGGGCACGCGTCTGCGCGGCGATCCACGTCAGGGTGGCGACCACGAGCACGATGGCGAAGGCCCGGGGGCTGAACAGCGTCGTGTTCTTGAAGATGGAGAGAAAGACGAACATCAGCAGCAGCTGGGCCGCGTAGAGCATCAGGCCCATCATCTGGAACAGATGCGGAAGCGATTTGGCGGTGCGCTGCAGTACATAGAGCCCGATCCCCATGAAGAGGATCACCACAACCGTCGCGACGACCGCCCCGATCGCCCCTTCGCCGCCCGCGACCACACCGCTGACAACGGCGGCGATCGCACCGACGGCAGCCGTGGGCACGGCGGCCTGGGCCAGGATCCGGACGTCATTGGACGGCATGGCGGCAACTCCGCTTTCACAGGGGGCAGGGTGTCGTCATGGACGAGCGTAGTCCCGGTCCGAGTGCTGGAGACCTCACAGTCCCGGACCGTCGCACTGCGGTCCTTCGTCTCTATCCGGGGTTCTCGTGAACCGTATCACAAACTATTTGATGAGGTCTTTACCTGTGAGGTGTGCTTGCTGTCACACATGAGAGTGACAGTGCACGTCTGCGCAAAAACCGCGCCCTCTTGTCTGGTATTAGGGGGCTTTGCTCCCCCACGAGTTGGCAATGCTCTAGTCAGATTCTTACCTTGAACCGTCGCCGACGTGGAAGCGGGAACGGGCTCCGATGGCGGTCGCACCGTTGACCCGGGTCGCTCCCGCGGTCACCGGAGCGGGCTTCGGGGCGGGCTCCTCGGCGGCCTTCTGAGGCTCGTCCGCGGTCTCGTCGACGGTCTCAACGGCCAGTGCCTGCTCGTATGTTGCGGCCGCCCGGCGGCGCCGGTAGCGCGGCGGCACGAAGTGCTCGGCCCAGCGCGGGGCACGCGGGGTGAAGCGCGGCAGCAGGAGCAGTACGAGGCCGATCGCGCTGAGGAAGACCACGCCGAGCACGATCCACATCGAGGCGGAGTTCACGGAGTAGGCCAGCGCGCCGAAGCCGATCAGCGCGGACCAGAAGTACATGATCAGCACGGCCCGGCTGTGCGAGTGGCCGATCTCCAGGAGCCGGTGGTGCAGATGGCCGCGGTCGGCGGCGAACGGCGACTGGCCGCGCCAGGTGCGGCGCACGATCGCCAGGATCAGGTCGGCGGCCGGCACGGCGATGATCGTCAGCGGCAGCAGCAGCGGGATGTAGACGGGCACCGTCTGGTGCACGGCCGCCTTCTCGGAACCGGTGAACAGGGCCAGCGCGTCCGGGTCCACCTGTCCGGTGATGGAGATCGCGCCCGCCGACAGCACCAGGCCGATCAGCATCGAGCCCGAGTCGCCCATGAAGATCCGCGCCGGGTGCATGTTGTGCGGCAGGAAGCCCAAGCACATGCCCATGAGGATCGCCGCGAACAGGGTGCCGGGGGCGGCGGCCTCGATGCCGTACGAGTACCAGATCCGGTAGGCGTACAGGAAGAACGCGGCGGCGGCGATGCACACCATGCCGGAGGCGAGGCCGTCGAGGCCGTCGACGAAGTTGACCGCGTTGATCGTGATGACGACCAGCGCCACCGTCAGCAGCGTGCCCTGCCACTGGGTCAGCGCCACGTTGCCGACGCCGGGGATGGGCAGCCACAGGATCGTCAGACCCTGCATGACCATCACACCGGCGGCGATCATCTGGCCGCCCAGCTTGATCAGGGCGTCGATCTCGAACTTGTCGTCCAGGACACCGATCAGCCAGATCAGGGCCGCCCCGGAGAGCAGCGCCCGCGGCTCGTTCGACTTCGCGAACACCTCGTTGAGGTTCGTCAGGTGGTCGGCGACCAGCAGGCCCGCGCACAGTCCGAAGAACATCGCGATCCCGCCGAGCCGCGGAGTGGGTTCCCGGTGTACGTCACGGGCCCTGATCTCCGGCATCGCTCCGGCCACGATCGCGAACTTCCGTACCGGCCCTGTCAGCAGGTACGTCACCGCGGCCGTGATGCAGAGCGTCAGCAGGTATTCACGCACGGGCAACCCCACATGTCTCGCTGGCCATCTCAGCCCCACACCCTAGCGAGGTGCGCATATCTGTGGGGACTGACGGGTAGCGACGATGGTTGCACGTGTGGCTGTGTGCTTGCCGCACATCGGTTTCCACCCGGGTGCGCCTACCCGCGTTCGGCGGGGATACTGCCCGGATACGGGGGGAACGTGCCCGCCAGTTCGCGCACCTCGTCCCGGGCCGCCGTGGGATCCGTCTCACCTCGCAGCACACCGGCGACCAGCTTCGCGATCCGCGCCATCTCCGGCTCCCCCATCCCCTGCGTGGTCACCGCGGCCGTGCCCAGGCGCAGGCCGCGTGCGTCGCCGTGCGGCAGCACACAGCAGTCCAGGACCAGCCCGGCGGCGGCCAGCCGGCCCCGCGCGGTGCGCCCGTCGACGCCGAGCGGGCCCGGGTCGGCGGTGATCAGGTGGGTGTCGGTGCCGCCGGTGGTCACTACGAGGCCCTCGGCGGCGAGCCCGGCGGCCAGCACCCGTGCGTTGGCGACCACCTGGTGGGCGTACGCGGTGAAGGCCTCTGTCGCCGCCTCGCCGAACGCGACGGCCTTGGCGGCGATGGTGTGCATCTGGGCACCGCCCTGGGTGAACGGGAACACGGCCCGGTCCACGCGCTCGGCCAGTTCGGCGCCGCACAGGAGCATCCCGCCGCGCGGGCCGCGCAGCACCTTGTGGGTGGTGGCGCACACGATGTCGGCGTACGGCACCGGGCTGGGCGCCGCGTTCCCGGCGACGAGCCCGATGGGGTGCGCGGCGTCGGCGATGAGATAGGCCCCGACCTCGTCGGCGACCTCGCGGAAGAAGGCGTAGTCGATGTGGCGCGGGTAGGCGATGGACCCGCACACGATCGCCTTGGGCCGGTGCGTGCCGGCGAGGCTGCGCACCTGTTCCTGATCGATGAGCCCGGTCTCCGCGTCCACCCCGTACCCGACGAAGTCGAACCAGCGGCCGGAGAAGTTGGCGGGCGAGCCGTGGGTGAGATGGCCGCCGTGGGCCAGGCCGAGGGCGAGGACGGTGTCGCCGGGCCGCAGCAGCGCGGCGTAGGCGGCGAGCACGGCCGACGATCCCGAGTGCGCCTGCACGTTGGCGTGCGCGGCCCCGAACAGTGTCTTGGCCCGCTCCACCGCGAGGCGCTCGGCGACATCGACGATCTCGCACCCGCCGTGGTGACGGGCGCCCGGATACCCCTCCGCGTACTTGTTGGCGAGCGGCGACCCGAGCGCGGCCAGCACCGCCGCCGACGTGAAGTTCTCCGCCGCCACCAGCTGCAACGTCGTCGACTGCCGCTCCAGCTCCCCCAGCAGAATCCCGGCCAGCTCGGGATCCTGCCGCCGCAGGACATCGGCCTCGAGGGTATGACTGACCGACATGGCGCCCTCCGGGCGGTCGACGGTGACGTGAGACCAATGTAGGCCCGAGACGAACACCCCGCCCGGCGGCCACCAGCCCGTCCGGCCCCAGGATTGCAGCCCGTCCGGCGTTTGAGGACGAGGCCGTTCAGGCCGATGGGGTCCGGGGCGAAGCCCCGGCGGGGTGCAGGGGCGGAGCCCCGCAGGGGGTACAGGGGCGCAGCCCCGCGGGGGCCCAGGGGGCGCAGCCCCCCGGTGGGGTCGAAGGGGCGGAGCCCCTGGGGACGGGAAGGGTAGGGGCGGCGGGGGCGAGACCACGCCGCCAACCCGGCAGGCAGCCGCTACGCCCGGGCCGCCACCCCGGTCAGCGCGGTCACCACCGGGTCCAGCGCCTCATGTATCTCGTCCCCCACCGACCGGAAGAACGGCAGCGGCGCCCCGTAAGGGTCGTACACCTCGTCCGCCTCGGCGGTGGGCGCCAGCAACCACCCCCGCAACGCCGCAGCCGCCCGCACCAGCGCCCGCGCCCGCGTCACCAGCCCGTCCTCCAGCGGAGGCAGCGTCGCCGGGTCTATCGCCCGCACCAGACGGGTGAACTCCTTCAGCGTGAACGTGCGCAGACCGGCCGAGTGCCCCATGGAGATCACCTGGGCCCGGTGGTCCCGCGTAGCGGTCAGCACCAGGTCCGCCATGATCACATGCTCGTCCAGCAGCTCCCGCCCCACGAAGCCGGAGGCGTCCGCGCCGAAGTCGGCCAGCACCGCCTCCGCGTTGGCCTCCATGGGCGCCCCCTCGTGGCCCCAGGTGCCCGCGCTCTCCACGATCAGCCCGCGGCCCAGGACCCCGAGCCGCTCCGCGACGAAATGGCGGGTCAGCCGCTCGGTGATCGGCGAGCGGCACACGTTGCCTGTGCTGACGTGGAGGATGCGGAAGCTGTCGCGCGGAAACCCGAACGTCGTCGTCTCCTCCGCGCTGTAGCGACCGCCGCCTATGCCACGCCCCGCGTCAGGGGCCGTCAATTCGCCACCTCGAGGTCGGGTACGACCTTCCGCAGCTCGTCCGGCGAGATCGCGCCCTCGCGCAGCAGCAGCGGCACCTCACCGGTGACGTCCACGATGGACGACGGCACGTTGCCGGGGGTCGGGCCGCCGTCGAGGTAGACGGAGACGGAGTCGCCGAGCATCTCCTGGGCCGCGTCGCAGTTCTCCGGCGCCGGGTGACCCGTGAGGTTCGCCGACGACACGGCCATCGGGCCGACGTCGTTGAGCAGTTCGATGGCGACCGGGTGCAGCGGCATGCGCACGGCGACGGTGCCACGGGTGTCCCCCAGGTCCCACTGCAGGGACGGCTGGTGCTTGGCGACGAGCGTGAGGGCGCCCGGCCAGAACGCGTCGACCAGCTCCCAGGCCAGCTCGGAGAAGTCGGTGACGAGACCGTGGAGCGTGTTCGGGGAGCCGATCAGCACGGGCGTGGGCATGTTGCGGCCCCGCCCCTTGGCGTCGAGCAGGTCGGCCACCGCCTGCGAGGAGAACGCGTCCGCGCCGATGCCGTACACGGTGTCGGTGGGCAGCACCACGAGCTCGCCCCGGCGGACGGCGGAGGCGGCCTCGCGCAGACCCGTCGCGCGGTCGGTCGCGTCGTTGGTGTCGTATCGCCGTGCCATGTCTAACGGGCCTCCTCGTACACGTACTGCTGCGGGTGGGAAGTGCTGGTGGTCACGGCAGCGCCTTGCGGGCCGTCGCGAACCGGGGGCGGTTGTTGAGGTCGGGGTGGTCGGCCGCGTCGGCCCAGCCCCGTTCCTCGGTGAAGATCCAGGGCACCTGGCCGCCCTGGGTGTCGGCGTGCTCGATGACGACGACTCCGCCGGGGCGCAGCAGCCGGTGTGCCGTGCGTTCCAGGCCGCGGATGAGGTCGAGACCGTCCTCCCCGGAGAACAACGCGAGATCGGGGTCGTAGTCGCGGGCCTCGGGGGCCACGTACTCCCATTCGGTGAGCGGGATGTACGGAGGGTTGGAGATGACCAGGTCGACCTGGCCGTCGAGGTCGGGGAAGGCGTCCAGGGCGTTGCCCTGGCGCAGGTCGACCCTGGACCCCTCCATGTTCTTCCGGGTCCACTGGAGGGCTTCCTCGGACAGCTCCACGGCGTGCACACGGGAGCGCGGCACCTCCTGGGCGAGGGCGAGCGCGATGGCGCCGGAGCCGGTGCACAGGTCCACGATGCAGGGCTCGACGACGTCCATGGCGCGCACCGCGTCTATGGCCCAGCCGACCACGGACTCGGTCTCCGGCCGGGGCACGAACACCCCTGGCCCGACCTGCAGTTCGAGGTAGCGGAAGTAGGCCCGCCCGGTGATGTGCTGCAGCGGCTCGCGCTGCTCGCGCCGGGCGATGACCTCCCAGTAGCGGGCGTCGAAGTCGGAGTCCTTCACGGAGTGGAGCTGGCCCCGCTTCACGCCGTGCACGAACGCGGCGAGTTCCTCGGCGTCGGTGCGCGGCGAGGGCACGCCGGCGTCGGCCAGCCGCTGGGTGGCCTGTGCCACCTCCGCGAGCAGCACGCTGCGGGGGCTTGGGGGCCGCCCCCCAAATTCTTGCTGCACGCTCGTCCTCCGGTACTCGGTACTTCGTCTGTGCGTGGCCTGCGTGATCTGCGTGGCCTGCGTACGCGGCTTACGTGTCCTACGCGGCCGCGAGCTTCGCCGCCGAGTCCGCGTCGACGCAGGCCTGGATCACCGCGTCGAGGTCGCCGTCCAGGACCTGGTCCAGGTTGTACGCCTTGAAGCCGACGCGGTGGTCGGAGATGCGGTTCTCCGGGAAGTTGTAGGTGCGGATCTTCTCGGAGCGGTCGACGGTGCGGACCTGGCTGCGGCGGGCGTCGGCGGCCTCCCTCTCCGCCTCCTCCTGCGCCGCGGCGAGCAGCCTGGAGCGCAGGATACGCAGTGCCTGCTCCTTGTTCTGGAGCTGGCTCTTCTCGTTCTGGCAGGAGGCGACGACTCCGGTCGGGATGTGCGTGATGCGCACCGCGGAGTCGGTGGTGTTCACGGACTGGCCGCCGGGTCCGGAGGAGCGGTAGACGTCGATGCGGAGGTCGTTGGGATTGATCTCCACGTCCACCTCCTCGGCCTCCGGGGTGACGAGGACACCGGCGGCGGAGGTGTGGATACGGCCCTGGGACTCGGTCGCGGGCACCCGCTGCACGCGGTGCACCCCGCCCTCGTACTTCAGCCGGGCCCACACGCCCTGCCCGGGCTCGGTGGCCCCCTGGCCGCCCTTGGTCTTCACCGCGACCTGGACGTCCTTGTAGCCGCCGAGTTCGGACTCGGTGGCGTCGATGATCTCGGTCTTCCAGCCGACGCGCTCGGCGTAGCGCAGGTACATGCGCAGCAGGTCGCCGGCGAACAGGGCGGACTCGTCGCCGCCCGCGCCCGCCTTGATCTCCAGGATGACGTCCTTGTCGTCGCTGGGGTCGCGCGGGACGAGCAGCAGGCGCAGCTTCTCGGTGAGTTCCTCGCGCTGCTTCTCCAACTCCTTGACCTCGGCCGCGAAGTCGGGGTCGTCGGCGGCGAATTCACGCGCGGTCTCGACGTCGTCGCCCGTCTGCTTCCAGGAGCGGTACGTGGCGACGATCGGGGTGAGCTCGGCGTAGCGCTTGTTCAGCTTGCGCGCGTTGGCCTGGTCGGAGTGGACCGACGGGTCGGCGAGCTTCTTCTCCAGGTCGGCGTGCTCGGCGACGAGTTCCTCGACGGCCTCGAACATCTTGGGGCTCCTGTACTGCGGGTGAAGGGCTGGCGGGCGACCAAAAACGCCGGTCCCGGCGCGACGCCCTCCGGGGAGGGGCCGCGGCCGTGGACCGGCGAATCGGCGCTCGCTACTTCTTGGAGCCGGCGGCCTTGCCGAAGCGGGCCTCGAAGCGGGCCACACGGCCACCGGTGTCGAGGATCTTCTGCTTGCCCGTGTAGAACGGGTGGCACTCGGAGCAGACCTCGGCCCGGATGGTGCCGGACTCGATGGTGCTGCGGGTGGTGAACGACGCGCCGCAGGTGCAGCTGACCTGCGTCTCGACGTACGCGGGGTGGATGTCGCGCTTCAAGGTGTCTCCTAGGTTTCGGGAGGGCGCCGGGTCGCTCCGCGGGGTGCGGGGGCGTGAACCGGAGCCGACGTACCAGTCTGCCAGGACTGGGGCCATCCTCCCAAACCGGGGGCTCGGGGTTTCTATTCCCTGGGGGGTAGCAGGGGGGTTCGCGCGGGAGGGGGTGCCGGTTTGTCGCCGTTGGCGGGTGCAGGTTGTTCGTGGCTGGTCGCGCCCACGCGGCGGAGCCGCATATCGATACAGCCCCGCGCCCCTTCGGGGCGCCTGCAGCGGGCGCCTACGACGAAGTCACCACGCCGTTGGCCTCGCCCTTGGCGGCGTCCTTGGTGGCGCTCGCCGGGATGGGTCTGTCGTTCTTGAGGGCCGTCCAGACCTGCTGGGCCTTGGTCCGCTGGATGAGGACGCGGTTGGGGTTCGTGGGGTCGTACTGGACCGGCATCGTGACCATGTGCATCTGCGAGGAGCTGATGCCCTTCAGGCCGTTCGCGAAGTCGGTGAGGGAGTTCACGGAGCCCAGCTCGGAGTCGGCGGTGACGGTCTTGGTCGCCGTGTTCGCGAGGTCGAACAGCTTCTTCGGGTTGGTGAAGACGCCGATCTCCTTGACCTGGTTGACCAGGGCCTTGACGAAGGCCTGCTGGAGCTGGATGCGGCCGAGGTCCGAGCCGTCGCCGACGCCGTGCCGGGTGCGCACGAGGCCGAGGGCCTGCTTGCCGGTGAGCTGGTGCGTGCCGGCCTTGAGGTCGAGGTGGCTCTGCGGGTCGTCGATGTTCTTGGTGGTGTGCACCTTGACGCCGCCGAGCTCGTCGATGAGCTTCTGGAAGCCGGCGAAGTCGACCTCGAGGTAGTGGTCCATGCGCAGTCCGGTGAGGGACTCGACGGTCTTCACGGTGCAGGCGGCGCCGCCGGTGGAGTACGCCTCGTTGAACATGACCGCCTTGGCGGCGGGGTGGGTCCTGCCCTTGGTGTCGGTGCACTCGGGGCGGTTGATGAGGGTGTCGCGCGGCATGGAGACGACGGCGGCCTTCTTGTGGCCCTTGTAGATGTGCACGATCATCGCCGTGTCGGAGCGGGCGCTGCCGTCGTCGGTGCCGCCGCCGAGCTTGCGGTTGGAGCCGGAGCGGGTGTCCGAGCCGAGGACCAGGATGTTCTCGGAGCCGTTGTCGGCCTTGGCCGGCCGGTCGTTGCCGAGCGCCTGGTTGATGTCGACGCTCTTGATGTTGCCGTTGAGCTTGAAGTACACGTATCCGAGCCCGGTGCCGCCCACCACGAAGACGCCCGCCGCGGTCCAGGCGGTGACCAGCAGGGCCTTGCGGCGCCCGCTGGGGGCCTTGCGGCGGCGCCCCTTGGCTCGGCGGCGGCCTCTGGTACCGGGCTCGGTTATGGCGGGCTCCGGCGTGCTCTCGGCAGACATGCGCTCCTCGAATTCTCGTCCGGTCGGTTACCCCCTGTTTTCAGGAACAGACCTGGTGTCGCGGCACCCTTACCGCACCATGGTCACTCCACCGGGTCAGACGGGGAAACCCGGAAAAGGGTTGCACAACGGACCGTGCCCACCGTGTACGACGGTGGGCACGGTCCGTAGTCGGGCGAGCGGATCAGCCCCGTCTCACCTGCGGGTTCATCCGAAGATGTCGTACTGGTCGAAACCGGTACCGACGGAGACTCTTGTGGCGAAAATCTCGCTGGTCGCCTTCCCGGTGCCCTTGTACAGGTAGAGCGTGCCGCCGGGCGTACGGGTGAGGAAGTCGGCCTTGCCGTCGCCGTCGACGTCGCCGACCGCGTCGAAGGCGTTGTAACCGGTCCAGGCGCTGCGCACCTTGATCCGGCTGGAGAACGCCCCGGAGCCGGACTTGCCGGTGCCCTTGTACAGGTAGAGGTCGCCGGTGCTGCTCTGGCGCGCGAGCAGGTCGGCCTTGCCGTCGCCGGTGAAGTCGCCGTGGCCGCGTACCGAGTTGTACTGGTTCCAGCCCGTGCTCACCTGCACGCGCGCGGAGAAGCTGCCGTCGCCCTTGCCGGGGTAGAGCCACAAGGTGCCGGCGGAGTCCACGGAGAGCAGGTCGGGCAGGTAGTCGCCGGTGAGGTCGCCGGGGGCGATGATCCGCGTGCGGGTCTTCCAGTTGTCGAAGATTTGCTTCATGGCCCAGGAGCCGCTGGAGGTGACGTAGTGCGTCCAGAAGACGGCACCGGAGGCGCTTTCGCGGGTGATCAGGTCCTGGTAGCCGTCGCGGTCGAGATCGGCCTGCAGGACGACGTTGACGCCGTCCCAGTCGCCCCAGGACTGGCGGGCGCCGAACGCGCTGCCGGTGGAGTCCTTCTCGTAGCCGGTCTTGGCGGAGGAGCTGCGCACCCACAGGTCGGCCTTGTGGTCGCCGCTGAGGTTGGTGTCGTCGACGCGCGGGTAGGCGGCGCCGACGTAGGTGCTGACCTTGGTGAAGACGCTGTAGGCGCCCTTCTCGACACAGTCCTGCACGCCCCAGGAGACGACGCCCACGATCCGGCCGCCCACGATCAGCGGTCCGCCGGAGTCGCCGTTGCAGGCGGAGGTGGTGCCGGTGTCGCTGCCGGTGGCGGGCTTGCCCGCGCAGACCATGTGGCCCTTGACGAAGTCCGTGCCGTAGTAGCCGGCGCAGGTGCTGTCCGACTGGATGGGCAGGGTGGCCGTCTTCAGCGTGTCGGAGATGTCCTGGCTGCCGGAGCTGGTGCGGCCCCAGCCGTAGAGCGTGGCGCTCTTGCCCGCGGTGTACGAGGCCGTGTCACCGGAGGTCGTCATGCGGATCGGCGTGGCCTTGACGGCGACCGGCAGGGTGAGGACGGCGAGGTCGTTGTCGATGGTGGCCGAGTCGTACGACGGGTGGTTCCACTGCCGCCAGACGCCGGTGGCCGTACCGCCGTGCAGGTCGGTGCCGCCCGAGCCGTCGTCGCCGGCGAGCTGTGAGGTGCCGGTGATGACGGCGCCGTGGGCGTGCCAGTCGTAGCCCTTGACGCAGTGCGCGGCGGTGAGGATCTTCGTCGGCGCGACGACCGAACCGCCGCAGAAGAAGCCGATGTCGTCGCTGGTGTCGCTGGTGCCCTTGTCGTCGTAGTACCAGAGCTGGGCCATCCACGGTGCCGACGTGATGGTGGTGTCGGTACCGCCGATGATCTTCGGGTCGACGGTGGCGGTGTTCGTGCTGGTGCCGCCGCTCGTGCTCGCGCTCAGGGACGACTTCCGTGTCGTCTGTCCGGCGGTGTCGTCACCGGCGAGGGCGCCCGCGACGCGCTTCTTCAGCTCGCTGAGCGAGGGCGAGCTGACGGCGGGTTTGACCGTCGGCGTCGGCGGTGTGATGGCCGCGCCGGCGGACGAGGTCATCAGCGCGGCGGCGACGGCCGCGGCGACACCGGCGGCGGCGAGCGGAAGGCCGAAACGTACCCGACGTCTGTGCCGACCGCCGCGGGGCAGGGCTGTGCTCAAGGGTTCCCCAGGGATGCATGAGATGGAAGGGACGCATGATGCGCCCCGCCCTACTCAGCGCCAAAAGGCCGCCCCCCGTCACTGTTGTGACGGGGGGCGGCCTCAAGCGCCCCGACAGGGGCGCGGGGCTGTGTCGATCTGCGGCTCCGCCGCGTGGGCGCGACAAGCCACGGACAACCCGCAGCCGACGAGACACAGTCACCTCAACGGCGACTAGTCACCATTGCCAGGCGTAGGCGTCGTCTTCTGGATCTGCATCAGGAACTCGACGTTCGACTTCGTCTGCTTCATCTTGTCGAGCAGCAGCTCGATGGCCTGCTGCTGGTCAAGCGCGTGCAGCACCCGCCGCAGCTTCCAGACGACCGCCAGCTCCTCGTTCCCGAGCAGGATCTCTTCCTTACGGGTACCGGACGCGTCCACGTCCACCGCCGGGAAGATGCGCTTGTCGGCAAGCTTGCGGTCGAGCTTCAGCTCGGCGTTACCCGTGCCCTTGAACTCCTCGAAGATCACCTCGTCCATGCGGGACCCGGTGTCCACCAGGGCGGTGGCGAGGATGGTCAGCGAGCCGCCGTCCTCGATGTTCCGCGCCGCACCGAAGAACCGCTTCGGCGGGTACAGGGCGGTCGAGTCGACACCACCGGACAGGATGCGGCCCGAGGCGGGCGCGGCCAGGTTGTAGGCACGGCCCAGACGGGTGATCGAGTCGAGCAGCACGACCACGTCGTGGCCCAGCTCCACCAGGCGCTTGGCGCGCTCGATGGCGAGCTCGGCGACCGTGGTGTGGTCCTCGGCCGGGCGGTCGAAGGTCGAGGAGATGACCTCGCCCTTGACCGACCGCTGCATGTCGGTGACCTCTTCCGGACGCTCGTCGACGAGGACGACCATCAGGTGGCACTCGGGGTTGTTGTGGGTGATCGCGTTGGCGATCGCCTGCATGATCATGGTCTTGCCGGTCTTCGGCGGGGCCACGATCAGACCGCGCTGGCCCTTACCGATCGGCGCGACGAGGTCGATGATGCGGGTGGTCAGCACGCCCGGGTCCGTCTCCAGGCGGAGGCGGTCCTGCGGGTAGAGCGGGGTCAGCTTGTTGAACTCCGGGCGGCCGCGGCCGTGTTCGGGCGCCATGCCGTTGACGGAGTCCAG
Organism: Streptomyces sp. NPDC001843; assembly: GCF_042891955.1. Taxonomy (NCBI): domain Bacteria; kingdom Bacillati; phylum Actinomycetota; class Actinomycetes; order Kitasatosporales; family Streptomycetaceae; genus Streptomyces; species Streptomyces sp. NPDC001843. Next base: position 142,682 of record NZ_JBIATQ010000010.1, on the reverse strand, counting down.
GCGGACCAGCGCGTTGAACTTCTCGCGCCGCTCGCCTTCCTTGGGCTGGCGGACCGCGCCGGTGACGTGGTCACCCTTGCGCAGGCCGTTCTTGCGGACCTGGGCGAGGGAGACGTAGACGTCGTTCGGACCCGGCAGGTAGCCCGACGTACGGATGAAGGCGTAGTTGTCCAGGATGTCGAGGATGCCCGCGACGGGGATCAGGACGTCGTCCTCGGCGACCTGCGGCTCGGCGATCTCGTCGCGGCCACGGCGGCCACGGCGGTCGCGGTAGCGGCCGCGACGGCCACGGCGTCCGCCGTCGAAGTCGTCGTCGTCCTGCGGGCCGGTGTTGCGGTCCTGCCGGCCGCCGCCCTGCTGCTGGCCCTGCTGCTGACGGTCCTGGCGGTCCTGGCGGTCCTGCCGGCCGCCGCCCTGGCTCTGCTGCTGGTCGTCGCCCTTGCCGCCACGGCGGTCACCGCGGTCGCCACGGTCCCCGCGGTCGCGGTCCCGTCCGCGCTCGCGGCGGTCGCGCCGGCCGCGGCCATCGCCGTCACCGGCGTCGCCCTTGGGGGCGTCGCCCTGCGACTGGCCCTGCTGGCCCTGCTGGGCGGGCGTCTCGGCCTTGGGCTCGTTCTTCGCCTCGGCGGCGATCGTCTCGGTACCGCTGCTCGCCGGGGCGCCCGCGTCGGCGGTGGCGCGGCGGCGGCGACGCTCGACGGGGGCGTCGTCTCCCCCACGCTCGGCTTCGCTCACGCGGTTGCCCCCGGCCGGCTGGCCGGGAATCTCGATCTGCTGCTGGGCCACGGCCTTGTCGGCGGGCGCCTCGACGGCCTTCTCGGCCTTCTTCCCGGCGGCCTCTTCGCCCGTACGGGCCTTGGAGGTGGCCCGGCGCTTCGGCTTGGTCTCGGCGGGGGCTTCGGCCTTGGCGGCCGGGGCGGCGCCGCCGCCTGCCTGCGCCTCCTTGATGACCTCGATCAGCTGGCTCTTGCGCATACGCGCGGTGCCCCTGATGCCGAGGCCGGATGCGACCTGCTGCAGCTCGGCCAGCACCATGCCCTCGAGGCCGGTACCACGGCGCCGCCGGGAGCCGGCACCGGTGGCAGGCGCGGAGGCGTCCGTGGAGGGCGCGGCAGCGGTCTCCTCGACACGTGCGCCCATCAGATCGGTGGTGTCGCTCACGAAGGGTCCTTCCCTGGAGCGGACGTCGGCCTGTCTGGCTCGGCGACCGTTTGTGCTGTCCGGCTTCGGTTCTGTCTCTGTGAACCAAGCCGGGGCGGTGGTCCGCCTAAACGGCGGAAGAGATATCTGGTGATGGCGCTTCCTCGAATCGTGGCACTCAGTGTCACGTGGTGGGGTAGCACCGATTCCGGAGCGTGCCCAGCGGCCCGCTCAGTGCGTGAGTACGACGTACTGACCAGGTACGACCTACGGAACACTGAGTGGCTTGGGGGGCTCCCGGAAGAATGTCTGTCCCGGACGGGGACACGAAGCACCTCGCCATGGTGGGGTCGGGTGCAGACTTGAGATTAACACTACCGGATCCAACAAACATTCCCCCTCTCCAAATCCGGCAACCGTGTGTCAGGTCGCAAGCGGCAGCACGCTCGCTCCCTGGACATCCAGGTTCAGCCGGTTGGCGGCCCACCCCGGGCCCGCCAGCTTTTCCACCTTGTCGGCGGTGTCCACGTCGGCCAGCGCCATGACGGTGGGCCCGGCGCCCGAGATCACCGCCGGGATCCCGTCCTCCCGCAGCCGCTCCACCAGCGCCGCGCTCTCCGGCATCGCCGGGGCGCGGTACTCCTGGTGCAGACGGTCCTCGGTGGCCGGCAACAGCAGCTCGGGGCGCCTGGTCAGGGCCTCGACGAGCAGTGCGGCGCGGCCCGCGTTGACGGCGGCGTCGACGTGCGGCACGGTGCGCGGCAGCAGACCGCGCGCCGTCTCTGTCAGTACCGGCTTTCCGGGCACGAAAACCACCGGAACGATGGAATCGTTGGGCTCCATCCTGATCGCCCGTGCGGCGCCGGCCTCCATCCAGGAGAGCGTGAAGCCGCCGAGCAGACACGCCGCGACGTTGTCGGGGTGCCCCTCGATCTCGGTGGCCAGCTCGAGCAGCGCCGTGTCGTCGAGCCTGGCCTCGCCGCCTATGGTCACCGCCCGTGCGGCGACGATGCCGGCGCAGATGGCGGCGGAGGAGGAGCCGAGGCCGCGGCCGTGCGGAATGCGGTTGGCGCACACGATCTCCAGGCCGCGCGGCTGGCCGCCGAGCAGGTCGAAGGCGGTGCGCAGGGAGCGGACGAGAAGGTGGCTCTCGTCACGCGGGAGCGTCTCGCTGCCCTCACCCGCGATGTCGATGTGCAGCCCTGAGTCGGCCACCCGGACGACGACGTCGTCGTAGAGCCCCAGCGCGAGGCCGAGGGCGTCGAAGCCCGGGCCGAGGTTGGCGCTGGTGGCGGGGACGCGCACCCGGACGGCGGCGGCGCGGAACGCTGGACCGGCCATCGCTCGATGACTCTCCTTGAGCTGCGTGATGGTCGAATGACATTCGATACGTACCTGAGCCCCTCAGGGCCGCACAGACGGCGCGGCACCCTGCCATATGCGAGGCATATGCAGTGGGCGGGTTCAGTACAGCCTATCGAAGGAAGGTTCTGTGGCGACATAGGGCGCACAGGAGGCGCACGATGCGTGTCGTGAACCTCCTGTGCCCCCTCCCTGGGGAGTCCCCAGGGAAGAGACGCCACGGGGGGTCGCCGGGTTGCCCGGGCCCGGGACGAATCCCAGCCGGCGGATGCCGCGCCGACGGATGTCAGGCGACGAATCCCAGCCGACGCATCCCAGGCGACGGCTCTCAGGCGAGGCCGAGGGGCTGTCAGGCGAGGCCGAGCCGCGCGGCGGCGGTGGCCGAGTCGACCGGGACGGTGACCGGCTGCGGGGCGCCCGCGACGGCCCAGTCCGGGTCCTTCAGACCGTTGCCGGTGACCGTGCACACGATCCGCTGCCCCGGGTCGACCTTGCCCTGCTCGGCCGCCTTCAGCAGACCGGCCACGGACGCGGCGGACGCGGGCTCCACGAAGACACCCTCCTGCGCGGCCAACAGCCGGTAGGCGCGCAGGATTTCACGGTCCGTCACCTCGTCGATGGAGCCGCCGGACTCGTCCCGCGCCGCCAGGGCGTACTGCCAGGAGGCGGGGTTGCCGATGCGGATCGCGGTGGCGATGGTCGACGGGTCCTTGACGACCTCGCCCCGCACGATCGGGGCACTGCCGGAGGCCTGGAAGCCCCACATGCGGGGCGTCTTGGAGGCGACGCCGTCGGCGGCGTACTCCTTGTACCCCTTCCAGTACGCGGTGATGTTGCCCGCGTTGCCGACCGGGAGGACGTGGATGTCGGGGGCGTCGCCGAGCATGTCCACGATCTCGAAGGCGGCCGTCTTCTGCCCCTCGATGCGCACCGGGTTGACCGAATTCACCAGCGCCACGGGGTAGTTGTCGCTCAGCGCACGGGCGAGGGTGAGGCAGTCGTCGAAGTTTCCGTCGACCTGGAGGATCTTCGCGCCGTGCACGAGGGCCTGCCCCATCTTGCCGAGCGCGATCTTGCCCTGCGGCACGAGCACCGCGGAGACCATCCCGGCGCGCACGGCGTACGCGGCGGCGGAGGCGGAGGTGTTTCCGGTGGAGGCGCAGATGACGGCCTTCGCACCCTCCTCCTTGGCCTTGCTGATGGCCATGGTCATGCCGCGGTCCTTGAAGGACCCGGTGGGGTTCGCGCCCTCCACCTTCAGGTGGACCTCGCAGCCCGTGCGCTCGGAGAGCACCTGCGCGGGCACGAGCGGCGTGCCGCCCTCGCGGAGCGTCACGACCGGCGTGGTGTCGGATACCGGCAGCCGGTCCCGGTACTCCTCGATGATTCCGCGCCACTGGTGGGTCATTGCTGGTTACTCTCCTTCAACCCGCATGATGCTGGCGACACCCCGCACGGTGTCGAGCTTGCGCAGCGCCTCGACGGTGCCGGTCAGGGCGGCGTCGGAGGCGCGGTGGGTGACGACGACGAGGGAGGCCTCGCCGTCCTTGCCCTGCTGTCGAACGGTATCGATCGACACCCCGTGCTCGGCGAACACGGTCGCCACCTGGGCGAGAACACCCGGTTTGTCGGCGACGTCGAGGCTGATGTGGTAGCGCGTGACGACGTCGCCCATGGGCGAGACGGGCAGCGCGGCGTACGCGGACTCGCCGGGGCCGGTGGACCCGTTGAGCCGGTTGCGGCAGACGGCGACGAGGTCGCCGAGCACGGCGGAGGCGGTGGGAGCCCCGCCGGCGCCGGGACCGTAGAACATCAGCTGCCCCGAGGCGTCCGACTCGACGAACACGGCGTTGTAGGCGCCGCGCACGGAGGCGAGCGGGTGGCTGAGCGGGATCATGGCGGGGTGCACGCGCGCGGTGACCGAGGCGCCGTCCTTCGCCCGCTCGCAGATGGCGAGCAGCTTGATGGTGCAGCCCATCTCCTTGGCGGAGGCGAAGTCGGCCGCCGTCACCTCGGTCATGCCCTCACGGTAGACGTCGTCGAGGCGGACCCGGGTGTGGAAGGCGATCCCGGCGAGGATGGCGGCCTTGGCGGCGGCGTCGAACCCTTCGACATCGGCGGTCGGATCGGCCTCCGCGTACCCGAGGGCGGTGGCCTCGTCGAGCGCCTCCTGGTACCCGGCACCGGTCGAATCCATCTTGTCGAGGATGAAGTTCGTCGTCCCGTTGACGATCCCGAGCACCCGGTTGACCTTGTCGCCGGCGAGGGACTCGCGCAGCGGCCGGATCAGCGGGATGGCACCGGCGACGGCGGCCTCGTAGTAGAGGTCCTTGTTGTTCGCCTCGGCCACCGCGTGCAGGGCGGCGCCGTCCTGGGCGAGGAGTGCCTTGTTGGCGGAGACCACGGACGCACCGTGCTCGATGGCGGTGGTGATGAGCGTCCGGGCGGGCTCGATCCCGCCGATGACCTCGACGACGACATCGAGGTCACCCCGTTTGACGAGGGCGGTGGCGTCGGTGGTGACGAGCGCCGGGTCGATGCCCTCACGCACCTTGGAGGGCCGCCGCACGGCCACGCCCGCGAGCTCCACCGGGGCACCGATGCGGGCGGCGAGGTCGGCGGCGTGCGTCGTCATGATGCGCGCCACCTCTGAGCCGACAACCCCACAGCCCAGCAGCGCCACCTTCAGCGGACGCGTACGCATCATCCGACCTCGTTTCCTCATACCGTCACGGTTGGACCAGTCTCACTCACCGAACGGGACTTTCTGCCCCATGTCCGGATCGTGAGACATCTATTTCATTACGGGGGACGGGGAAGACCGAAGATCTTCCGGCCCCGCGCGAACGGTGCTGCCGGGTGCCCCTTGCGGTGGCATCCCTTGAGGTGACCCTTGTACTCAGCCGACGTCGAGCCGCAGCAGGTCCTCCTCCGTCTCCCGGCGGACGATGACACGCGCCTCACCGTCGTTGACGGCGACGACGGGCGGCCGGAGCACGTGGTTGTAGTTGCTGGCCATGGACCGGCAGTAGGCCCCCGTCGCCGGTACGGCGATGAGGTCACCGGGTGCCAGGTCCGCGGGCAGGAACGCGTCCTTCACCACGATGTCCCCGCTCTCGCAGTGCTTCCCGACCACACGGGCGAGCATCGGCGCGGCGTCGGAGACACGGGAGACGAGGGCGACGCTGTACTCGGCGTCGTACAGCGCGGTGCGGATGTTGTCGGACATGCCGCCGTCGACGGAGACGTACGTCCGCAGCCCGTCGAGGGGCTTGATGGTGCCGACCTCGTACAGCGTGAAGGCGGTGGGCCCGACGATGGCACGGCCGGGCTCGACGGAGATACGGGGCGTCCGCAGCCGGGCGGCCTCGCACTCGCGAGTGACGATCTCGGTCAGCGCCTTGGCGATCTCGTGAGGCTCGCGGGGATCGTCGTCGCTGGTGTAGGCGATCCCGAGCCCACCACCGAGGTCGATCTCAGGGAGCTCCACCCCGTGCTCGTCCCGGATGTCCTTGAGCAGCCCGACCACGCGGTGCGCGGCGACCTCGAACCCGGACATGTCGAAGATCTGCGACCCGATGTGGGAGTGGATCCCGATGAGCTCAAGCCCGTCGAGCTGCAGCGCCCGCCGCACGGCCTCGGCGGCCTGCCCCCCAGCGAGCGGAATGCCGAACTTCTGGTCCTCGTGGGCGGTGGCGATGAACTCGTGAGTATGCGCTTCCACACCCACGGTGATACGGATCTGCACCCGCTGCCGCCGGCCGAGCGACTGGGCGATGTGGGCGACGCGCACGATCTCCTGGAACGAGTCGAGGACGATACGGCCCACCCCGGCCTCGATGGCCCGCCGGATCTCGCTCTCGGACTTGTTGTTGCCGTGGAGGGCGATGCGGTCGGCGGGCATGCCGGCGGAGAGGGCGGTGGCCAGCTCCCCACCGGAGCACACATCGAGGTTCAGCCCCTCCTCGTGCAGCCACCGCACGACGGCACGGGACAGGAAGGCCTTCCCGGCGTAGAACACGTCGGCGTCGGCCCCGAAGGCGGTACGCCACGCCCGCGCGCGGGCACGGAAGTCGGCTTCGTCGAGGATGTAAGCGGGGGTCCCGTACTCCTCGGCGAGGTCCTTGACGTTGGTCCCACCGACGGTGACGACCCCGTCGGCGTCCCGGGTGACGGTCTGGGCCCAGACCTTCGGGTCGAGGGCGTTGAGGTCGGTGGGCGGGGCGGAGTAGTGGCCCTCGGGGAGGACGTCGGCGTGACGGGGCCCGGCGGGGTGTGCGGAACGGCTCATCTTGGGCGTGCTCTCTCAGAGGTGATCGGGTGCGTCGATGCCGAGCAGGGACAGGCCACCGGCCAGCACCGTCCCGGCGGCTTCGGCGAGGGCGAGCCGGGCACGGTGGGCGGCCGAGGGTTTCTCGTCGCCGCGCGGCAGCACGGTCAGCAGGAAGGGCAGCGCGGCATCGGCGACGGTGACGAGGTGCCGGGCGAGACGGTCCGGGGCACGGTGGATGGCGGCCGCGGCGAGGATACGGGGATGGTCGGCGAGGGCGCCGACGAGCTCGGGGTTTCCGACCGCACCGGGCTCGGCGGTGAACCCGAGGCGGGCGGCGTTGCGGGTGAGCGCCCGGGTACGGGCATGGGCGTACCGGACGCGGAAGAGGGGATTGCCCTCACGCTGGACCAGGTGGTCGGCGGTGATCCGGGGCCGGTCGTGCGCGGCGGGATGGAGCAGGGCCCACTGGGCGGCGTCGGGCCCGAGCGGGGCGGGGTCCTCGGGGGCGGGCACGGGCCGCAGATTGACGGGCTCCCCATGCCACACCTCCACCCTCCCACCCTGCGTGCCAACAATCCGCACGAGCGCGTCGGCGACGACCTCGGCACGGGCGTCGTAGGGCACGCGCAGAGTGACGACCTGACCGGCGAGGGCGTCGCCGTGCCCGTAGGCGGGGCCGCAGTCGCGGATCTCCCGCACGAGGTCGGCGGTGGGGTCGACGTCAGGCCGGAGGCTGATGTTGAGAAACCCAGGCCCGGTGACAACAACGTCATCGACACCATCAAGGGTGGCGAGATGGGGCCGCAGTATCTCGGCGACCCGGAGGGGGGGCTGCCCGGCCGGCCTGGCGAGCTGCAACGCGACGTTGGTGGCGTAGTCCCCGCACCCTCCGGGCCCGGGCGGCGTGACCTGCACCCGCTCCGGCACGGTGACGGTCAGCTCTCCCTGGTCCACGGCACAGCGCACGGCGCGCAGCACGGTGCGGGAGAGCTCGACGGGAGTCACGGCACAAGGGTAGGGGAGGAGGGGGGTGGGAAGGCGAGCCGATAAGGCGCGAAGGTCCGGGATGTGGACAGGGGGCTGCCTACTGCAGCTGCTGATGCTGATGGGACTGGTGGGACTCAACCACCACGGAGTCAGCCCTCCCCCGGTCAACCAACCGCAGAACGAGCCGCACCAGCTCAGCCGGATTGAAGGGCTTCGCAAGAAAGGCGTCGACCCCGGCATCAAGGCCGGCCTCCACCTCCTGCTGCGTACAAGCGCTGACGACGGCGATCGGAAGCTCCCGCGTCCGAGGATCTGCCCGCAGCCGAGCGGCGGTACGTATCCCGTCGAGCCGGGGCATGACGACGTCAAGAGTGACGACATCGGGCCGCACCTGATGAACGACTTCCAGACACTCGGCACCATCGGCCGCGGTCACGACCTCGAGGCCCTCCAGCTCGAGATTGACCCTGATCAGCTGCCGGATGACCTTGTTGTCGTCCACAACAAGCACCCGACCCGACGCGCCTGGCACAACTCGAGAGTAGGTCCGGACCGGCCACCGCGTCCGGGTTTTCCCCACTTCCACCCCACCCGAGCGACCCGCCCCTCCCCCGGCTGCGGAAACCCGTTCATGAACACCCCGACAGAGCTGGTAGTGTTCTACCCGTCGCCAGGAGCGAACAGCTCCCCGCGAACGCCCCCGTAGCTCAGGGGATAGAGCAACGGCCTCCGGAGCCGTGTGCGCAGGTTCGAATCCTGCCGGGGGCACTCGCCGAGTATCAGCAGAGACCAGCGCTGACCAGAGCGGATGCCTACAGCAGAAGGCGGGAGTCAGTCTCACTGACTCCCGCCTTCGTTCGTTGTCTCTCACAGTCCACGCACCATCTGCGATACACCCGCTGTGGATCGACCTGCCCTGTGGTGGTCGGGGACAACAGAAGCGGCACCGCCTGACTGGTAGACGCCCCCTCCCTACGGCACGAAGACGGACCTTCGCGGATACGGCGGCGTTTCTGCTTGTCAGGTCCCTGGGGCGCAAGCAGTATGCGCCGATGGATGGACTGTTCTGGTTGGGCATTGTCATTGGCTCGATCTTCGGTGTCCTGGCGGACCTATGGAAGCGCCCCCTTGACCGACTGCTTGACCGTAGGCTCGAACACCGCACGGCAGTGCGTGGTGACAGACTCATGAGAAGGCTTCGGAACGATCGTCAAGCGCTCCGCGATCACCTAGTTGAAGTCATCCTTCAGACAACCGTCATTGCCTTCCTGGTTGTGATCTTGACTGGGCTGGCGGCGGGGACCTCTGGCTTTCTCTCCTGGGTAGATGTTTCGCCTTCCGGACGTATGCGCTTCGCGCTAGCCGCGCTCACGGCTATTTCCCAGTTGGTCCTTATTGCCGGTGCGGCGTACATCGTTCGCTTGGCCAGCGACGCTTTGGTAATCGCTCGGCGAGTCTCTAGGGTTCACCAAGCGAACCCCGGTATCCCTTCGGCTCCCGACTCTGATCCACCTGGCTCCACGAGCCCCCCTACGACCTAGCAGCGCCATAGGGTGGCCCCGGAAGCCTCGGGCACCCTCGGAGCGTCTCGTGTAGCGCTATGACGCGTCGCCGTCCTCTGCCAACGCCTTTGCGATCTTCGCGTTGGCTGCCTCTTCGTGACCGTCGATGCAGCCGTGATAACGCCGGTGGATCACCTCGGGAGAGTTGCCGACTCGCCGGGCTACCTCGGCGATCGGGACTCCCGCATTGAGCCACCGCGTGATGCAGGCTTGCCGCAGGTCGTACGGGCGGCCGGCCAACGGCGAGTCGACACGCTCAGGTGGGAGCGCGTACTCTCGCGCTTCTTCCCACACCCACCAATAGGTGGAAGAGCCGACCACTCCCCCACGCTCGTTTCCGAACACGCGACCTTCCTTGGCCGTGCCGAACGCTTCCAGGTGCGCCCGCAGGATCGCCACCAGGACAGGCGGGATAGGCAGCGGCCGGTCGCTCTAGGCCTCCCGCGCTCTCAGCCCGCGGCGATCGTGACGCTCCCTGGAATCGGTCCACTGCTTCCCGGCGACGGGACGCGTCTCCCGAAGCGTCAGCGTGCCCCATCCTGCGTCCGGGAGACGGCAAGTCAGAACACTTCAGTCCAACCGCCTCAGCCGGACGCAGGCCCGCGTAGTACAGGACCGCGCAGAAGGCCACCAGACGCCTCCCACGGCACCGATCCCACGAGCCAACGTAGGAGACAGCCGCAAGCAACTGACGGGCCTGTAGGGCGTTCACGAGGACACGGCGGTCCACCACGTCATTGGAGCCCACGTGCTTCCGGCGGGCGCGTTGAAGCGGGTTACCCGAGAGGTCACCCGCGACCACCGCGTGTTCAAGGGCGGTGTTCAGGGACCGACGGCGGCGCCTGTACGTGTCGCCCGCCGCCGGGGTGCCGTCCAGCTTGTAGCCGAGGCGATAGAGCACGTCCTCCAACACCGCAGCGTCTGCCACATCGGCCACCGGACGATCCGTCGTTGTGAGCCAGTCATACGCCGCTTTGGCAGGGGCGCCGCGGGCGAGTGCCGGTCGAAGGTGGATGGGAGCTGGCGTGAGCGGTGGGCTGGAGAAGGCTTCTGACCAGCCGTTGATGTGGCACTCGCTGGGAAGGCCCTCACCTGCGATCACCCGAAAGGACCAGCAGCACCCAGCGAGGCGCGTCCGAGATCCACTCGGAGATCGCCATCATGGACCGCGCTCCGGCCAGGACACCCGCCGCCGCGGCAGCAACGAGAGCCGTCAGCGGGAAGCGCCGGCCACGACGGTCACGCGGGTCGGTCAGGCCCGCAAGAAACGGTTACAAGACATACCGCATCGGGCAACTCGTCAACACGCAAGGCCTTTGGCGTCATGGCCACCTTCCGCAACCTCGCCATCGGTCTGCTCAAGAACCTCGACACTCCCGGAACCTGATCAAGCCCTGACCCTCATTACCGGTCTACGACACGACATAGGATCGCCACGGACGTGACCGGGCAGGACGATCGATCAGGAGCAGCACGGCCGATGGCGAACGAGCGCATCACTGAGGACATGGTCGAAGCCAGGCTGCGAGCGCTGGGCTACTACGACGACGAGGACGCCGTCGTGATCGAAAAGCAACAATCAACTGTACACGCAATTCGAACCGCCTTGTCGAAAGCATCGAAGACCGGCAAGGGAGGCGCGGGCTACCCTGAGTTTATTATCACCGCACCGGCCACACCCGACATGGTCGTGGTTGTCGAGTGCAAGGCAGATGTGAGAAACCATGAATCTGCGAAGCACGACCTTCCCGCCCAATACGCAGTAGACGGCGTTCTGCACTACGCACGATATCTCTCCCCCAATTACACAGTCATCGCGGTAGCCGTCTCAGGCAATAGGCACACCAACAAACACTCGTTCTTTGTACTTCCCAAGGGGGCAACTTCCGCAAAGCCTCTAGTGTCACCTACGGGCGCTCCTATTACCGAATGGGTCGGATTGGACGACCTAATGGCCGCAGCGTCCTTCGACCCAAACGTGCAGCAGCAACGCACGCACGACCTCATCGCGTTCTCGATGGAGATGCATGAATTCATGCGCGACGAGGCCGAACTCGAAGAAAAAGAGAAACCCCTTGCCGTTGCAGGTACTCTCATTGCACTAAATGATCCCGTGTTCGCAAAGACCTACGCCGAGTATCCCGCCACAGATCTTCCCGAATTTTGGATGCAGTCCATCCAGAAGGTAGTGCGAGCAGCTAAGCTCCCGGTCCCAAAGATCGAGAACATGACGCAGCCGTTCACTAACATTCAAGTACACCCGGAACTGCGCAAGCCGACCAAGGGTTACCCAAAGGGACTTCTCAGCGAGATCGTGACGCTGCTCGCCGATCGAGTAATGCCGTTTATTAACGTTTATCACGACTTCGACGTGGTCGGAGCATTCTATGGCGAGTTTCTGAAGTACACGGGAGGCGACGGTAAAGGACTGGGCATCGTTCTTACACCCCGACACGTCACCGAACTATTCTCCTTGCTGGCAAACGTGACCAAGGATGACAAGGTCCTTGACATCTGCGCCGGCACGGGTGGATTCCTCATCTCTGCAATGATGCAGATGATCCGCACAGCCACGACGGATGCAGAAGTGGAGTCAGTGAAGAAGGAGCGGCTGATCGGCATTGAGCAGCAGGCGACTATGTACGCACTGGCCACTTCGAACATGATTCTTCGCGGAGACGGAAAAGCGAACATATACCAAGGATCATGCTTCGATGTCGCCATCTCGAAGGAGATTAAATCCCATCGCGCGAACATCGGGATGATCAATCCCCCCTACGCCAAATCCAAGGAAGATCTCCACGAACTACGATTTGTCGAGCACATGCTCGACAACTTGGAGAAGGGTGGGACCGGGATTGCAATTGTCCCGGTTTCGTGCGCGACCCTCAAGTCCGAGCACAAAGCAAATCTAATGAAGAAGCACACACTGGAGGCGGTGATGAGCATGCCGCCGGAGTTGTTCCACCCCGTAGGGGTAATCACGTGCATTCTCGTGTTCACCGCCGGCATTCCTCACGCCACCGCAAACAAGAAAACCTGGTTCGGATACTGGCGCGATGACCGATTTGTCAAGGTGAAGAATCTCGGGCGCGTAGATAAGCACCAGGCCTGGCCGAAACTGCGGGACCACTGGGTTGAGATGTTCAGGAACCGCGAAGTTCATGCCGGCGAGTCTGTTATGCAAAAGGTCGGCCCAGGTGATGAGTGGGTGGCCGAGGCGTATATGGAGACGGACTACTCAGGGCTAGATCCCCTCATCCTTGAGAAGGTTATCCTCGACGACGCGATGCTGACCTTGAAGAGCGCTCAGTCTGCCGCCGCGTCAGCGAGGCAGTTCTCAAACACGGAAACTTGGGGTCAGTTTGAGCTTGGAAGCCTCTTCGACATTAAGAAGGGCAAGCGTGTCACGGCGGCCGATCGGGGCCCCGGAACTACTCGCTTCATCGGAGCTTCCGAATACAACAACGGGATCACCGACCTGTGTGATCTTGATCCTACTTTCCAGGGGCATTGCCTGACAGTTCCTTACAACGGCAACTCTGTCGGCGTGGCCTTCTATCAAGACCAGCCATTCTTTGCTTCCGATGACGTGCAGGTGCTAATTCCGAAGCAAGATGTATCCCGCTGGGCACTACTGTTCGTTGCAGCAGTGATCAGATATGAACGCTATCGATTCACCTACGGGTATAAGTGGAATCTCTCTCGCATGAAGAAGACCATCATTCGCCTGCCGATGACCGACGTCGGAACACCCGATTGGAGTCACATGGAGAGAGTTATGCAGGGGCTCCCGTTCAGCACCGCAGTGGCGTCTGATAGCGAGCGCAGCTGAAGAAGGTTCCTATCGATCCGAAGCGGTTGCCACTACAGGTCGCGAAGTGCAGTGAGAACCTGCCCCATCACAAGCTAGGAGCCTTGCGTTTTGACGGGCATGCCCGGTGATGGCCAGGACGCAGAGGCAAGCACGGCTTCCGTGATCATGTAGGTCTGCGGGGACGCGGCCGCGCACGGCAGCCAATCGTGGCACCGGTGCACGGGGTATACCCCGGCCAGATCAGTGCTGAGCTCCTTATGCGGCGCTCCGCAGACGTGGACCATTCGTGGACCGGCACCACCGGATATAAAACCGCCAGGCTCGTGACCTGCAGTCCTGCCCAGATGGCAACCGCCCTCCGGAGCCGTGTGTGCATTTCGGCATCCTGCCGAGGTTCCTGCAGGACGTGCTCAAAACCTTGTCATCGGCGACTTCTCTGTAGGCAGGGTATTGCCGTAGACAGCCTTCTACAACTGATCGCGTAAACCCGGGCGGCGCTCCAGCGCCACCCGGAAGCGGTCGCTCCCGGCCGGCACCGAATGCAACTCCCGTAATGCTCGTGCTCCAGGGTGCGGCGCACGGCGGCCCCTTCGGATGCGGCGGACAGTGATCGGCAGATCTGTCTCAGGCCTTCGGATAACCCCCTGGCCGTGGAGCACATCTGCCAAGCACCGCCGGAGCGGCTTATGCGGCGCCCAACTCGCACCACACGACCTTCCCTCGGTTGCCGTCTCTAGTCAGCGGCTGCCACCCCCACAGGTCGGCGCACGCTCTGACCAGCCCCAGCCCACGCCCGTCCTCCGCCTCGCCCACCTGCTCCAGCGGTACGGGCGGCTCCGGCGGTTGCGGGTCAGCGTCCCAGGCCCCGATCCGCAGCACGCCCGCGGACCAGCGCACGCGCAATGCGGCCGGGCCCTTGGTGTGGCGTACGGCGTTGGAGATCAGCTCCGTCGCGAGGAGTTCAGCGGTGTCGACCAGCCGGATCAGGCCGTGCATGGTGAGGATGAGGCGGAAGGTGCGGCGACTGATGGTCACGGCGCGCGTGTCGTTGGGGATGTAGAGGCAGTATTCCCAAGGCGCGTCCACATTTTCGGGCATGCGTCAGCTCCATTCGGTTTGAGAGGGGTGGCGAGGCAGGCGGTGGCATTGCCGCAGCCGTCGTGGCAGGACGGCGCGGTGCGCTTCCGCAGCGTGTGTGTTACGTCACCGACGGTATGTCATAAATTTCTGACGCTGCAAGCCGATCGCGTATTCTGACCCCGAATGGGTCGCCCTGCCAGGGCCGTTGAAGGAAGAAGGACGCCCGTGCCAGTGAGACGGCACCCCACGGCTCGTCAGGTTCGCCTGGGCGCCGAACTGCGGAGGCTGCGCGAGGCCGCGGGGCTCAAGGCAACCGAGGCTGCGAGTCTGCTCGCTGCCAGCTCCGTCCAGATGAGTCAGATCGAATCCGGACTCGCAGGGGTGAGCGAGCAACGGCTGCGCCGACTTGCGGCCCATTACGCCTGCACGGACAACGCGTTCATCGATGCCCTCGCAACAATGGCAACCGACCGGACTCGCGGCTGGTGGGAGGAGTACCGGAAGCTGCTGCCCGCGTCGTTCCTCGACCTCGCCGAGTTGGAGCACCACGCCACTTTTCTGCAAGAGGTCGCGCTGCCGTACATCCCCGGTTTGCTTCAAACGGAGGGCTACGCCCGTGCGGTCTACTCCTTCAGGGTGCCTGAACTGCCGCAAGAAGACCTTGAGTTGCGCGTTCGTCACCGCATGCAGCGCAAGGTGATCCTCGAAGGACCTGCCCCAGTCCCGTACGAAGCAGTGATCCACGAGACAGCGCTGCGGATCAGAGTCAGCGACCGCGACGCTTCCCGGACTCAGCTTTCCCGCCTCCTGGAGCTTTCCGAAGCTGAACACATCACTCTTCGCGTCATCCCGTTCGATCTAGACGGCTTCGCGGGAGCCACCAGCACGATGAAATACGCGGGCGGTGCTGTGTCCAAGCTCGACACGGTGGTTCGAGACGCACCGCACGGCACGGCGTTCATCGACGCAGACGCGCAACTCGTCGCCTTTCGAACGCTCTTCCGTAGAGTGGAGGCTGTATCACTCGACCCCGCCCAGTCCCGTGACTTCATCCACAGACTGGCGAAGGAACTGTGAGGCGCCCGATGACCGACCCCAGCTACTGGCGCAAGTCGTCCTACTCGGGCCCCGGCGACGGCAATGACTGCGTGGAGATCGCGGACTCCCCAACCCTCGTATTCATACGCGACTCCAAAGCTCCGGCCAGGGCCGCCCTGTCCTTCCCCACCGGAGCCTTCGCCACCTTCGTAGAGGCCCTGAAAGCTCACTCCCCCGCGACGGACTTGGCCGGGCCCCATGGCTGATCTACCTCGTACCCCTTAGTCGTCGCCAACTGGCAGGCGAACAATCGCAGCGGCTCTGGCGCCACCGACGGTTGCGGCAAGGCCGGCGTGGCCGGGCCCTCGATCCCCCTGACCAGTGACGCCCTGTTGCCTCACAGCCACCCGCGACAGCTTGCACATCTGCCTGTGCGGCACAAGCGCCGACATAGCCGACGGCACACGAGACCATGACCGGCATGCCCACCGAGGCGGGAACATGATGAAGGCCGGAAGCTCGCCAGGCCGCGGAGGTGCTCGTCGGCCGTGTCAGTGAGGTGTTCCCGGCCGCCGGCGATCAGCCGAGCAGCTCCCGGAACCCCGCAAGCAGAGCCCGCAACCCCAGCTCAAACGCGTAAGCGGCCCTGCTAGGCCCAGCAACCGTCCGCTCCAGCACCGCGCTCAAGTGCGGCGCCGTCTCCCGCGCCACGTCCGACACCATCACCGGCGGTGCCACCAGGTCGAGTGCCGAGCCCAGGATGAAGCTCTCCAGGGCGGTGATCAGCGGCATGACCTGGTCGTCGGCGAAGCCGGCGGTGAGCAGTAGCTCGGCGACCTTCTCGTACATGGCGTGCATGAAGGGCTCGGCGAGGGGGGCGGTGGCGAGGAGGGGGACCGCGCCGGGGTGGGCGGCGAAGGCGGAGAGGTAGGAGCGGGCCCAGCTTTCCAGGGCCTGTTCCCAGGGCTGGGACCAGTCCTCGACGCCGCTGGTGGTCAGGGCCAGCTCCTCGCGCATGAGCGAGATGATCTCGTCGCGGCCGGAGACGTGGTGGTACAGCGCGGACGGGGCGACGCCCAGGGCCTTCGCGAGGGCCGGGATGGAGAGGGTCCCCTTCTCGTCGGCCAGTCGCAGTGCCGCGGCGCCGATGCGCCGCCGGTCCAGCAGAGGCGTGCGTGGCCGTCCCACAGTGGCTCCTTGTCCTGTGCGTCCTATGTCGCCAGTCCGCGGCTGCCTTGCCGCGCGCCGTGACCCAGACGTTACCGAATGGCTTTCAGTAAGACCCTTCCCCGTCGCCGGGGTGGCGCCTACATTACTCGAAACCGAATGGCATTCAGTTTGGCGTTCGGGTGAGGGAAGGGCACGGCCACACGCATGCACGCCGACATCGTCTTCACCGGAGGCACCGTCCGGACCGGGGTGGCCGACGCTCCTGTCCAGGACGCCCTCGCCGTCACCGACGGGCGGATCAGCGCCCTGGGTGCGGACGCGCTCGCCGTCCGGGGGCCGGGTACGACCGTGGTCGACCTGGCGGGTGGGGCGCTGCTGCCGGCCTTCGGGGACGGGCATGTGCACCCGGTGCTGGGCGGGTTGGGCCTGCGGGGTGTGCCGGTGCGGGAGTGCGGCAGCGTCGAGGAGATCGTCGAGGCGGTGCGGGTCTGGGCCGACGCGCATCCGGAGGCCGAGTGGATCACCGGTGACGGGTTCGATCCGTGGCTCGCCCCCGACGGCCGCTTCGACGCGCGGTGGCTGGACGCTGCGGTGACCGACCGGCCCGTCGTCCTGCGCACCATGGACCACCACACCGCGTGGGTGAACGGCGAGGCCCTGCGACGGGCCGGGTACACCGCCGACAGCCCGGATCCGGCAGGCGGAGAGATCCTGCGCCGGGGCGCATCCGGCGAACCGCTTGGCACGCTGCGCGAGTTCGGGGCGCTCAACCCCGTACTCGCCCTCGTCCCCCAAGCCTCCCCCGAGACGCACGTGGCCGCCCTGCGGGAGGCCGCCGCCCGGTTCGCCGCGGCCGGGGTGACCTGGGTGCAGGACGCCCTGGTCGAACCGCACCACATCGACGCGTGGATCACCGCGGTGACCACGGGGCCGGGGCTGCCCGTCCGCGCCGACCTGGGATTCCTCCTGGAGCCCGGCCTGGAGCCCGGTGGCTGGCGGGAGCGGGTCGCCCGGTTCGCCGCCGACCGGGACCGGGTGGAGAGCGAGGCGGCCGGGCTGCTGACGGCCCGTACGGTGAAGCTCTTCGCGGACGGGGTCGTCGAGTCCGGGACCGCCGCCCTGCTGGAGCCGTACACCGACTGCCCGCACTCCCACGGCATCGCCAACTGGTCGCCGGATGAACTCGCCGAGGCCGTCGTCGCCGTCGACGCGCTCGGCTTCCGCCCCCATCTGCACGCCATCGGCGACGGCGGCGTCCGCAGCGCCCTGGACGCCATCGAGGCGGCCGTCCGTGTCAACGGCCCCGGTGACCGCCGGCCGGTCATCGCCCACGCCCAGTTGATCGACCCCGCCGACCTGCCGAGGTTCGCCGAACTGGGCGTGATCGCCAACCTCCAGCCGCTGTGGGCGCAGCCCGACCCCCTGATGACCGAGCTCACGCTGCCGAGGATCGGGCCGGAGCGTGGCGGGCGGCAGTACCAGATCGCCGCGCTGCTCGCCTCCGGTGCCCGGATCTCCTTCGGCAGCGACTGGCCGGTCACGGCCTACGAACCGCTGCGGGGCATCGCCACCGCGGTCACCCGCCAGACGCCCGACGGGACCCCCGAGGGCGGCTGGCTCCCCGAGGAGCGGATCGACACCGCCACCGCTCTGGCCGCCTACTCCGCCGGCTGCGCCCACCAGGCGTTCGAGGAGAAGGAATGGGGCGTGCTGCGCCCCGGTACGCGCGCCGACCTGGTGCATCTCGCCGCCGATCCGGTCGAGACCGTCCCCGGAGCCCTCGTGCGTCTGCCCGTCCTGGGCACCTGGCTCGCCGGCCGGCGCACCCACGCCGCCGACGGCACTCCCGACGACCCGCGCGCCCGGAGACGATAGGCGTTACGCCGTCGCCGTCATGACCGGCCCGCGTGTTCGGGACAACTCGCTCACCCCTCCAACGCACCCATCACGCGGGAGACCTCCATGACCGAGCCCCTCGTCCCCATCGCTCCCCAGCAGCCACCGCAGGTGGCGGCCGAGTCCCATCTGCGTCGCGGCACCCTGGGCGTCGCCGACATCGTCTTCTTCGTCGTGGCCGCGGCGGCCCCGCTCACCGTGATGGCCGCCGTCGCGCCCCTGGCCATCCTCTTCGGCGGCATTGGCGCCCCGGTCGCCTATCTCGCCGTCGGCGTGCTGCTGGTCCTCTTCGCGGTCGGGTTCACGGCCATGACGCCGTACATCCGCAACGCGGGCGCCTTCTACTCGTACATCGCCCGGGGACTCGGCCGCCCGGCCGGACTCGGGGCGGCCCTGCTCGCGGTGTTCTCGTACAACGCCCTGCAGATCGGGCTGTTCGGGGCCTTCGGCTTCTTCGCCGCCAGTACTGTCGACGACCTTCTCGGCGTCGACCTGCCCTGGACGGTGTACGCCTTCGCGGGGATCGCCGTCGTCTGGTTCCTCGGTTTCCGCTCCGTCAACCTCGGCGCCAAGGTGCTGGCCGCCCTGCTGATCGCCGAGACCGCCATCCTGCTGCTCCTCGCCGTCGCGGTGCTGGCCAAGGGCGGGGCGAGCGGGCTGACCTTCGACTCCTTCGCGCCCTCCAACTTCCTCGCCTCCGGCATGAGCGGACCCCTCGGCCTGGCCGCCGCCGCCTTCATCGGCTTCGAGGCCACCGCCATCTACCGCGAGGAGGCCCGCGACCCCGACCGCACCGTGCCCCGGGCCACCTATCTGGCCGTCGGCTTCCTCGCCCTCTTCTACGCCTTCATCACCTGGGTCATCGTGCAGGCGTTCGGCAGCGCCCAGGCCGTCGGCGTCGCCGCCAAGAACCCGCCGGAGATGTTCTTCACCGCCATGACCCAGTACGTCGGCGGCTGGGCCACCGACGTCCAGCGGGTCCTGATCGTCACCAGCCTGCTGGCCGCACTGCTCGCCTTCCACAACGCCATCACCCGGTACGTGTACGCCCTGTCCGCCGAGCACGCCTTCCCCGCCGCCCTGGGACGGGTGCACCCGCGGCACGGCTCGCCCTGGGTCGCCGGTGTCGCCCAGAGTGTCCTGGCGGTGGTCGTCGTCGCCGTGTTCGCGCTGATCGGTGTCCACCCCTACAACGAGTTCTTCCTCTGGGTGAACACGCCCGGTGTGGTCGGCATCCTCGTGCTGCAGGCACTGGCGGGCTTCGCGGTCGTCGCGTTCTTCCGCCGCAACCCGGCCGCACACGGCGAGGGCCCCCTGCGCACCCTGATCGCCCCGGCCGCGGCCGGCGTCCTCCTGGTTGCCGCGACCGTGCTGGTCTGCCGGCGCCTGGACCTGTTCACCGGCGCCGGTCCGGCCGTCAACTGGTCGCTGGTCGCGCTCACTCCGGCCGTCTTCCTGGTCGGCGTGGCTCTCGCCGTACGCCTGCGCCGCGTCCGGCCGGACGTCTACGCCAAGCTCGGTACCACGGACGTCGACTGACGCCAAGCCCGACAGCGGATCCGCCCGCCGTGGACGCGCGGTGGCGGTCCCGTCCCTCCGGACCGATCGGAAGCGACGCGACCGCCACCGGCGGACCCTCCACAGGCCATCTCACCGCCCAGCGAGGCCGGCCTCGACACCGACGCCCCGATCGCGCTCACCGGCAGTCGTCCGAGCGGTAGGTGCAGCGAGTTCCTGTCAGGCGACGGCGGTTCCCTCGAGCTCGACCATCTGGCCGGGGACCGCCAGCCGTGTCACCCCGAGCATGGTGGTGGTCGGTGCCACCCCGGCTGCCCCTAACCGAGACGCCAGCACGCCGTAGTGCGGGAACAGCAGATCGACGTCGGTGGTGTAGACGTTGAGCCGGACGAGGTTGGCGAGGGACATGCCGGCCTCGCCGAGCACGGCCTCCAGGTTGTCGAGGCTCAGCGCCAGCTGCGCTGCCATGTCACCGTCATGCTGCGGCTTGCCTTCGCCGCTCATCGCGGTCTGTCCGGAGCAGTACAGGGTCCGGGTGTGCCCGGAGACGATCTCGCCCTGGTTGAATCCCATCTCCACGGACCAGGTCACCGGGTTGACTGCCGTTCGTTCCACTGCCACATCAGCTCCTGCGAATCGTCGGGAGTGCGGACGTCCATCGGCGCGTCCGTCGCCGTCGATGACGTCGATGACGTCGATGACGTCGATGACGTCGATGACGTCGATGCTCACGAGACTCCCAAGAAAAGGTGACACCCTTGGTCACGTATTCGATAACGTCCCTCGTATGCGCGCCGATCGGCTGGTCTCGCTCGTGCTGCTGCTGCGTCAGCGCGGTCGGCTGACCGCGGACACACTGGCCCGCGAGCTCGAGGTGTCCACCCGTACCGTGCTGCGCGACATCGAGGCGCTGTCCGCAGCCGGTGTCCCGGTCTACGCCGAACGCGGCCGGCACGGCGGGTTCGCGTTGTTGCCCGGTTTCCGGACCGAGCTCACCGGACTGAACCAAGACGAGGCCCTTGCCCTGCTGACCGCCGGATCGGGGCGCGGCGATCAGGCGTTCGGCCTCGGCTCGGCGCTCGCCTCGGCCATGCGCAAGGTGGTTGACGCGCTGCCCGAGAACCACCAGGCCACCGCGAACGACGCGGCCCGGCGATTTCTCGTCGAGCCGCAGACCGACCTGCTCTCACGTCGGCCGGTCACCGAGGAGGTGCCCGGCACGGCGATGATCGAGATCCGGCGCTCGGTGCTCGCCGGACACAAACTGCGCATCCACTACGCGGCCACGGACCAGGCACCGCAGTGGCGCACGGTGGACCCGATCGGCCTGGTCACCGTGCGCGACCGGGGTTACCTGCTGGCCACGAGATCCGGCGCGGACCGCACCTACCGGCTGTCGCGGGTGCTGGCCGCCGAGGAACTCCCCGAACCGGCACAGCGGCCGAACGCGGTCGATCTGGACCGGGTCTGGCGGGAACGCTGCGCGCAGTTTCTGTCCAGCGACCATATCGCCGTGCTGGTACGGGTGAACCCTGAGCGGCGGGAGGACCTGTTGAGCACCGTGGTGGCCGTCCGCGCCGCAGAACCGGACGCGGACGGCTGGCTGCGGCTGGAGGTGACGTTCCAGGATCTGCGGCACGCCGAGTGGGCGCTGTGGCAGCTCGGCACGGACGCGGAAGCCCTGGCCCCAGCGTCACTGCGCACTGCCCTTCGCGACCGCGCGGCCGCGATCGCCGCCCGCTACGAGGTCACGGTCATCGACCCGGCCGTCAACGAGCTGCTGTGACCCGGCACGCGAGGGCCGCGAGGACGGACAAGGCGGGGGCGGCCTACTTGCCGGTGTCCACTTGCCGTTCCTTTCGACGCGAGGGCGACAGCCATCCCGTGCGGGCCGCGGTCCCAGAGGATGACGATCCCCGGTGCGGCGCCGAGCAGGACGTCCGGCTCGCTGGGTGACCGCCGACGAGGGGCAAGGCAGGCGGAACCCCGCACGTGGATTCGCGGGCTGGGGTGCGCCCGTTCTGGGGGACTTGCCGCTCTTCGGGCGATGTGCGATACGTGGAGAGGGCCCCTTTCAGCGCTCGCCGAGGAACCCCTGGTGGCCGTCCTGAAGAGGAGTGCCATGACAGGAGCGCAAGAGGCTGCCGGACGAGTGATCACCGGACGTTACCGGCTCCTGCGTCGGCTCGGCACCGGTGGCATGGGACGTGTGTGGCTGGCGTACGACCAGGAGCTGGCCTGCGAGGTCGCGCTCAAGGAGGTCATCCTGCCGCCGGACGTCCCGGAATGCGAGGTGGGCTCCCGGATCGCGAGGGCCCGCGGTGAGGCCCGGCACGCCGCCCGGCTGCGCAACAATCCGCATGTCGTCACCGTGCACGACATCGTGGAAGAGGACGGCCTGCCATGGATCGTCATGGAATACGTCCCCGCCGCCATGGACCTGGAGGCGGTGGTGCGCGAGCGGGGGCCGCTGCCGCCCCGCGACGTCGCCCGGATCGGTCTGGCGGTCCTCGACGCCCTGCTGGAGGGACACCGGCTCGGTGTCCTGCACCGGGACGTCAAACCGGCCAACATCCTGCTGACCCATCCTGGGGCCCAGTCCTCCTGTCTGGCAGAGGGCGGTGGCCGGGTGATGCTCACCGACTACGGCATCGCGCTGGAGCCGAGTTCCGGGGAGGACCGCCTGACCGCCACCCTGGAGATCGTCGGAACACCGCGCTTCATGGCCCCGGAACGGGCCAACAGTCAGCCGCCCAGCCCTGCCGCCGACCTCTTCTCACTCGGGGCCACGCTCTACTACGCCCTCGAAGGAACTGGGCCCTTCGACCGCGACACCGCCCTCACCACGCTGAGCGCCCTGCTGTTCGACTCCCCGAGCCCGCCCCGCCGGGCGAAGGAGCTGACCCCGGTGCTCTTCGGACTGCTGGCCAAGGACCCCGCGGACAGGATGGACGGTGAGGAGGCCGCCCGGCGGCTCGCCTCCATCGCCGACCAGTCCCCACCCTCCCCCTTGCAGCAACCGGCTCCCGCACCGGAGGTACCGCCGCCTGAGGGCCCCGTCGCATCGACGAAGCCGCCGCGCCCCCAGGAATCGGCCCCGCAGACCGAGACCCTGGCGCTGGCCGAGCCGAAGGAACCGACCGGCCCGCCTCCGGAACCACTGCCGCACGAAGGGGACGAGGCCAGTCCGCGGCTTCGCGCCACGCGGCCCGGAAACCGACGGGCCAGGCTCATCGCGTGGGCGGCGCTGGTGGCGCTTGCCGCGGCGGGCGCCGGCATCTACCTGGCACAGTCCCGCTCCTCGGGCCCTGAAGCCACCGCACCGTCCGTGTCCTCGATCCCCGTCGGCAACTCCCCGGGTGGGGTGGCGGTGTCGCCGGACGGACGCCGGGCCTACGCGACCAACTACTTCGACCCGGCTTCGGTATCGGTGATCGACACCGCCACCGACCGCACCGCGGGCAAGCCCATTCCCGTCGGCGACAAGCCGCAGGGGGTGGCGATCTCCCCGGACGGACGCCGGGCCTATGTGGCCAACTCCGGCTCTGATTCGGTGTCGGTGATCGACACCGCCACCGACCGCACCGTGGGCAACCCCATCAAGGTCGGCAAGAACCCGATCAGGCTGGCGGTCTCCCAGGACGGACGCCGGGCCTACGCGGCGAATGCCGGCTCGGATTCGGTGTCGGTGATCGACACCGCCACCGACCGCACCCTGGGCGACCCCATTCCCGTCGGCGACAACCCGCAGGGGGTGGCGATCTCCCCGGACGGACGCCGGGCCTACACGGCCAATGCCGGCTCGGATTCGGTGTCGGTGATCGACACCGCCACCGACCGCACCGTGGGCGATCCCATTCCGGTCGGCGACAACCCGGTCGGGGTGGCCGTCTCCCAGGACGGACGCCGGGCCTATGTGGCCGACTCCGGCTCTGATGCGGTGTCGGTGATCGACACCGCCGCCGACCGCACCCTGGGGCACCCCATCGGTGTCGGCAAGGCCCCCGTCGGGGTGGCGGTCTCCCAGGACGGACACCGGGCCTACGCGGCAAACGCCGGCTCGGATTCGGTGTCGGTGATCGACACCGACACCAATCGCACCGTGGGCAACCCCATCGATGTCGACGGGTACCCGGTATGGGTCGCTGTCTCCCAGGACGGACACCGGGCCTACGCGGCCAACTCCGGCTCGGCCTCGGTGTCGGTGATCAAGTTGTAGCCTCCCGTTCTGGCTTGGGCGGGAGTCCAATTGATCGCGGTGGGCCTGTGGTTTTCGGTTGTTGGTCGCCGGGCGGGCATGGCCGCGGCCCGACGCCGAGGTGGGATTCTCCAGGGGCCCTCGGGTCGTAGGCCGCAGGGAGAAGCACCGCGGGTCAGGTGGCAGGTCGTGGCAGGGCGGCGAGGTGGGCGAACGTAATGGCAAGTTCATGCCGCAATGGCCGGCTGACGGCGGTCCGCAGGCTGCCAGTA
Source organism: Streptomyces sp. NPDC001843 (assembly GCF_042891955.1). Lineage (NCBI taxonomy): Bacteria > Bacillati > Actinomycetota > Actinomycetes > Kitasatosporales > Streptomycetaceae > Streptomyces > Streptomyces sp. NPDC001843. The sequence continues at coordinate 118,369 of NZ_JBIATQ010000010.1, read as the reverse complement.
CGCCGTCCAGCTCGGCGACGTATGAGGGCGTTTTGGCACTAAGCTGGCAAAACAGGAGTAATCGCCACCCCGAGCCACGGGAGATCATCATGGCGACAAGCGCCCGGCAGCGCATCCGACACCTCGTCGGTGCGTTTTGTGTTGCAGCGCTGCTCGCCGGAGCGGTGGGCGTGACGAGTGCTGAGGCGATGCCTCAGACAGCGAAGGCCACGGCGAAATCGCCGAGCGCAGTATCAAGGGTGCCGTGCGTTGGCCCTCAGAACCCGCCGGGCTGTATCCCTTAGTGACCCAGCCGTGTGACTTTCGAGGGTGCGGATGTGGCCGCCGGTGGTGGGGTCCGAGAGGCGGAGCGTGCGGTCCCTGCCGGCTGTGGCGAGGAGGGTGAGGCCGTCCGCCTCCACCGTGCACACTCCTCCGCAGCACCTACCGGCGCCAGCACCTCACCGCCCACGGTCCGGCGAACGATCTCCTGCTCGCCTTCCGGAACCAGCACCGGCTGCCCGTCCGTCGGCCTTGTTTCCTGGTGCTCGAGACATCGCAAGCGGCTGTGAGAGGGGCGACCCCGGTGACGCGGCGGCCGGCCCCGGGTAAGATTTTGATCTTCGGCTGGCGGAAGCCACCCGGAGTCCTCCTGAGGCTGTGCCGACACGATGAACCTCGACGACACCTCCGCACGATTCCGGCTCGACCGTGCTCTCGACCGCCTGGCCGTCACGTTTCGCGGGATGACCGCCCGCGACGACGAGGCGCAGTGCGACTGCCACTGGGGGAGTGAAGAAGAGCTCGCGCAGTTGAAAGTCCCGGACGTGGAACTCGACCCGGACCTTCTGCACCGCACCTGGACCGCCCCCGACTGGATCGATCACGGCGCGGTGCTGCGCCGAATTCTGCCTCAGTTCGCCAGGGCGCTGGTCAGCGGCACCGTGCCCATGTTCGCTGTATGCGAGGTCGGAGGTTCGTTCGCTCGTGGCCACTGGCAGCAGTGGCCCGCTCACCAAAGCGCGGCGGTGTGGGAGTTCCTGCATGCCTGGTGGGCTCACAGCCTCACCGAACCGGAGCCCGCTGTCCCCGTGTACGAGCTCCTCGCGCTGTGCACCGAGGCTTCCGCAACGCTCAGCCCGTGGCTCAGCACCTGGGAGGCGCTCGATCACCCGGTGCCCGACCGGCACCTGGCAGAAGCGGCTGCGCACTGGGAGTACGACCTGCTCGGGGACGAACTTCCATGGAACATGTGGGACAACGACAACGCGGACACGCTGCGCACCGAGCTCGCGGCCTGGCTGGTCCGACACGCCCCGGCACGGCTTCAAGCCCAGGACGCACCGGAGGAACTGCTTCACCGGATACGGCTGATGGGACTCACCGGCCCCGCCCGCTGGGAGGATCCGCACTGGCCCAACCACCGCTATTGAGCTCGTTCCACGCGTCGCCCACCCGTATCCCGTGTCGGAAGCTGTCGGCTGCCCGGAAGGGGGGCAACGCCGGCATGCCGACGACAGCCGGTGGGGCTGACGACCGAGCGCGAGGCGGCCCGGCGGCTTCTGTACGGCCGTCAGCCGGCGTCCGGCCACTCCTCCGCGGGCGGCGGGGGCTCCGGAGTGGCCTGGCGTTCTGCGTGGCGGGCGTTCTCGTCCCGTAGGGCTGTCAGCCACGGCCAGAGGTCTGGTAGGGGCTGGGCCGGGCAGGCCAGGCGGTGTTCGATGCGGCATCGCTGGAACTGGTCCGGCGGGCATACCCCGTAGACGGTCACCCGACCGTCGGACAGTTCGATCCAGCGGTGTTCCGCCGGGACCGTGTGGGCCGGCGGGGACATGTTCGGCTCCAGCAGGACCCAGTCGTGTTCGAGCGTTGCCACCCGATCCCCCAGCAGTCCGCACGAGGGACAGCGGGACTGTCCACTGCCGAGCCTTCGCGGCTCCTCTTCGTAAACCCCCATGACGTGAGCGTCGACAGATGGGCGGCATGTGCGTAGACGGCGAACCGGACGGGACGCCTGGGGCAGCCGTCCTCTGGGGGAACAGGACGCGATGCGGCAGGCGCGAGCAGCATCCGCCGGTTGGCGGCATGCGGCCGAGACACGACGGAAGCGCTGCGACCGTGATCGACCGTGCGGAGTGGCGGGGGGCGTTCGGCCGGCCGGTCGCGTCCAGGGCAGTGGGCGTCCGGATAGGTGACCGGTGACGGTCGTTCCGGACGTTCGGTGATCACCGGTGACCGTTCGCCACCTGGAGGTGACGATGCGGTGGCGTCGGTAACTTTCCATCAGCTCACAGGTGAATTCCAGCCAACGGACAGGTAAAGTCCGACCACCTGCTTGAAAAGAGAACGTCCGTACGCATCGGCTTCCGGCCCGCGGCAACCTGATCGCGCCAGTCAGCAAGTCCGAGCTCGAGGATGTTGAGTTGCCTGGAGCCCGCGAAGTGTCAGCATCCCCCTTGTCCGCCCGGTTGCGTACCGGGGCGGCGCGTCTCCTCCTGCCGACGGTGCTCGCGCTGTCGTTCGCCGTGCAGGCGGTGGGCGCCCTCCTCCCCAGTGTCCCCGTGCTCGTCGCCGCCACCGTCGTCGGAGTGACGGCGGACGTCGCGCTGCACCGGTGGCAGCGGAACATGGCCGCCGCCCTCGGGAGACTGCACGCGACCGTGTTCGTGCGCCAGGTCGTCCGGGACCTGCTGCTGGTGGCCGGTCTGATACGCATCGAGGAACAGGACTACGAGACCAAGTACCTGGCTCTCATCTGCGGTCTGCTGGTCTTCTACGCCTTCCACTTCGCCTGCCAGGCGGCCGCGGTTCTCGTCCGCCGCTCCCGGACCCTGCCCGTGGTGACCCGGAACGTCGACGCCTCGGCACTGCGGCTGAGCACCGCTCCCCCGGCGCTGCTGATGCGCCGCTCCGGGCAGCGGCTGCTCATGTTCGGTCTGCCGTCGACGGTCGGGCTGCTGGTCACCGCGGTGAACGGCTCGGCCCGGTGGGCCGCCGCGGGGATCGCCCTTTCCTGTGTCTTCGCGGTGGTGGCCGTCGGCATGCTGCTGGTGCGGCTGCGGCCGGGGCGCAGGCCGGTGACGAGCGAGCAGGCGCTGGAGTGGTTCGAGGCGTGGCTGGCGGAGTACCGGCCGACGGTGGGCATGTACTTCTCCGGCGGCACGAGCTCGGCCTACCAGGCGAACATGTGGCTGGAGCCGCTGGCCCGGCTGGAGGGGCGTCCGCTGATCGTGCTGCGTGAGCGGTTCATGGTGCGGAAGATCGCTTCTACGGATATTCCGATCGTCTGTCTGCCCAAGGTCGCCGATCTGATGCGGCTGGAGCAGTCCACGCTGAAGATGCTGATCCACCCGTCGAACTCGGGGAAGACCTCGCAGGTGCTGCGGATCCCCACCATCAAGCACGCGTTCGTCAACCACGGCGAGAGCGACAAGCTGTCGAGCTGCAACCCGTACGCGAAGGCGTACGACGAGGTATGGGTGGCCGGTCCCGCGGCGCGCGAGCGGTACGCGCTGGCCGCTGTGGGCGTCGACGACCGTGATGTGGTGGAGATCGGGCGTCCGCAGCTGGATGTCATCGAGCCGTACCGCGGTGCGCCCGCGGGGGCTTACACGACTGTTCTCTACGCCCCTACCTGGGAGGGATGGGACGGCAATCCGGGGAACACCTCCGTCATCGAGGCCGGCGAGAACATCGTGCGGGCCCTCCTGGCCGATCCCGGGGTCCGGCTGCTGTACAAGCCGCACCCGCTGACCGGGTCGGTCGATCCTCGGGCGGGGGCCGCGAACGCCCGGATCAAGGAGATGATCCGCGACGCGGCCGCCCAGCGTGCCGCCGAGCACGCCGACGAGCGGCCGGATCCGTCCGTGGCGGCGGAGCTGGCCGCGCGGACCGCCGAGCTCGACCAGCTGACGACGTCCTCGTTCCGGAGCGGCGCGGACGACGCCGAGCGGATGCTGCTGCAGGGGGTTCCGGAGGCCGGCCGGGGTGCGGCCGTGGCCGCCGCGACCGTTGCGTGGGAGGCCGCATACTGGGCCTCGTTCCCCGCGTGGGAGCACCGGATCGTCACCGGGGCCCGGCCGAACGTCTACGCCTGCTTCAACGTGGCCGACCTGCTGGTCAGTGATGTCTCCAGCGTCATCTCGGACTATCTGGAGAGCGAGAAGCCGTACGCCGTCGCCAACACCAGCGGCCTCGCCGAGGAGGACTTCCGGGAGACCTTCCCCACCGTCCGGGCGGGCGCCGTCCTCACCCCGGACGCCTCCGGGATACCGGACCTGCTGGAGTCCGTGCGCAACCCTGAGCGCGACACCTACGCCGGGGCCCGTGCCGAGCTGAAGCTGCACCTGCTGGGGCCGTCCGACCCGCCGGCCGTCGCCCGGTTCAACGACGCGGCCCGTGCGCTGTGCGCGGCGGCCGACGAGCACCGGGCCGGTATGGCGGTACGGGCGCTGCCGGCGATCCCGGCTCAGCGGGATGCCGGGGCGGCGCTGGACAGCGGGCAGGTCATGGGCTGACGGTCCGGGGGCGGGCGCGGCGGTGCCTGCCCCTCGCCTGTCCGGGGGACCTTCCCGATCAGGCGGTTCGCTTTCGGGTTGCGGTCTTCTTTGCGGCTGTCTTCTTGGTGGCTGTCTTGTTCGCGGCTGTTTTCTTGGTAGCCGTCTTCTTCGTGGTGGCCTTCGCCGTCGTCTTCGAGGCCGTCGTCTTCTTTGCCGTCGAAGTCGACTTCTTGCCGCCCGTCTCCTTGGGGGCGGCGCGGGTGAGGGATCTCTTGTCGGCCGCTTCCTCGCCGCGCGACTCCCTCGCCGCCCGCACGCTGTTCTCCAGCGCGGCCATCAGGTCGAGGACCTTGCCGCCCGACGGCGGGGCGGGGAGTTCCGGTGGCATCTCGCCGGCCGCCTTCGCCGCGATGACCTCCTCCAGGGCCTCGCGATACTCGTCGTGCAGGTCCTGGAGGTCGACCTCGCCGAGGGTGTCCATCAGCGCGTCCGCCAGGTCCAGTTCCTTGTCGCGGACGGTGACCCCCACGTCCGGGGCCACGCCCTCCGGGGAGCGGACCTCGTCCGGCCAGAGCAGGCCGTGCATGGCGATGGCGTCCCCTACGACGCGCAGCATGCCCAGGCGTTCCCGGCCGCGCAGTGCGTACTTGGCGATGGCCACCTTGTGGCTGCGTTTCAGGGCCTCACGGAGGAGTGTGTACGGCTTGGCCGCCGGGGCGCCGCTCGCGGCGAGGTAGTACGCGGCGTCCATCTGGAGCGGGTCGATCCGGTCGGCCGGCACGAAGGCGACGATCTCGATCGTCTTCGCGGTCGGGATCGGCAGGTGGGAGAGGTCCTCGTCGCTGATCGGGATGATCGTCCCGTCCGCGTCCTCGTATCCCTTGCCGATCTCCGCCTGGGTGACCTCCTTCTCCTCCAGTTCGCACACCTTGCGGTAGCGGATGCGGCCGCCGTCCTCGGTGTGGATCTGGCGGAAGGAGATGGAGTGGCTCTCGGTGGCGTTCACCAGCTTGATCGGGATGCTGACGAGACCGAAGGAGATGGCGCCGTTCCAGATGGATCGCACGTGCAGCACCTTTGCTTTTCGTTGTTTCGTCCAGCTTTGCCAGGGCTTGCGTGGGATTCTCATCGTATGACGCCTATCGCAGAGGTGGAGGGGCGGCGGGTCGCTCTCAGCAACCTGGAGAAGGTGCTGTATCCGGCTACCGGCTTCACCAAGGGGGAGCTGCTGCACTACTACGCGGTCACCGCTGAGGTTCTGCTTCCTCATCTCCGGGATCGGCCGGTTTCGTTTCTGCGGTATCCGGACGGGCCGGGTGGGCAGGTGTTCTTTACGAAGAACGTGCCGCCTGGTACGCCCGAGTGGGTCACGACCGGTGAGGTGCCTCGGTCGGAGGGGCCCGCGCGGATGGTGCTGGTGCAGGATCTGGCGTCGCTGATGTGGGCGGCGAATCTCGTTGCGGAGTTCCATACGCATCAGTGGGTGATCCAGGATCCCGGGTGCGCGGATCGGCTCGTTTTCGATCTGGATCCTGGGCCGCCGGCGGGTGTGGTGCAGTGCTGTGAGGTCGCGTTGTGGTTGCGGGAGCGGTTGGCCGTTGATGGGGTCTCGGCGTACGTCAAGACGTCCGGGTCCAAGGGGCTGCATCTGCTGGCGGCCGTGCGGGGGGCTTCTTCGGAGCGGGTGTCCGAGTATGCGAAGGGGCTGGCTGTGGAGGCGGAAAGGGTTATGCCTCGGCTGGTGGTGCATCGGATGACGCGGAGTCTGCGGCCGGGGAAGGTGTTCGTGGACTGGAGCCAGAACGCGGCGCGGAAGACGACCGCTACGCCTTACACCGTGCGGGCGCGGGCTGAGCCGTATGTTTCGGTGCCGGTGACTTGGGAGGAGGTGGGGGGGTGTCGGTCTGCGGAGCAGCTTGTGTTCCGGGCCGGGGATGTTGCGGCGCGGTTGCAGGATCACGGGGATTTGCTGGCGCCGCTGCTTGAGCGTGGGCGGGCGGCTGTGTTGCCGGGGTGAGGGGTTTCGCCCCCGCCGTCCCTACCCTTCCCGTCCTCCAGGGGCTCCGCCCCTTCGACCCCGCTGGGGGCTGCGCCCCGTGGCCCCCGGCGGGGCTCCGCCCATGCACCCCGCCGGGGCTCCGCCCCGGACCCCATCGGCCTGAACGGCCTCGTCCTCGAACGCCGGACGGGCTGAGCAATGCCGGGCGGCACTGAAACGGCACCCCGACGGGCTGGGTGTTCATCGGCCCGCACCCAAAGGGCACCCCCTCACACCCTCCCCCACGTCCCCCGGTCCCGCGCCATCGCGTGCAGCGCCTCCACGTCCGCCGGCTTCAGCACGCCCCCCAGGCGGGACAGGTCCCCGATCTCCGTGTCCCGCAGGACGCGGACCTCGCGCAGCGGCACCGGTACCGACACCTCCCCCGGATCGACCAGGGCCAGTACCGGGCGGACCTCCGCGGTCAGGGCGTACGACGCGCGGTCGGCGTCCGCTCGGGCCTGGCGCAGCAAGGGCTGTGGGTCTCGGCGGCCGAGGGTGACCATCGGGTCGGTGATGAGGACGCGGTGGCGGCGGGCGGGGACGGTGTGGACGGTGAAGATGCCGCCGGGGCCGATCGCGAGGTGGTGGATGCGGTCGCCGCCGGGGAGGGGGACGGAGTGGAGGGTGTGCCAGCCCGCGCCGTCGAGGCGGTCCAGCGCCTCGCCGATCGTCTGCTCGGCCGCGAGGGCGCGGCGGCGCGGGTCGGGGCGGAGGCGGTGTGGTGGGGCCGGGTTGCGGTCCAGGGCGACCAGGAGGGCCTCACCGGGACGGTTGGGGGCCAGGTCGTCGTCCGGGTGGAGGGTGAGGCGGGCCAGTTCGGCGGGGGTCGGGACCGGGGGCGGGCCCACCGTGACCGGACCGGTCAGGAAGGGGCCCAGGGCTTCGAGTACGGCTTCCCTCTGGTGTTCACTGAGCAGGTTGACCCGGGCCGCCTCTCGGTCGTACCAGGCGATGTTGCCGCCGTCCCTGCCGCAGACGTACAGCCGTTCCTGACCGTGCCGCCAGGTCGGCACGACGCGCAGTCCGCTCATCCGCATCACCCCTCGACCATGGGAACAGGCGGGGTGCTCCCCGGGCAAGAACCCCGTTACCTTTGACAGCGGTGGGGGGACGGAGTGGGGGAGGCGCCGTTGCGTACCCGCAGGAGACAACCCGATGTACCGGCTCCGGGTACCCCGTGGAGCGAGATAGTGCCGGGCCTGTGGATGGGCGGCCATGAGTTCCGAAGTCCGGCGGGGCAGCTGGAGTTCGCCGTCGTGCGGGACGAGTTCGATCTCGTACAGACGCTGCTTCGGCTTCCGGGGCATGGGCCGGAGCCGGGCATCGAGCATCATGTGTGGCCGATTCCCGACGGTCCGCTGGACGGTACGCAGCTCGCCGGTGTGATGCGGCTGGCCCGGGCGGCGAATGACGCGTTGGACGCGGGCCGTAAGGTCCTCGTTCGGTGTTACCACGGGTACAACCGATCTGGCCTGGTCATTGCCCATGCGTTGGTCCGTCGGGGGCACGATGCCGAGGACGCGATACGGGTCGTCCGCGCCCGGCGCTCCCCCTGGGCGCTGCACAACGAGCTGTTCGTCGAGTACCTGCGCGCGGGTCTGGCCACCGCCCGCCTGCTGGAGGAACTGGCCGAATAAGGTGTGCTGGGCCGCCGTGCGGTCGTACTACCGAATGATTCGAGCCACAGGAGCACCGTGCCCCGCACCCGTCCGGCCCGCGCCGCCCGCGCCGCCCTCGCAGCCTGCGCCGTCGCCCTGGTGGCGGTGACCGTGGCCGGCTGCGGTGACACGGGCGGCCTGCGCGGCGCCGGGGCGACCCCGGCCGCGGTCGGCCCCGACCGGCTCTGGCCCGATCTGCGCCCGGCGTCCAGCCCGGCCTGGCCGTACGACGAGGGCAGCACGGAGACCGTGAAGGGCGTCGCCGTGCCGGGTGACGACATCCACGCGGTCTCCCCGGTCGCCGTCGTCCGTGCCGAGATAGCGGCGCACCCCGACGACTACGGCAGCAAGGGCGCGTACCACGCCACGGCGGTCCGGATGGACGACTGCGGGCCCGGCGGGGACGCGCGGCGGTGCCCCGTGCTGAAGGCGTACTACCGCGATCTGACCGGGGACGGGCGCGACGACATGACGCTGGGCTTCCGGTTGTATCCGACCAACCAGACGGCCGTGCGCGTCTACACCGTCGAGCATCACCGGCTGGTGCAGGTGATGGCCGACAACGACGCGATCACCGGGGTCGAGCTGGCCGGCCGGACCGTGATCGTCCGCTCGCCGGCCGGGATCACCGGCTACGAGTACCGCACCACCTGGGCCTGGGACGCGCAGCAGCGTGCGATGGTCTTCTCCCGGGACGAGTTCCTGCGCACCGGCAGGCATGGCCTAAGGCGGGGGCGGCACAGTACCCGCACGCCCTCCCCTTCGGTGTCCCCCTCGGCGAGCCTGCGATGAGGGCCCCGCGGATGAGGCTTCCCCGGCTTCGCCTTCCCCAGTGGGCCGGCACCCTGGCCGTGAAGGCCGCCGTCTTCATCGTGGTGATGTGCTGTGCGCTGGCCGCGCTGCTCGGCGTCCTGGTGCACGTCTCGGTGACCGACCAGACCGTGGGGCAGGCCCGGCATCAGGCGCTGGACCGGCTGGCCCAGGCGACCGAGGACTTCCAGGCGGGGGACGGTCTGTGGCGGGGCGCCGGGGTGGACCCCGAGGGGCTGCCCGCCGCTCTGCGGGCGCTGGCGGTGAGCGGGCAGCGGGGGACGATGGTCGGTACGCACCACGGGCGCCCCACGATGTGGGCGGCGGGCCCCGTGGACGGCGGCCGGGCGCTCGCGGTGGAGGTCGACTACTCGCAGCAGGCGGGCACCATAGCCGGCCTGGACCGGGCGATCCTGTGGTCGTCGGCGCTGGCCATCGGGTTGACACTGCTGGTCGGCGCGTTCGCGGTGACCCGGGTGACACGGCGGCTGCACGGCACGGCGCGGGTGGCCCGGCGGATCAGCGCCGGCGACCTGGACGCGCGCGTGAACGATCCGCTCGCGCAGGATCCGACCCGCCCCCAGGACGAGGTGGCCGCGGTCGCGGACGCGCTGGACACCATGGCGTCGTCGCTGCAGAGCAAGCTGCTGAGCGAGCAGCGGTTCACCGCGGACGTGGCGCACGAGCTGCGCACCCCGCTGACCGGGCTGCACGCGGCGGCCGAACTGCTGCCGCCGGGTCGGCCGACGGAGCTGGTGCGCGACCGGGTGGCGGCGCTGCGCACCCTCACCGAGGACCTGCTGGAGATCTCCCGGCTGGACGCCGGCCGGGAGCGGCCGGCGGTGGACACGGAGGAGCTGGGCGCGCTGGCGGAGCGGGTGGTGCGGGCGTCGGGCACGGACACCGAGGTGCGGATCGTGCGGGACGCGCGCGTGGAGACCGACCGGCGGCGGCTGGAGCGGGTGCTGGGCAATCTCGTGGCCAACGCGCACAAGCACGGGCGTGCGCCGGTGGAACTGACGGTGGAGCTGACGGGCGACGGGCCGGTGGTCACCGTACGGGACCACGGTGACGGCTATCCGGAGTACCTGCTACGGCACGGCCCGCAGCGCTTCCGTACCGAGGGCGGGGCGAAGGGGCACGGGCTCGGACTGACGATCGCGGTGGGCCAGGCGGAGGTGCTGGGCGCGCGGCTGGCCTTCGCCAACGCCCTGGACGGCGGAGCGGTGGCGACGCTGACACTGCAAGCTGACATCTCGGAAGGCGAGTGACGAACAGGGCACATGGGATGCCGCATTTAGGTAAGTTCCGGACATGACCAAGGCCGGAACCACCGTGGCGGCGGCACAGTCCCGGGCGCCCGTCGTACCCCTCCCCCGGCGCCGAGGCATCGAACTCGCCCTGATCGTGCTGGCCGTCCTGCTGTCCGTGTACGGCTACTGCGCCGTCGGGCTGGCCAGGTACGGCGCCGTCCCGCCCGGTGCGGCCGGCTACGGAGCCGGGCTCGGCCTCCTCGCCCTGCTCGCGCACACGGCCGTACGGGTGCGGGCCCCGTGCGCCGATCCGCTCCCGCTGCCGATCGGCGTGCTGCTCAACGGTCTGGGCCTGGTGCTGATCTACCGGCTCGACCTGGAGACACCGGGCGACCGGGCGGCACCGGCCCAGCTCGTGTGGTCGACGCTGGGCGTGGCCCTGTTCATCGTGGTCGTCCTGCTGCTGCGCGACCACCGGGCGCTGCAGCGCTACGCCTACGTGTGCGTGGCCGCGGCCCTCGTGCTGCTGACGCTTCCGGTGCTGTTCCCGGCGGTGAACGGCGCCCGTATCTGGATCCGCATCGCCGGGTTCTCCATCCAGCCGGGCGAGTTCGCGAAGGTGCTGCTCGCGGTGTTCTTCGCCGCGTACCTGGCGGCCAACCGCACCGCGCTCGCCCACAGCGGCCGCCGTGTCGGGTGGCTGCTGCTGCCCACCGGCCGGGTCCTCGGCCCGATCGTCGCCATCTGGCTGCTGAGCGTCGGCGTCCTGGTCCTGGAGTGCGACCTGGGCACCTCGCTGCTGTTCTTCGCCCTGTTCGTGGTCCTGCTCTACGTCGCCACCGGCCGCACCGGGTGGATCGCGGTCGGGCTGCTGCTCGCGGTGCTCGGGGCGGGCGCGGTCGGCCGGCTGGAGCCGCACGTGCACGGCCGGGTCCAGGACTGGCTGCACCCGTTCGCGACGATCGAGGCCGGGCTGGGGCCGGGCCAGCTGGCGCAGTCGCTGTTCGCCTTCGCGGCGGGCGGGGTCGCCGGCACGGGGCTGGGCCTCGGCCACTCCACGCTGATCGGCTTCGCCACCAAGTCGGACTTCATCCTGGCCACGGCGGGCGAGGAACTGGGCCTGGCCGGCCTGTCGGCGATCTTCCTGCTCTACGGGCTCCTCGTGGAGCGCGGCTACCGGGCGGGCCTGGCGCTGCGCGACCCCTTCGGCCGTCTCCTCGCGGTAGGGCTGGCCTCGCTGGTCGCGCTGCAGGTGTTCGTGATCGCGGGCGGGGTGACGGGCCTGATCCCGCTGACCGGCATGGCGATGCCGTTCCTCGCGCAGGGCGGCTCGTCCGTGGTCACCAACTGGGCGATCGTGGCCCTGCTGATCCGGCTGAGCGACTCGGCCCGCCGGCAGTACGACGGGCAGGAGGCCCCGTGACGAAGCACATCCACCACGCCGCCGCCTTCTGCGTCCTGCTGCTGGCGGCCCTGCTGGTGAACGCGGCCCGCGTCCAGGTCGTCCAGAGCCGGTCCTTCGACGGCAACCCGGCCAACCGCCGCCCCGAGATCGCCCGTTACCAGCAGCCGCGCGGGAACATCCTGGTGGGCGGCGAGCCGGTGACCGGCTCGTGGGACAGCGGGGAGCAGCTGCGCTACGAACGCAGCTACCGGTACGGCCCGTTGTACGCCCCGGTCACCGGGTTCTCCTCGCAGCGGTACGGGACGACGCTGCTGGAGCACACCGAGGACGCGGTGCTGTCCGGCACCGACCCGATGCTGTCGCCGCTGCCGCTGTGGAACCACGTCGCGCGGGCCCGTAACGCCGGCGGGGACGTGGTGACGACCCTGAACCGGGACGCGCAGCAGGCGGCGTTCAGGGGGTTGGGGGCGCGCAAGGGGGCGGTGGCCGCGATCGAGCCGGCGACCGGCCGGGTGCTGGCGCTGGTGTCCACGCCGTCGTACGACCCGTCCGAGCTGTCCGGGAACGGCGAGGCGGTGACCTCGGCCTGGGCCCGGCTGGGCGACGACCCGGAGAAGCCGATGCTCAACCGGGCGGTGGGGCAGACGTATCCGCCGGGTTCCACCTTCAAGGTGGTGACCGCGGCGGCGGCCCTCGACGCGGGCGCGGTGCGGGACCTGGACCGCCGGACGCGCTCCCCCGACCCGTACACGCTGCCCGGCACCAGGACGAGGCTGACGAACGAGTCCGACGGCTGCCGGGACGCCTCGGTGCGGATTGCCTTCGAGTGGTCGTGCAACACGGTGTTCGCCAAGCTGGGCGTGGACACGGGCGCCGAGCACATGCTGGCCACGGCGCAGGCGTTCGGCTTCAACGACCGGCACGCGAGGATCCCGTTCCCCGTCGCGCCGAGCACCTTCGACCCGGGCGCGGACCGGGCGCAGCTGGCGCTGTCCTCGATCGGGCAGTTCAACACCCGGGCCACGCCGCTGCAGATGGCGATGGTCGCGGCGGCGGTCGCGAACGGCGGGCAGCTCCGGCCGCCGTACCTGGTGGAGCGGACCACCCGCAGGGGCGGTGAGACCGTGGCGGCGTACGGTCCTCGCCCCCCGCGGCTGGTGATGCGGCCGTCGACGGCCGCGCGGATGCGGGAGCTGATGACCGACGTGGTGCGGGAGGGGACCGGCGGCAACGCCGCGATCCGGGGTGCCACGGTCGGCGGCAAGACCGGCACCGCCCAGCACGGCGTCGGCAACTCCGGTGTGCCGTACGCCTGGTTCGTCTCCTGGGCGCAGGCCGACGACGACCTGGAGCCGAAGGTGGCGGTGGCGGTGGTGGTGGAGGACGCCTCGGCCGACCGCGGTCACATCAGCGGCGGCGGTGACGCGGCGCCGATCGCGAAGGCGGTGATGTCGGCGGTTCTCGGTCTGTGAGACGGGGGTGACGGTCGCCGAGTGACCGACCTAACGTCCGATCATGACCGCATCCGCCGCGTACGAACTCGCCCAGGTCAACATCGCCCGCCTCAAGTACCCGCTGGACTCACCGCAGTTGTGGGACTTCGTCGACGCGCTCGACCCGGTGAACGCGGTGGCGGACGCAGCCGACGGGTTCGTGTGGCGGCTGCAGGACGAGTCCGGCGACGCCACCGACATCCCGGTCCTCGGTGACGACTGGCTGATCATCAACATGTCGGTGTGGCGGGACAAGGACGCGCTCACCGCGTTCATGTACCAGGGACGGCACCGGGAGTTGCTCGCACGGCGCCGGGAGTGGTTCGAGCGGGTGTCGGAGGCGATGGCGGTGCTGTGGTGGGTGCCGGCGGGGCACCGGCCGACCGTGGCGGAGGCGGAGGAGCGGCTGCTGCATCTGCGCGCCCATGGGCCGACCGACTACGCGTTCACCCTGCGGATGTCGTTCCCTCCGCAGGAGGTGCAACCGGCGGTCGGCGGTTGATCGCGGTGAGGTCGATGGTGAGGGGGAACGGGACGGTCAGCTTCAGTCGGTCATGGTGGATGCCGGTGCTGACGTACGTGTTCGTGGCCGGATCGAGTTCGTAGGTGTAAACCACCGGTAGGCCGTTGCCGCCGTCCTCCACACGCCAGAAGTACGGAATGCCCGCCGCCGCGTACTTGCGCGGCTTGGCCTCTCGGTCTCGTTCCTCCGAGTCCTCGGAGACGACTTCGACGGCGAGGACGACGGCGTCGGAGTGGTGCCAGGTTTGGTGCGGGCCTGTATCGGCGTCCGCACGGTACACCAGCACGTCGGGCTCCGGCCGGTTGCGCCGGTCGAGCTTGACGCTGAACTCCCGGTCGACGTCGTACGCGTCCGGCGCCTGGCTGAGCAGGGCATACTCCAGAAGCCGGATCGTACGCAGGTGAAAGCGGGTCTGCGGACTCACGAAGACGAGGCTCCCGTCGATCAGCTCCGTGTGCGGAGGAAGGTTCGGGAGCCGGTCCAGGTCGTCCGCCGTCCAGCCGCCCTCCGGCGGACGGGGCCACTCGTAGTCCTCGTCCAGCCCGTAGTCACGCGCGGCGCTCATGATTACTCCCATGGGGCGGAGTCTGCCTGGCACAGCCAGCGTACCCAGGCGAATATGCCGATACGTCCGTCAATCGAGTGATCACCCGCCGAGGCATTGACCTTCCTCGATGGCCTCCTCCACCTCAGCCACCCGCTCCCGCTCCTCCGCCGCGAACCGCTCCGCGTCCAGCTTCTCGGCGATCTCCTCGTCCTGGGCCATCAGCAGGTCCAGGTTGGAGTCGCCCATCTCGAAGACGCCCATGTCGACGTAGGCCTCCTGCAGGCGCTTGCCCCACAGGCCGATGTCCTTGACGCAGGGCACGATGCGGCTGAAGAGCAGCTGGCGGAAGAGGCGGAGGAACTCGGAGCGCTCGCTGAACTCCTCGGCCTCCGCCTTGGGGATGCCGAAGTTCTCCAGGACCTCGACCCCCCGCAGGCGGTCCCGCATCAGATAGCAGCCTTCGACGACGAACTCCTCGCGCTCGCGCAGTTCGGCGTCGGTGAGCTGCTTGTAGTAGTCCCGCAGGGCCATCCGACCGAAGGCGACGTGCCGGGCCTCGTCCTGCATGACGTAGGCGAGTATCTGCTTGGGCAGCGGCTTGTCGGTGGTGTCCCGGATCATGCCGAAGGCGGCGAGCGCGAGGCCCTCGATCAGTACCTGCATGCCGAGGTAGGGCATGTCCCAGCGGGAGTCGCGGAGGGTGTCGCCGAGCAGGGACTGGAGGTTGTCGTTGATCGGGTAGAGCATCCCGATCTTCTCGTGCAGGAAGCGGCCGTAGATCTCGGCGTGCCGGGCCTCGTCCATGGTCTGGGTCGCGGAGTAGAACTTGGCGTCCAGGTCGGGGACGGACTCCACGATCCGCGCCGCGCAGATCATCGCGCCCTGCTCGCCGTGCAGGAACTGGCTGAACTGCCAGGAGGCGTAGTGCTTGCGCAGTTCGCCCTTGTCCTTGTCGGTCATCTTCGCCCAGTACGGCGTGCCGTACAGGGTCATCGCCTCGTCAGGGGTGCCGAGCGGGTCGTGGGGATCGACCTCGAGGTCCCAGTCGATGCGCCTCTGCCCGTCCCACTGCTTGTCCTTGCCCTTCTGGTACAGGGCGAGCAATCGGTCGCGGCCGTCGTCGTACTCCCAGCTGAAGCGGGCGGCGCCGCTCGCCGGCACCTGCCAGTGCGGGTCGCCCGAGTCCATGGCGTAGAGGTCGTAGGTCGGCATGTTGGCAGGCTCACACGTAGACGCCGAGTCAACAAGAGGCGTGCAGGGGATTGACGCGCTTGCTGACAAGCAGTCTCATAAGTGCCGCAGGGCAAGTGACTCCGGGCGACGAGGTGGGACGGCCATGACGACGGTGACGGAAGGCGAGGCGCTCGCGGGGCTGCGCGACGCGCTCGGCCTGCTCAAGGACCGGGAGCAGGTGGCCGAGCGGCTGCTCGCCTCTTCCGCCAGGCACTCCTTCGACCCGGACGAGGAGCTGGACTGGGACGCGCCCTTCGAGGAGGGGAAGTGGTTCTGGCCGCCGGAGCTGGTGTCGCTGTACGGCACGCCGCTGTGGCGGCGGATGAGCGAGGAGCAGCGGATCCTGCTCTCCCAGCACGAGGCGGCGGCGCTGGCCTCGCTGGGTATCTGGTTCGAGATCATCCTGATGCAGCTGCTGGTCCGGCACATCTACGACAAGGCGGCGACGAGCGCGCACGTCCGGTACGCGCTGACGGAGATCGAGGACGAGTGCCGGCACTCCAAGATGTTCGCCCGGCTGATCTCCCGGGGGGACGCGCCCTGGTACCCGGTGAGCCGGGCCCACCAGCACCTGGGGCGCCTGTTCAAGACGATCTCGACCACGCCCGGCTCGTTCACTGCGACGCTGCTCGGCGAGGAGGTCCTGGACTGGATGCAGCGGCTGACCTTCCCGGACGAGCGGGTGCAGCCCCTGATCCGGGGTGTCACCCGCATCCACGTGGTCGAGGAGGCCCGCCACGTCCGCTACGCCCGTGAGGAGCTCCGCCGCCAGATGGTGACCGCGCCGCGCTGGTCCCAGGAGTTCACCCGGGTCACCTCCGGCGAGTTCGCCCGCGTCTTCTCGGTGGCCTTCGTCAACCCGGACGTGTACACCAACGTGGGCCTCGACAAGCGGGAGGCGCTGGCCCAGGTGAAGGCCAGCGCCCACCGCCGGGAGGTCATGCAGACGGGGGCGAAACGGCTGACGGACTTCTTGGACGACATCGGGGTGCTGCGGGGGGTCGGTCGACGGCTGTGGAGGTCGTCGGGGCTGCTCGCCTGAAGAGGCCCCCGGCTTCAGCGTTGCAAGCGATTACGCTGCGGTGCATGACCCCGGAGGCCGCCCCCACTCCCGCCTACCGTCGGCTGAGCGTCGAGGAACGGCGCAGTCAGCTCCTCGACGCCGCGCTGTCCCTCTTCGCGCACCGGGCGCCCGAGGAGGTGTCGCTGGACGACGTGGCGGAGGCGGCGGGGGTCTCGCGTCCGCTGGTGTACCGGTACTTCCCGGGCGGCAAGCAGCAGTTGTACGAGGCCGCGCTGCGCTCCGCAGCCGACGAGCTCGAGCAGTGCTTCGACGAGCCCCGCGAGGGTCCGCTCCTGCCCCGCCTGGCCCGCGCCCTGGACCGGTACCTGGCCTTCGTGGACGAGCACGACGCCGGTTTCAGCGCCCTCCTGCAGGGGGGCAGCGTCGTGGAGACGTCCCGGACGACCGCGATCGTCGACGGTGTGCGCCGGGCCGCCGCCGAGCACATCCTCAGCCACCTCGGCGTCACGGAACCGGGTCCGCGCCTGCGGATGACCGTCCGGATGTGGATCACGGCCGTGGAGGCGGCCTCCCTCATCTGGCTCGACGAGGACAAGCAGCCGCCCGTCGACGAGCTGCGCGACTGGCTGGTGGAGCAGTTCGTGGCCGTGCTGACGGTGACCGCGGGCCGGGATGCGCAGACGGCGGAGCTGGTCACGACGGCCCTGGCCGGGGATGCCTGACACTGGTCCCGTGAAGAGTCAGGACACCCCCTTCGAGGGCGGACCCATGGACGGGCGCGTGCTGCCCGTGCTGCTGGGCATGACGGGCCACCCCCCGAAGACGTACCGCATCCCCGTCCCGGACCCGGACGGCGGCCCGCCCACCGTCCTCGTCTACCGGCGGGTGCCCCGGGAGCAGAGCAGGCGCACGGGGCTGGTGCGGGGATGGAAGTACACGTACGACCCGGAGGCCGGCCCGGGCGGCGGCATCCGATGGCCCTGGTCCAAGCCCGACGCCGGCCGGTCCGGTGGGCCGGACGACGCCGACGGGTGAAACCGTTGCGCCGAACGGCGCACACCTGTTGCACGGCTCGCGTGCGCCCGCCTCATGCTCGCGGTGCGGAAATACGAATGGCGGATCGTCCGCCTACCGCACCGGAGGTGATGCCGTGTCAGGAAGACTTCTGCGCCTGGTGTGTACGGCCACGGTGGCGGCCCAGGCCGTCCTCGTACCCGCGCCCACCGCGTCCGCCGTCCCGCAGCCCCCGCGGACCGTGGTCGAGATGCTGACGGAACTGCAGCGGCTCTACCGGCAGACCGAGCAGGCCACCAGGACCTACGAGAGCACCGGGGAGCAGCTCGAACGGCAGCGCGCCGAGGTCGACCGGCGGGAACGGGAGCTGGCCCGCGCCCGCCGCGCCCTGTACGACAGCAGGAGCGCGGCGGGCAGGCTGGCCCGGCAGCAGTACCAGAGCAGCACCGCCATCTCCCCGTACGTACGCCTGCTGCTGGCCCGCGACCCGCAGCACGCCCTCGACGAGGGCCATGTGATCGGACGGCTGGCACGCGAGCGGGCCAGGACCCTGGCCCGGCTCGCGGACAGCGAACAGCGCAGCGACCGCCTGGCCCGCCAGGCCCGCGAGGCCCTCGACGTACAGCTCACCCTCGCCGCGCAGCGCGGGAAGGCCCGCGACGACGTACGCCGGCAACTCACGGAGATCGAGAAGCTGCTCGCCTCCCTCACCCCGGAACAGCTCGCCGGGCTGGGCAGGCCGGAGGCCGCGCCCGGCCCCCTCCCGGGGCCTGCGCCCGGCCCCCTTCCCGAGCCTGCTTCCAGCCCCCTTCCGGGGCCGGACGGCCCCTAGGCTCCCGCCACCGCGGCGAGGTACGCCTGGGTCTTCTCCGGCTCGTAGAAGAAGTTCTCGAAGTCCGCCGGGTCGTTGAAGGCGTTGGCGAAGCGGTCGGCGACCGGCTGGAGCTGGCCCGCGGCGCCGATCAGGTTGAGGATGTGCTCCGGCGGCGGGGCCAGCATGGCGTTGGTCCACTTGGTGACGTGCTGGGCCGTCTGCCAGTAGCGGTCGAAGGTGGCCTGCATCCACTCCTCGTCGAAGGGCTTGTCGCCCTGCTCCAGGATGGAGGCGAGGTACGCGGCGGCGCACTTGGACGCCGAGTTGGAGCCCTGGCCGGTGATCGGGTCGTTGGCGACGACGACGTCGGCCACGCCGAGGACCAGGCCGCCGCCGGGGAGGCGGCCGATGGGGTTGCGGACGGTCGGGGCGTAACGGCCGGCGAGCGTGCCGCCCGCGTCGGTCAGCTCGACCCGGGTCGCCCGCGCGTACTCCCAGGGCGTGAACTTCTCCATGAGTTCCAGGGTCAGGGAGAGGTGCTCCGCCGGGTCCTTGACGCCCTTGAAGACGTCCAGCGGGCCTCCGGGTATGCCCTCCCAGAACAGGATGTCGGCGCGGCCGGAGTTCGTGAGCGTCGGCATGACGAACAGCTCGCCGACGCCGGGGACCAGGTTGCAGCGGACCGCGTCGAACTCCGGGTGCTCGGGACGGGGGCCGAGGCCGTGCACGTACGCCACCGCCAGCGCGCGCTGCGGCTCGCTGTACGGGGACCGCTCGGGGTCGCGGCCGAACATGGACACCAGCTCGCCCTTGCCCGCCGAGACGAGCACGAGGTCGTACGTACGGGAGAAGTAGTCGAGGTCGGAGACCGCCGCGCCGTGGATGACGAGCTGGCCGCCGCGCTGGGCGAACGTCTCCATCCAGCCCGCCATCTTCACCCGCTGGTCGACGGACTGCGCGTACCCGTCGAGCCTGCCCACCCAGTCGATCGCCCGCTGGGTCGGGCCCGGGTCGTGCGAGCCGGGGGCGGCCACCGAGACGCCGAGTCCCTCGATCTTCGGGGCCTGGGACTCCCAGAAGTTCAGCTGCAGGTCGCGCTCGTGCTGCAGCGCCGTGTGGAACATGCACTGCGTGGACATGACCCGGCCGGAGCGGATCTCGTCCGCGGTCCGGTTGGACATCAGGGTGACCTCGTACCCGTGCGACTGGAGGCCGAGGGCGAGCTGGAGACCGGACTGGCCGGCCCCGACGACGAGTATCTTCCGCATGCGGGTGGTGCTCCTAGATTGCTTTTCGGGTGCTACTCGGGGGTTTCGTCGAGCGCGTGGCCCACGAGTGCCAGCAGGGTCTCGATCACCGAGATCCGGCGGCGCGCGTCCATGATCATGACAGGTATGTGTGCGGGGACCGTCAGCGCCTCGCGCACGTCCTCGGGCTCGAACAGCTCGCTGCCGTCGAAGTGGTTGACCGCCACCACGTACGGCAGCCCACAGCTCTCGAAGTAGTCCAGCGCGGGGAAGCAGTCCCGCAGACGGCGGGTGTCGGCCAGCACGACGGCGCCGATCGCGCCGCGCACCAGGTCGTCCCACATGAACCAGAACCGCTGCTGGCCCGGCGTGCCGAACAGGTAGAGCACCAGGTCGTCGTCGAGCGTGATGCGGCCGAAGTCCATGGCCACGGTGGTGGTCAGCTTGCCGGGCGTGGCGGTGAGGTCGTCGGTCTCCTCGCTCGCCTCGGTCATCAGCGCCTCGGTCTGCAGGGGCGTGATCTCCGAGACGGAGGTGACCATCGTGGTCTTGCCGACCCCGAAGCCGCCCGCCACGACTATCTTCGTCGCGATGGGGGCCCGGGTGCGGTCCGTCTGCCAGGACTTCAGGTCCTCGTCGGGCTCGGCGAGGGGGGTTCCCGGGGTCTGCCCGTAGGGGGCGACGGCGTCAGAGACGGCGGAGTCCATTCAGCACCCTTTCCAGCAGTGCGCGGTCCGGCCGGCCGGCGCCGTGGTTCGTTCCGGTTCCGTACACACGGATCTTTCCCTGGTCCGCGAGGTCGCTCAGCAGGACGCGGACCACGCCGAGCGGCATCTTCAGCAGCGCGGCGATCTCGGCCACCGTGCGCATACGGCGGCACAGTTCGACGATGGCCCGCATCTCCGGCATGACCGCGGAGAGCGGAGCACTCGTCAGCTCCTTGCGCTCCTCGGGGGCCTCGATGGCCGCCGTGGTCGCCACGAACGTCTCCACGAGCAGGACGTGGCCGAAGCGGGTACGGCCGCCGGTGAGCGAGTAGGGGCGGACACGGGCGGGCCTGCGGTCTCCGCCGCGGACCGGGAGCTTGTTCGGCGTGCTGCTGCTCATCGAGCGCTCCCCGTCGACTCTGACTCCATGGACTTACGGAGCTCGCTGCGCAGCTCGGGCGTCAGGACGTGGCCGGCGCGGCCGACGAAGAGCGCCATGTGGTACGCCACCACGCTCATGTCGCACTCCGCGGAGCCGTGCACACCGAGCAGCGAGCCGTCGCTGATCGACATCACGAACAGGCTGCCCTCGTCCATCGCGACCATCGTGTGTTTGACCCCGCCGAACCCCATCAGCTTCGCGGCGCCGACGGTGAGGCTGCCGATGCCGGAGACGATGGTGGCGAGGTCGGCGGAGGAGCCGCGGGGGCCCTTGCCGGGGCGGGCCTGGCGGGCCTCCGCCGCGGCGGCGGGATCGGAGGACAGCAGGAGCAGGCCGTCGGAGGAGACCACGGCGACGGACTGGATGCCGGGGACTTCCTCCACCAGGTTGGTCAGCAGCCAGTGCAGGTTGCGGGCCTCCCTGCTCAGTCCGAAGGTACTGGGCGCGGTCAACTGCTTGCCTCCTCGACTGTGCCCCCCGTGGCTTCTTCGGTTGTGGCGGCTTCCGCCTCTACGTGGCGGTAACCGGCTTCCGCGCCTTGGCGGAAGCCGCCGAGCCTGCGGCGCAGGGCTTCGGCGTCTACGGAGCCACTGCGCCTGCGGGGTGCCTGTGCGGGTGCGCTGATCTTCGGGGTGCGCTTGGGCAGGCCCTTGGCGGTGAGTCGCTCTTCGTCGTCCGTGCGGGTGTGTTCTTGCGGCGCCCCGGCCTCGGCTCCGCCTTCGGCCGGGGCGTTCCCACCCGCACCACCCGTGCGGCTTTCGTGCGCCGGTGCGGGTGGCCCCTGTGGGGGCGCGACGCCGTCGGCGGCTGCGGGTGCGTGGGTGGGTGTGGGCGCCGGGGGGCCCTGCCTCGCCTTGGGGCCGTCGGCGGCCTGGTGTTCGTGGGTGGCCTCGGGTTCGGGGGCCGGGGTGGACTGCAGGTCCGGGAGCAGCAGTTCCATCGTGCTCTCCGCGGGGGTCTCGGGGATCTCCCCCGGGGCCCGCTCGGCGGCCTCGTGTACGGGTTCCGCCGCGTCCGGGGAGTTCCGTACCGCCCGCTCCGCCAGGGTCACCAGCGGGTCGCCGCCGGTGTGGCGGCCGTGCAGGATGTTGGAGTTGGCCTCGGCGTCCGCGCCCGGCAGGGAGAAGGTGTGGGTGCCGCCCGCGACGGTGGGCCCGGGCACGGCCGCCGCCGGGGGCTGGGACAGCAGGGGCACGGGCAGCACCACGACCGCGGCCACTCCGCCCTGCTTCTGCTCGCGGAGCTGGACGCGGACGCCGTGGCGGTGGGCGAGGCGGGCCACGACGTACAGGCCGAGGCCGAGGCCGTCCTCGCCCTCCTGGTCGTAGGGCGACTCGGGATCGAAGTCGGCGAGGCGGGAGTTGAGGCGCTCCAGGCGCTCGGTGGTCATGCCGATGCCCTCGTCCTGCACGGAGAGCATGACCTCGCCGCTCTCCAGCAGCCAGCCGGAGACCTCGACGGGCAGGTCCGGCGGGGAGAACGAAGTTGCGTTCTCCATCAGTTCGGCCAGCAGGTGGGAGAGGTCGTCGGCCGCGAAGCCCGCCACGTGCGCGTGCGGGGGCAGGGCGGCGATGCGGACGCGTTCGTAGCGCTCGATCTCGCTGACCGCCGCCCGGACGACGTCGACCAGCGGGACCGGGCCCGGGTGCTGCTGGACGTGCTCGGTGCCCGAGAGGACCAGGAGGTTCTCGCTGTGGCGGCGCATGACCGTGGCGAAGTGGTCGAGCTTGAAGAGGGTGGAGAGCCGCTCGGGGTCGTCCTCGCGTTCCTCCAGGCCCTCGATGACCGCGAGCTGGCGTTCCACCAGGCCGAGCGTGCGCAGGGCGAGGTTGACGAAGGTGCCGCCGATGCTGGTGCGCAGCCGCTCGAGCTGGGCGGCGGAGTCGGCGAGTTCGGCGCGCAGTTCCTCGCGGGCGTCGGCCATCTTCTGGCGCTGGCCGACCAGGTGCCTGCGGTCGGTCTCCAGGGTGGTGATGCGCTCCTGGAGGGCGGCGGCGTGCGCGTGCAGGGCGTTGACCGAGCGGACGACCTGGGCGAACTCGTCGTTGCGGCCGGTGAACTTGACCGGTTCCTCGGTGGTGGGGTCCGCCGCCTCGGCCAGGCGGGCCGAGCCCCGGCGCAGTACGGACAGCGGGCGGGTGAGGCTGCGGGCCATCGCGGTGGCGATGCCGACGGCCACCAGCAGCAGGGCGCCGAGGACGGCGATCCGGATCTCCAGCGCGGTGACGTCGTCGTCCCGCAGCTTGGCGAGGTCCTTGGTGCGGTGGTCGTAGAGGGCGGACTCCACGCCCCGCATCAGGTCGACCCGGGCGGACAGGGCCGCGTCCAGCTTCTTGGTGCTGGTGGCGAGGTCGTCGTCGCTCAGCGTCGGCTGGTCGGTGAGGGACGCCAGGTACTTCTCGGCGGAGTTGACCTCGGGGCCGGTGACCGTGGAGTCGTACGAGGAGACGGCCGGCTTCGGCGCGGTGTCACGGAAGTCGGCGAGGGCGGCGTCCGAGCGAATCCTGGCCTGCTGGGCGGCGGCGGCGAGGGCGTCGCGCTGCTTCTTCTCGGCGCCCGAGGCGGTGGTGGTCGTGGTGGGCAGGCCGGTGGTGGGGCTGATCACCGTCTGCTCGCTGGAGGGCACGTCGAGGGCTGCCACGAGCAGGCCGCGGGCGGCGGCGGCCTGCTGGACGGCGGAGTCCAGCTCGGCGAGCGCGTACGCGCCGGAGCCGGCCCGCGGGGGCGTCTGCTCGGCCAGTTGCTCTGCGAGCCGGTGGAGTTCGGTGATGGCGGCGGAGTAGGCCTGGTGCGCCTCCAGGGCCGTGCTCTTGCCGGTGAGCGCCGACCGGCGTACGGCCGCTATGCCGTCGAGGTCCATCCGCAGCGAGTGGGGGAGGTCGGTGTCGGCGCGCAGGTCCTCGGTCTGCCGGTCGACGCGGGCGCTGCGCTGCTCGGAGGGCGCCTGGGACTTGGGGCGGCCGGCCGCGACGTAGGCGGTGACCTCATCGCGTTCGTCGGCCAGCGAGTGGGCGAGGGTGAGGGCGTCCTGGGTGCCCTGCGCGAGGGTCACCAGGTCCTGGGAGTCGCTCAGCTCCCCGGAGGCGGTGAGCAGGGAGGGGACTCCGGCCCCGGCTATGGCGGCGGCCACCACGGCGACGGCGACTATGAGCCGGTTGCGTACGTGGGTGGGGCGGCCGGTGCCGACCGGGGTGCGCTCGGCGTCCCCTCCCGAGGCCGTCTGGTTGCCTGTGCGCCGAGGCCGCGTCTTCTGCACCGGTGCTCGCATTCCTGAACTCGTCTACCCATGGGCCCGGGTGGCGCCCCGTCACGTCGGCGCGAGTGGTGCCCGCACCCGGTACGGTCCGTCCCCCGACCCTCCCAGTGCCGGTGGTCAGTGGTCGCGCATCACTTGGCTCGCCACCCAAAGGAGTGAACATCGGTTGGGAGTTGGCGGGCAAGTTCCTCCGGTGTGTGCGCAGGCCCCCCGCGGTGGGCCGGTTGGACGCGGACGGCAGGCTTTGGCAGGATTCGCCACCACGCCTTCCCGGAGCACGCCATTCCAGCCCAAAACAGGCGTCTGACCTGCGAGGTGGCGGGAATTCCGCGATCGTTGCCAGCCTTTCGCGGACGTTGTGAAAGGGTCGTGCAGACTGGCCGAATGCGTACTGAACTCGTTTCGGAACCGGGTGACGCGAGCCGCCCCAACGAGGACTTCGCCGCGGTCGGGCTACCGGCCTCCGGGCAGGGCGGTTGTGTCGTCGTCCTCGACGGTGTGACCCCGCCGAGGGACGGCGCGGGCTGTCTGCATTCCGTCCCCTGGTACACCGCGCGACTGGGCGGTGCGCTGACCGAACTGGCCGTTTCGCACCCTGATCTGACCCTGCCGGAGATACTCTCCCGGGCGATCCGTCGAACGGCCGACGCACATTCGGCCACCTGTGACCTTTCTCACCCGCGCACCCCCCAGGCGACGGTGGTCCTGGCCCGCTGGACCCAGGACACCCTGGACCACCTGGTCCTCTCGGACTCCGCCCTGCTGCTGCGGTCCCCCGACGGCACGGTCACCCCCGTCCTGGACGACCGGCTGGACCGGATCCCCCGCGCCTGGCTGGCGAGCGAGGCCGTCTGCGACGCCAGGGCCCGCAACAAGGAGGGCGGCTTCTTCACGGCCGCCGCGGACCCGGAGGTCGCCGCCCGCGCGGTCACCGGCACCCTTCCCCGGCACGAGGTGCGCGCCCTGGCCGCGCTGACGGACGGCGCGACACGCTGGGTGGAGAAGTTCCGGGAGGGCGACTGGACGGCCCTGTTCGAC
This sequence comes from Streptomyces sp. NPDC001843, assembly GCF_042891955.1. NCBI lineage: Bacteria > Bacillati > Actinomycetota > Actinomycetes > Kitasatosporales > Streptomycetaceae > Streptomyces > Streptomyces sp. NPDC001843. Next base: position 93,386 of record NZ_JBIATQ010000010.1, on the reverse strand, counting down.
GTCATCCGCAAGGAAGGCGCACGGGCACCGGTCGACCGCGTACGGGAACGGGAGACGGCGGACCGGGAGGAACGGGCGTTCCTCGGGCGCGGCAAGACGCACGACGACGCGACGGTGGTGTACGCGGAGCTGTGAGGCGGCCGCTCCCGGCGGCCGCCCACAGTTGGGGGGGGAGGCCCTACTTCTCCGTGGTCCCGTTCAGCTCGTGCAGCAGCCGTGCCAGTTCGGCCACCTCGCGCCGGTCCCAGTGCGCGAGCTGGCTGAGGTACCTTGCGCGGCGGGCCTCCCGGACCTTGCCCACCCGGCGGCGGCCCTCGTCCGTCAGGCTCACCAGCCAGGCCCGCCCGTCCGCCGGGTCGGGCTCGCGGGCGATGAGCCCCAGCTCCTCCAGGGCGCGCAGCTGGCGGGACATGGTGGCCTTGCCGACCCCGATGTAGGCGGCCAGTTCCGTGGCGCGCTGGCTGCCGTGCTCATCGAGGCGGACGAGGAGGCCGTACGCGGCCGGCTCCAGGTCGGGGTGGACCTCGCGGGCCATCTCGCCCTGCTTGGCGCGGGCGCGCCGCAGGAACACCGTGAGCTCGCGCTCCAGTGCCAGGAACTCCTGGTCCGCACCGCTCGGCGTCACCTCGGCGGCGACGGGTTGTCCGCCGCCGTTCGCGTCCTCGTGCACGTCAGCACCTCTGCTCGGGTTTCCCGGTCCTGAAAGTTTTTGCCGGGCCTCGTCGTTGCCGCAGCTCTCCAAGTATTTCGCAGGCGTAGACCAACGGCGGTATCCGGACCCTCTTCCACGCCGTCATCTACGTGCGTAGCTTCATGAACAGGCCCCTAGTGGCATGCCCACGCCAGCAGATCGATCAGTGGGTCCGCCCGTGGGTCCCCCCCATTTCTCCCCACTCCCCCACCCCCTCCTCGTCACGGAGGCGCGTCATGTCCGTGTCCAGATCCGGTTCCATCCGCCCGCGCGCTCTCACGGCCCTCGCCGCCGCCCTGCTCGCGGCCCTCTCCCTCACCCTCCCCCTGTCCACCGCGCACGCCGCGAGCGCTCCCGCCCGCGGCACCGCCCACATGGGCATGGGCGTCCTCGCCCACGACGGCCGGGCCGGCAGCCCCGCCCCCACCGCCGTCACCCGGACCGAGGGCGTCGACGTCTCCGCCTACCAGGGCAACGTCGCCTGGTCGACCCTGTGGAACAGCGGCGTCAGGTGGGCGTACACGAAGGCGACGGAAGGCACGTACTACACGAACCCGTACTTCGCCCAGCAGTACAACGGCTCCTACAACGTCGGCATGATCCGCGCCGCGTACCACTTCGCGACCCCGGACACCACGAGCGGAGCCACCCAGGCCAACTACTTCGTCGACCACGGCGGCGGCTGGTCCAAGGACGGCAGGACCCTCCCCGGCACCCTCGACATCGAGTGGAACCCCTACGGCGCCGCCTGTTACGGCAAGTCCACCAGTGCGATGGTCGGCTGGATCGCCGACTTCCTGAAGACGTACAAGGCGCGCACGGGACGGGACGCGGTCGTCTACACGGCCACGAGCTGGTGGAGCCAGTGCACGGGCGGCTACGGCGGCTTCGCGTCGAGCAACCCGCTGTGGATCGCCAAGTACGCGTCGGACCCGGGGACGCTCCCGGCGGGCTGGGACTTCTACACCATGTGGCAGTACACCTCGTCCGGACCGACGGTCGGGGACCACGACAGGTTCAACGGGGCGCTGGACCGGGTGGTCGCCCTCGCGAACGGCTGACGTCGCGGATGACGTGACGACTGACCTCGCGGATGACGTGACGGCTGACCTCGCGGATGACGTGACGACTGACCTCGCGGATGACGTGACGGCTGACGTCGTGGCGAAGGCCCGGGCCTCCCTCACGGGACCCGGGCCTTGCCTCTCCGGTCGCGTCCGTCACGCCGCGGCCGGAACCTCGGGCGTCGCGTCGCTGGTCGCGGGCGTGAGCGCCAGCTCCAGGACCTGGCGGACGTCGGTCACGGTGTGGACGTCGAGCTTGTCCAGCACCTCGGCCGGGACGTCGTCCAGGTCGGGCTCGTTGCGCTTGGGGATGATCACGGTGGTCACCCCGGCGCGGTGGGCGGCGAGCAGCTTCTGCTTGACCCCGCCGATGGGCAGGACGCGGCCGGTCAGCGAGACCTCGCCGGTCATCGCCACGTCCGTGCGGACCAGTCGGCCCGACAGCAGCGACGCGAGCGCCGTGGTCATCGTGATGCCGGCGCTCGGGCCGTCCTTCGGGACCGCGCCCGCCGGGAAGTGGATGTGCACGCCCCGGTCCTTCAGGTCGGCGACGGGCAGCTCCAGTTCGGCGCCGTGACTGCGCAGGAAGCTCAGCGCGATCTGCGCCGACTCCTTCATCACGTCGCCGAGCTGACCGGTGAGGGTCAGGCCCGCCGCGCCCGTCTCGGGGTCCGCGAGGGACGCCTCGACGTACAGGACGTCACCGCCCGCGCCGGTCACCGCGAGGCCGGTCGCCACGCCCGGGACCGCCGTGCGGCGCTCGGCCGGGTCCTGGGCGGACTCGGGCACGTGGTGCGGCCGGCCGATCAGGTCCCGTAGTTCGCCGTCGGTGACGGTGAACGGCAGCTCCCGTTCGCCCAGTTCGTGCTGGGCCGCGACCTTGCGCAGCAGCCGGGCGATCGACCGCTCCAGGTTGCGCACGCCCGCCTCGCGCGTGTACTCGCCGGCGAGCTTGCGCAGCGCGCTCTCGTCGAGGGTGACCTCGTCCTTGCCCAGGCCCGCCCGGTCGAGCTGGCGCGGGAGCAGGTGGTCGCGGGCGATGACGACCTTCTCGTCCTCGGTGTAGCCGTCGAGGCGGACCAGCTCCATGCGGTCGAGCAGGGCCTCGGGGATGGCCTCCAGGACGTTGGCGGTGGCGAGGAAGACCACGTCCGACAGGTCGAGTTCGACCTCCAGGTAGTGGTCCCGGAAGGTGTGGTTCTGGGCCGGGTCGAGGACTTCGAGGAGGGCGGCCGCGGGGTCGCCGCGGAAGTCCGAGCCCACCTTGTCGATCTCGTCGAGCAGGACGACCGGGTTCATCGAACCGGCCTCCTTGATCGCGCGGACGATCCGGCCGGGCAGCGCGCCGACGTACGTACGCCGGTGGCCGCGGATCTCGGCCTCGTCGCGGACGCCGCCGAGGGCGACCCGGACGAACTTGCGGCCCATGGCGTGCGCGACGGACTCGCCGAGGCTGGTCTTGCCGACGCCTGGCGGGCCGACCAGGGCCAGTACGGCACCGCCGCGCCGGCCGCCGATCACGCCGAGGCCGCGGTCGGCACGCCGCTTGCGCACCGCCAGGTACTCGGTGATCCGCTCCTTCACGTCCTCCAGGCCCGCGTGCTCGGCGTCCAGGACGGCCTTGGCGCCCTGGATGTCGTACGCGTCCTCGGTGCGCTCGTTCCACGGCAGTTCGAGGATCGTGTCGAGCCAGGTGCGGATCCAGCTGCCCTCGGGGGACTGGTCGCTGGACCGCTCCAGCTTGTCGACCTCCTTCAGGGCCGCCTCGCGGACCTTCTCGGGCAGGTCGGCGGCCTCGACGCGGGCGCGGTAGTCGTCGGACTCCTCGCCGTCCTTCTCGCCGTTGAGGTCGCGCAGTTCCTTGCGGACGGCTTCGAGCTGGCGGCGCAGCAGGAACTCGCGCTGCTGCTTGTCGACGCCCTCCTGGACGTCCTTGGCGATGGTCTCGGCGACGTCCTGCTCGGCGAGGTGGTCGCGCAGTTGCTGGGTGGCGAGCTTCAGGCGGGCGACCGGGTCGGCGGTCTCCAGCAGCTCGACCTTCTGGTCGGTGGTCAGGAACGGCGAGTAACCGGCGTTGTCGGCGAGCGCGGAGACGTCGTCGATGGCCTGGACGCGGTCCACGACCTGCCAGGCGCCGCGCTTCTTCAGCCAGGTGCTGGCGAGGGCCTTGTACTCCTTGACGAGTTCGGCGACCTGACCCGGCAGCGGGTCCGGCACGCTCTCGTCGATCCTGGTGCCCTCGACCCACAGCGCCGCACCCGGCCCGGTGGTCCCGGCACCGATCCGCACCCGTCCGCGGCCGCGGATCAGGGCGCCCGGGTCACCGTCGGCGAGCCGGCCGACCTGCTCGACCGTGCCCAGCACACCCGTATTGGCGTACGTCCCCTCGATGCGCGGCACCAGCAGCACCTTGGGCTTCCCCGGCTCCGACCGGGCGGCGGCCTGCGCGGCCTCCACCGCGGCCCGCACCTCGGAGTCGCTCAGATCCAGCGGGACCACCATCCCGGGCAGCACGACCTCGTCGTCGAGGGGCAGCACGGGCAGGGTGAGTGGTGTGGACGCCGTGGACTCAGCAGTCATGATCTCCCCTTAGGCAGTCAACTTGAGCTATGCCGACTCAATGCTCGTGAGCCTCCGATTGTTCCCCAAGGGGTGTTCGCTGTGAGCGATCATCAGATGGGCGCCGCGCGGGCCCCATCGGAAAAGCAGTTGCCACCCGCCCTCGCATTCCCCGTACGGTGCACCGGATGACCGACACCTCGGCGTTACTCGCCGCCTACGACTCCCAGATACGCGCGACGCCGCCGGCCCCGCCGCCCGGCGTCACGCACGAGTACGACGGCAGGCTGCTGCGGACCGTCGGCCTGTTCCGCGGCATCCTCAACGCGCCGCCCGACCTGGAACTGCGCGGACGGGAGCTGGACGAGCTGATCTGCCGGCAGCGGGACTACTTCGCGGCGCGCGGGGAGGCGGTGGAGTGGAAGGTCCGCGGCCACGACGCCCCCGAGGACCTGACCGACCGGCTGCGCGCGGCGGGCTTCGCACCCGGGGCCGAGGAGACGGTGCTGGTCGCGCCCGTGGCGGACCTGGCCGTGGAACGGCCCGAACTCCCGGACGGCGTGCGCCTGCGCCGGGTCAGCGCCGACGCCGACATCCACCGGATCGGCGCGCTGCAGACGACCGTCTGGGGGCAGGACATGAGCTGGCTCGCCGAGCACCTGCTGGCGCGGCTCGCCACCGCCCCGGACGACCTCGCCGTGTACGCCGCCGAGGCCGGCGGCGACATGGTCAGCGCGGCCTGGCTGTCCTTCCGCCCCGGCACCGAGTTCGCCGGCCTGCTGGGCGGCTCGACCCTTGCTCAGTGGCGGGGCAAGGGCGTCTACCGCGCCCTGGTCGCCACCCGCGCCGCCCTCGCCGCCGCGCGGGGCGTCACCTACCTCCACCTGGACGCCTCGGCCGACAGCTCGCGCGTACTGCGGCGCCTGGGCTTCCGGGCGGTGACGACACTCACGCCGTACGTGTGGTCGCCGCAGGGCGGGGCCTGACGGCCGGGGGTGCGCCGGGGCGACCGGGGAGTCCGGGGCGTCCGAAGCGTCCGGGGGGGGAGCCGACGCGTCTAGCCGCCCGCCCCGATCACCCTCGCGAGCGCGTCCCTCGTGTACTCCTCGTCGTACTCACCGCCCGTCAGCAGCACCTGCAGACAGATCCCGTCGAGCAGCGCGACCAGGGCACGTCCGGTGCGCGGGTCGGTGCGCCGGGCGAGCAGTTCGGCGACCTCCTCCGTCCACTCGGCGGCGACGGGGCGCAGCGCGGGGCGGCGCAGCGCGGCGAGGTAGAGCTCGTACTCCAGCTCCGCGCCGGCGCGGTCGTCGTTCAGCCAGCGGCCGGTCAGCCGGGCCAGCTCGGCGGCGAGGTCGCGGCCGGGGTCGGCGAGGGCGCCGCCGTGGTCCCGGACGACCTTGGCGAAGCCTTCGCTCGCCTGGCGGAGGGCGGCCACGAGGAGGTCGTCGAGGGTCTTGAAGTGGTACGTGGTGGAGCCGAGCGGCACATCCGCCTCGGCCGCGACGGAGCGATGGCTGAGCCCGCCGATCCCGGAGCGGCCCACCACCCGGATAGCGGCGTCGATGATCCGCTGCCGCCGCTCGGGGTCGTACCGCCGTGCCGCCGCCATCAGTGCGCCCCGCCCAGATTGAGCAGCACGACACCGAGGATCACGAAGGCGATCCCGGCGACCTTGGCGGGCCCGGCCGGCTCGCCGAGGAAGACGACCCCGATCGCGGCGACGGCCGCGGTACCCGCTCCGGCCCAGATCGCGTACGCGGTGCCGACCTGCATCACCTTCAGGGTCTGCGCGAGCAGCGCGAAGGCGACCAGATAGCCGGCCACCGTGCCGAGCGAGGGCCACAGCCTGCTGAAGCCGTCGCTGTACTTCATGGCCGTCGTCCCGGCCACCTCCGCCGTGATGGCCGCGGCCAGCAGTCCGTATCCCATGTGTACGAGTGTACGCATCGATGCGTACGGACGTACACATGTGCGCATGCTGCCGAGCACGGTGGGCTGAGCGGCGGTGGGAGTCAGGCGGTGCGGGTCGGCTGCCCGCGTCTGACCAGCGGCCAGGTGGCCACCCCTATGGCCAGGGAGATCAGATGACCCCAGTCGGTCATCGGGTCGGTGAAGGCGATCAGGTCCCGGACGAGGATCCAGCCGGCCAGGGCCAGCAGGGGCCGGCGCAGCCACGGGGTGAGCAGGCCGGCCAGCGAGCCGACACAGGCCGCCACACCGAAGCTGATCCCGTAGTCCATGCGGTGCAGGGAGCTGTCCGGCAGATGACCGGCCAGGACGGCGAGCCCGACGGGCACTTCGGTGGCGAGCGTGGCCAGTACGTGCCCGAGCAGGAAGACCCCGGCCGCGCGCAGTCCGCCGGCCCGCCGCTCCAGCGCCGTCAGCACGAGCACGAAGCCGAGCGTGTACGGCGACACGAGCCCGCCCGCGACCCACAGCGCGCTCGCCAGCAGCACCAGCACCGGCGTGCGCAGCAGGTGGGCGACATCCGTACTGGAGGCCTGGTGCAGGGCGTGCACGAGGGACGGGTCGGCGTACTGGTCGATCAGGGAGGTGACGGCCAGCACGGCCGCGTAGCCGAAGGTGAAGGGAGTGCCGGTGGGGGTGGGCAGCAGCCGCAGGAGGCGGCGGGCCGGCGACCGGGCGGGGACCGGGTGGGCGGAAGGAGCCGGCGCCGGAGCGCTCTGCGCCGCCGGGCCTCGCTGGCGCGGCACGCCGTCGAGCAGCTCGGCCGCCCTCGCGGCACTCGCGGTCGGTTCCACGGTGAGGCGCTCCTTCCGTCCCGCCCCACCCTTCGTGTCCCACTGGTCGCTGTCTATGACCGACGCCACGTGGGACGGGATTCTCAGGAACCTCTCAAGCTCCCTGGAGTGCGCGCGGCGGGCGCCGCGGCCGACATCCGCCCGTCACCGGTAATTCCGCTGCCCGCAAAGCCTGCTTCGGGGAGGATGACCAGGTGAACGCCATCCACGAAACCCCCGTGGTCCTGGACCGCCGTCAGGGCCCCTACGGCGAGGTGGTCCTGCGCCGGCACGGGGAGTTACTGCAGATCATCGCAAACGGCTGCTTCCTGATGGACACCTCCGACGGCCGCTCGGAGCGGCTGCTCGTGGACGCCGCCTACGGCGCGCTGGACGGCCGGCCCGCACCGGACGTGCTGATCGGCGGACTGGGCGTCGGCTTCTCGCTCGCACACGCCGCGGCCGATCCCCGCTGGGGCCGGATCACGGTCGTGGAACGCGAGCGCGCGGTCATCGACTGGCATCTCGACGGCCCGCTGTCCGCACTCTCCGCCACCGCCCTCGCCGACCCGCGCACCCGGATCGTGGAAGCCGACCTGCTCGCCCACGTCAATGAGACATCCGCCACGTACGACGCCCTGTGCCTGGACATCGACAACGGACCGGACTGGACTGTCACCGACGACAACGGAGGCCTGTACTCACCGGCCGGACTCGCAGGCTGCGCAGGGATCTTGAGGCCGGGCGGGGTGCTCGCGGTGTGGTCGGCGACGCCCTCCCCGGAATTTGAAGATACCTTGCGGAATGCCGGGTTCCGGCAGGTGCGTACCGAAGAGATCCCCGTTGCCCGGGGCGTTCCGGACGCCGTACATCTCGCCGTACGACCTGGATAGCAAAGGCGACGCAACTCCCCGTAATGTGCATCCCTGACGCGGATCATTCAAGCGTCAATCGCAACCATGCGCAGACCGAGGAATCACCCCACTGGTTCCGGAAAGCACACTCAGGGGCGGGCGATGGAGCAGACACACACCTCCCAGAACGGCACGGCGGCCACCCCGGGCGCACAGCGCCGGGTCCTCGTGGTCGAGGACGACGCGACGATCGTCGACGCCATCGCGGCCCGGCTGCGCGCCGAGGGATTCCTCGTGCAAACCGCCGGTGACGGACCGGCCGCCGTGGACACCGCAGAGGCCTGGCAACCTGACCTGCTGATCCTCGACATCATGCTGCCCGGCTTCGACGGTCTGGAGGTCTGCCGTCGTGTGCAGGCACAGCGGCCCGTTCCGGTGATGATGCTGACCGCGCGCGACGACGAGACCGACATGCTGGTCGGGCTGGGCGTGGGCGCCGACGACTACATGACCAAGCCGTTCTCGATGCGGGAGCTGGCCGCGCGGGTGCACGTGCTGCTGCGCCGGGTGGAGCGGGCGGCGATCGCCGCGTCCACCCCGCGCTCGGGCATCCTGCGCCTGGGCGAGCTGGAGATCGACCACGCGCAACGGCGCGTCCGGGTCAGGTCCGAGGACGTCCACCTCACGCCCACCGAGTTCGACCTGCTGGTGTGCCTGGCGAACACCCCGCGCGCGGTGCTCTCCCGGGAGCAGTTGCTGGCCGAGGTCTGGGACTGGGCGGACGCCTCCGGCACCCGGACCGTCGACAGCCACATCAAGGCGCTGCGCCGGAAGATCGGTGCCGAGCGCATCCGTACGGTGCACGGCGTGGGCTACGCCCTGGAGACCCCGACGCCATGAGCGACGGGCCTCCCCCACGGCGAGGCCCCGGGGATCCCTGGGGCGGCGTACGCCCGTTCTCGATCAAGACCAAGCTGGGCGCACTGGTCGTCATCTCGGTGCTGATCACGACCGGGCTGTCGATGATCGCGGTGCACACCAAGACGGAGCTCCGCTTCATCACGGTGTTCTCGATGATCGCCACACTGCTGATAACGCAGTTCGTGGCGCATTCGCTCACCGCGCCCCTGGACGACATGAACACGGTGGCCCGGTCCATCTCGCACGGCGACTACACCCGCCGGGTGCGGGAGAGCCGCCGCGACGAGCTGGGCGACCTGGCGCAGACGATCAACGTCATGGCCGACGAGCTGGAGGCGCAGGACCGCCAGCGCAAGGAGCTGGTGGCGAACGTCTCGCACGAGCTGCGCACCCCCATCGCGGGGCTGCGGGCGGTGCTGGAGAACGTCGTCGACGGCATCGCCGAGGCGGACCCCGAGACCATGCGGACGGCGCTGAAGCAGACCGAGCGGCTCGGGCGGCTGGTGGAGACGCTGCTGGACCTGTCCCGGCTGGACAACGGGGTCGTACCCCTGCGCAAGCGGCGCTTCGAGGTGTGGCCGTATCTGTCGGGCGTGCTGAAGGAGGCCAACATGGTCGCCTCCGCGCGCGCGGGCATGGCCTCCGGCTCCGGCAACCACACCCGTAACGACGTCCACCTGCACCTCGACGTGTCCCCGCCGGAGCTGACCGCGCACGCGGATCCCGAGCGGATCCACCAGGTCGTGGCGAACCTCATCGACAACGCGGTCAAGTACAGCCCGCCGCACGGCCGGGTGACCGTGAAGGCGCGGCGCGGGCCGCAGCCGGAGTCGCTGGAGCTGGAGGTCCTGGACGAGGGGCCCGGCATCCCCCGGTCGGACTGGCACCGGGTCTTCGAGCGCTTCAACCGGGGCAGTGCCGTACGGCGTCCGCACGGCCCCGGCAGCGACGGCGGCACGGGCCTCGGCCTGGCGATCGCCCGCTGGGCCGTCGACCTCCACGGCGGCCGCATCGGCGTGGCGGAATCCGAACGGGGCTGCCGCATCCTGATCAGCCTGCCCGGAGAACACTTCCCACAGATCTGACGACGCGCCCGGCCTCGCGCCCGGCGGTCCCCGTCGACGGGTCGCTCGCACACCACAGCCACAGCCCGGCCGAGCCCGGCCCGGCACGGCCGGTCGCCGCGAGGGCACGGCGGGGCCTGCGCCGCCCCCCGTCATGCCCTCCCCCACGCAGGGCCGGCGCCTTCCCACCTGAGCGACGTGCGGCCCCCGGAGCCCGGCAGCGGGGCCGTCGCACGTCACCTCCCACGGCCCGGCCGAGCCCGGCCTGTGGCACCGCCGCTCGCCGGGACGGCGCGGCGGCTGGATCCGGGTGGCCGGATCCGTGCGGGACTGCCGCACCCCGGTCACCCGTCCGGGAGAGCCTTCCGTGCCAAGTTGACGTAAAGTTCGAACCGGAGCCACAAGATCCACCGGTGTCCGCGCTGGCGGACACGTGTGATCAGGGGGAGGCCTGCGGCGAGTCGCGCCCAGGCCCGGACCGTGGCGTCCCTTCCTCAGGTGAACCACGCTTGTTTCCCGCCATTTCAACCCCTGAAACACGCTTTTTCATGTGACTTACGCGACGATGAACGGGCCCGACCTGACCTTCGCGGTCTTGGAGGCGTAGCCTTTATTCCCGCTGTCCATCACCTTGTGAAGCGGAAGAGGGCGGTTGCCGCCGTGTCGCCACAGTCCCCCAGTAACTCGAGCATCTCGACCGACGACCAAGCCGGGAAGAACCCCGCTGCCGCGTTCGGTCCGAACGAGTGGCTCGTCGACGAGATCTATCAGCAGTACCTCCAGGACCCGAATTCGGTAGACCGCGCCTGGTGGGACTTCTTCGCTGATTACAAGCCGGGAGCTGCTGCCGCCGCACCGGCCGCGCCCGCTCCGGCGCCCGCGGCACCGAAGCCCGCCGCCAGTGCTCCCGCACAGCCGGCCGCGCCGACCGCGCCCGCCGAGCCGGCACAGGCCGCCCCGGCGGCTCCGGCCGCCCCGGCCGCGCCGGCAGCGGCGAAGCCGGCTCAGCCCGCGCAGCCCGCTCAGCCGAAGGCGAAGGCCCAGCCCGCCGCCGCGGCCCCCGCGGCCGCGTCCGCGGACGGGCCGGAGTTCGTGACGCTGCGCGGCCCGTCCGCCGCGGTCGCCAAGAACATGAACGCGTCGCTGGAACTGCCGACCGCCACCTCGGTCCGCGCGGTCCCGGTGAAGCTGCTGTTCGACAACCGCATCGTCATCAACAACCACCTCAAGCGGGCCCGCGGCGGGAAGATCTCCTTCACGCACATCATCGGCTACGCGATGGTGCAGGCCATCAAGGCCATGCCGTCGATGAACTGGTCGTTCGGCGAGAAGGACGGCAAGCCGACCCTCGTCAAGCCGCCGCACGTCAACCTCGGCCTGGCCATCGACCTGGTGAAGCCCAACGGCGACCGCCAGCTCGTCGTGGCCGCCATCAAGAAGGCCGAGACGCTGAACTTCTTCGAGTTCTGGCAGGCCTACGAGGACATCGTCCGTCGCGCCCGCGACAACAAGCTGACGATGGACGACTTCACCGGCGTCACGGTCTCCCTGACCAACCCCGGCGGCCTCGGCACCGTCCACTCCGTGCCGCGCCTGATGCCCGGCCAGTCGGTGATCATGGGCGTCGGCTCCATGGACTACCCGGCGGAGTTCCAGGGCACCAGCCAGGACACCCTGAACAAGCTCGGCGTCTCCAAGGTCATGACGCTCACGTCGACCTACGACCACCGGGTCATCCAGGGCGCCGCCTCCGGCGAGTTCCTGCGCGCCGTCGCGAACCTGCTCCTCGGCGAGAACAACTTCTACGACGACATCTTCGAGGCGCTGCGCATCCCCTACGAGCCGGTCCGCTGGCTCAGGGACATCGACGCGTCGCACGACGACGACGTCACCAAGGCCGCCCGTGTCTTCGAGCTGATCCACTCCTACCGGGTCCGCGGCCACGTCATGGCCGACACCGACCCGCTGGAGTACCGCCAGCGCAAGCACCCCGACCTGGACATCACCGAGCACGGCCTCACCCTGTGGGACCTGGAGCGCGAGTTCGCCGTCGGCGGCTTCGCCGGCAAGTCGATGATGAAGCTGCGTGACATCCTCGGCGTGCTCCGCGACTCGTACTGCCGCACCACCGGCATCGAGTTCATGCACATCCAGGACCCCAAGCAGCGCAAGTGGATCCAGGACCGGGTGGAGCGCCAGCACTCCAAGCCGGAGCGCGAGGAGCAGCTGCGCATCCTGCGCCGGCTGAACGCGGCGGAGGCCTTCGAGACCTTCCTGCAGACGAAGTACGTCGGCCAGAAGCGCTTCTCCCTGGAGGGCGGCGAGTCCGTCATCCCGCTGCTGGACGCGGTCCTCGACAGCGCCGCCGAGTCCCGGCTGGACGAGGTCGTCATCGGCATGGCCCACCGCGGCCGCCTGAACGTCCTCGCCAACATCGTCGGCAAGTCGTACGCGCAGATCTTCCGTGAGTTCGAGGGCAACCTCGACCCGAAGTCGATGCACGGCTCCGGCGACGTGAAGTACCACCTGGGTGCCGAGGGCACCTTCACCGGTCTGGACGGCGAGCAGATCAAGGTCTCGCTGGCCGCCAACCCGTCCCACCTGGAAACGGTCGACCCGGTCATCGAGGGCATCGCCCGCGCCAAGCAGGACATCATCAACAAGGGCGGCACGGACTTCACGGTCCTGCCGGTGGCCCTGCACGGCGACGCGGCCTTCGCGGGCCAGGGCGTGGTGGCCGAGACCCTGAACATGTCGCAGCTGCGCGGCTACCGCACCGGCGGCACGGTCCACATCGTCATCAACAACCAGGTCGGCTTCACCGCGGCCCCCGAGTCCTCGCGTTCGTCGATGTACGCGACGGACGTGGCGAGGATGATCGAGGCCCCGATCTTCCACGTGAACGGCGACGACCCCGAGGCCGTCGTGCGCGTCGCGCGGCTCGCCTTCGAGTTCCGCCAGGCGTTCAACAAGGACGTGGTGATCGACCTCATCTGCTACCGCCGCCGCGGTCACAACGAGTCGGACAACCCGGCCTTCACCCAGCCGCTGATGTACGACCTGATCGACAAGAAGCGCTCGGTGCGCAAGCTGTACACCGAGTCCCTGATCGGTCGCGGCGACATCACCCTGGAAGAGGCCGAGCAGGCGCTGCAGGACTACCAGGGCCAGCTGGAGAAGGTCTTCACGGAGGTCCGCGAGGCCGTCACGGCCCAGCCGAGCACCGGCCCGGTGTCGGACCCGCAGGCCGAGTTCCCGGTCGCCGTGAACACCGCGATCTCCTCGGAGGTCGTGAAGCGGATCGCCGAGTCCCAGGTGAACATCCCCGACACGTTCCAGGTGCACCCGCGTCTGCTGCCGCAGCTGCAGCGCCGGGCGGCGATGGTCGAGGACGGCACGATCGACTGGGGCATGGGCGAGACCCTCGCCGTCGGCTCCCTCCTGCTGGAGGGCACCCCGGTCCGGCTGTCCGGCCAGGACTCCCAGCGCGGCACCTTCGGCCAGCGGCACGCGGTGCTCATCAACCGTGAGACGGGCGAGGAGTACACCCCGCTGCAGTACCTCGCCGAGGACCAGGCGCGGTACAACGTCTACAACTCCCTGCTGTCCGAGTACGCGGTCATGGGCTTCGAGTACGGCTACTCGCTGGCCCGCCCCGACGCGCTCGTGATGTGGGAGGCGCAGTTCGGCGACTTCGTCAACGGCGCGCAGACGGTGGTCGACGAGTACATCTCGGCGGCCGAGCAGAAGTGGGGCCAGACGAGCGGCGTCACGCTCCTGCTCCCCCACGGCTACGAGGGCCAGGGCCCGGACCACTCCTCGGCCCGTGTCGAGCGCTTCCTCCAGCTCTGCGCCCAGAACAACATGACGGTCGCGATGCCGACCCTGCCGTCGAACTACTTCCACCTCCTGCGCTGGCAGGTGCACAACCCGCACCACAAGCCGCTGGTGGTCTTCACCCCGAAGTCGATGCTGCGTCTGAAGGCCGCCGCGTCGAAGACGGAGGAGTTCACGTCGGGTCAGTTCCGCCCCGTCATCGGCGACTCGACGGTGGACGCGGCCGCGGTCCGCAAGGTCGTGTTCGTGGCCGGCAAGCTGTACTACGACCTCGAGGCCGAGCGCACCAAGCGCGGCATCACGGACACGGCGATCATCCGTATCGAGCGCCTGTACCCGCTGCCCGGTGCCGAGCTCCAGGCGGAGATCAAGAAGTACCCGAACGCCGAGAAGTACCTGTGGGCCCAGGAGGAGCCGGCGAACCAAGGTGCCTGGCCGTTCATCGCCCTCAACCTGATCGACCACCTGGACCTGGCGGTCGGCGCGGACATCCCGGCGGGCGAGCGCCTGCGCCGGATCTCGCGTCCGCACTCCTCCTCCCCGGCCGTCGGTTCCGCGAAGCGGCACCAGGCCGAGCAGGAGCAGCTGGTGCGTGAGGTGTTCGAGGCGTAGGTCCCCGGCGGACGTACCGCGAGCGGACGTACCGAGAAGGGCCCGGCCCCGGGAGTTCCCCGGGGCCGGGCCCTTCGGTGTGTGCGGTGTGTGCGGTCGCTCAGTTCGGCTGCGGTTCGAAGTCCCAGTACGGCCTGTTCCGGGAGCGGGCCGAGAGGGTGTGGACGTGCTGCTTGCCGAGCGTGGCCTCCAGGTCGGACAGTGCCTCCTGCTCGACCTTCTCGGCCTGCTGGACGTTCCGCAGGCCACGCAGGTCGGCGGCGTGGGCCACCCGTGCGGAGAGGGTGAGGGGGTGGGTGCGGCCGAGGGACTCCGTCGCCCGGGTGATGGTGTCCCGGCTGAGCGCGGCGGCTCCCTCCGTGTCGCCCACCAGGTTGCGCAGGGCGGAGGCGTTGATGGCGCAGCCCAGGGTGTGCGGGTGGTTCTCCCCGACCGCCGTGGTCATGTCGGCCAGCGCCTGTTCGGCCAGCACGTGCGCGTGATCCCGTTCGCCGACCATGCGCAGGATCTGTGCCTGGTTGGCGCGGACTCCCGCGATGAAGGGATGGCCTTCGACGAGCAGTTGCTCATAGCGGGCGAGGACGGACTCGCTTGCCTCACGGGCCTGGTCGATGTCGCCGTGCTCCCGGGCGAAGCAGCTCTGGCTGACGGCGGCGGCCAGGGTCTGCGGGTGGCGGTCGCCCACCGTGCGCTCGTAGCGTTCCAGGACGCGGGCCAGCATCGCTCCGGCGCCCGCCCGGTCACCGCTGCGGAGCCGGCACAGCGCCAGGTTGTGCTCGGCCCGCAGCGTCTGCGGGTTGTCGGCGCCCATGACGAGGCGGCTCTCGCGGACGTTCTTCGCCTGGACGGACTCGGCCTCGGCGTAGCGGCCCAGCAGCCGGAGCCCGATGGCGTAGGAGATCTCCGAGAACAGCGCCCAGGGGTGCCGTGCCTTCAGCAGCCGGCGGCGCATCTCCAGGGTCGTCTTGTCGATTTCGAGGGACTGCTGGTAGTGGCCGAGCAGCCGGTGGGAGAATCCCAGGTTGTTGAGCGCGTTGAGGGTGCGGGAGTCCTCCTCGCCCAGCAGGTCGCGGTAGGTCGGGTACAGCCACTGGTACAGCTCCAGCGCTTCCTCGTACCGGGCCAGCCCCCACAGGTCGGCGCCCAGCCCGCCGGCCGCCCGCAGATGGTCCAGGTCCCGTTCGCCCCGCTCCTCGCGCAGGCGGTTCACGGCCTCCCGTTCGATGGCCTCGGTGCGCTCGTAGTCGCCGGAGGCGCGCAGCAGGTTGGCGTACTGGTAGATCAGGTCGAAGATCCTGGGATGGTACTGGCCGAGCGAGGACCGCCAGGCGCGCAGCGCACGTTCACCGAGCTTGACGCCCGAGGTGTACTCGCCGGCGAAGTACATGTAGCGCAGGCAGTTCAGGACGAGGTTCTGCACCCTGCGGTCGCCGCTGCCCAGGACGTCCGCGTACTTGAGGTGCGGCACGATCTCCGCGTAGGCGTCCCACAGGCGGGTGTCCGTGGCGCGGCCGGGGTCGGCCGCCGCGAGGGCGCGTCGCACGACGTCGACGAACTCCTGCCGGTCCGCCTCCGGCATGTCGCTGCGCACGATCTGGTGGACCATGCGGTGCAGGTACAGCGACTCGCCCGAGGAGGCGCCGGAGTCGGCGCCCGCGTCATGGGACTCCAGGCGCACCACGGAGTACTGGCGCAGCTGGTTGATGGCTCTGTTCCACAGCAGCGGGTCCTCGAGCAGCCCGGTGAGCTGTTCGGGCAGGTCGTCCAGCGGCATCTCCCGCAGCAGCCGTACGGGGATGAAACCGGGCGCGAAGAAGGTGCACAGACGCAGCAGGTCGACGGACTCGGGGACGGTCTCGCGGAGTTTGTTCAGCAGTATCGACCAGGCGGTCTGGAAGGCGACCGGGAAGTCTGCGGAGACCCTGACCACGTCCTGGTCGATGCCGCCGTCCAGGAGGGCGATGTAGTCCTCGACGGAGAGGTCGGAGTCGTTGAGCCAGCCGGCCGTCTGGTCCAGCAGCAGCGGCAGGTCCTCCAGGGCCTCGGCCAGCTGGTCGGCGTCCGCCTCGGACAGGCGCGGCGCGCGGCGCCGGATGAAGGCCACCGACTCGTCGCGGGCGTAGACCGGGATCTGCAGCAGGCGGCTGTTGTGGTCGCCCCACTGCGGGTTCCGGGAGGTGATCAGCACGTGCCCGGGGCCGGTGGGGACCAGGTCCCAGATCTGGTCGGGTTCGTCCGCGCCGTCGAGGATCAGCAGCCACCGGGAGGACGGCTCGCCCCGGCGCAGCGCGTCACGCACCGCCCGGAGCCGCTCGCCGTACTCGGCGCCGGTCGACAGACCGAGCTTGGGGGCGAGTTCGGCCAGCAGGCGGCGGTAGGTGACCCGCTTCTCGGCGTTGATCCACCACACGACGTCGTACTCGGAGCTGAACCGGTAGACGTACTCGGCGGCGAGCTGTGTCTTGCCCACCCCGGACATGCCGAAGAAGGTGAGCACGCCCGCGCCGGGCTCACTGCTGTTGAGCAGGTGGTAGGCCTCGTTCAGCAGCGGTTCGCGCCCGGTGAAGCGGGTGTTGCGGCGCGGTACGCCACCCCACACCTCGGGCATGGCCGACGGGAAACGCGGTCCGCGCCGGCTCTCGGCGGTCTCCGGCAGCGGTTCGTACGCCAGGTCGAGCCGCTCGACGACACGCCGTTCGGCCTCGTCCGGGCCGGTGTTCACGAGGTCGACGGGTGCGAGGACGGCGGTGGCGGTGGGGACCGAGGCGGTGGTCACCGAGACGGCCGCGAAGCGCGAGGGGTCCGGCGCCACGACCTCGCGCAGCGCCGCGTTCCACTCCTCGAAGGTGCGCGGGCCGAGTTTGAAGTACCAGTCGCTGATGAGGATCAGGACGCGGCCCTCGGCCAGGCTCAGGTCGCGCAGCAGTTCCACCAGAGGGACTTCGGGAGGCGCGTCCCAGCGCAGGTACACCACCTGCAGGCCGCGCCGCTCCAGACGGTCCCCGATCCAGGCCGCCCAGGCCCGGTTGAACCCGGCGAAGCTGATCGTGACGGTCTGCTTCGCGGTCCCCCTCCCGGTTGACCCGACCGGCCTACGCGTTCCAGACATGCAGCGGCCTCCCGCTCGCGATTTTAGAAGCTGTGCACGGCCCCGGGAAGGCGCGTGCGCGCGCCTGCTCCGATGCTCGTGGACGCATCCTTGCCCGCCGACACAACGATCTCCACCTGGCGGACGCAACGTGGTGCACGCGCATCCGCCCCTCACTCACGCGAGCGGCGCACATCCACCGCATGGCGCTGCACCCACAGGCGGCGGGCGGCTCGAACGTACTCGCGGGCCCTGACGACGTGGGCCCTGGGGACGGTGATGGCGGCCATCTGCTCGTGGGTGTCGACCATGACCTCGACGAACCGCCGTCCCCGCGGGGTGAGATCGTCCGATCCGACGAGTGCCGGCAGAGCCGCCGTCACCTTCGCGTGGTAGCGCGCGAACTGGCCCCATGCCTCGTCGCGGCGTGCGGCGTCCGCTTCACCCAGTGCGCGTCGCTGGAAGTAGTCCGCGAGGGCGAGGTGGGCGTAGGCGCCCTGCAGCAGGCCCTCGTAGGGGCGCGGCTCGGGGCGCCAGGGCGCGAAGTACCGTGCTCGGCCGTCCGAGTGATGCAGGGTCACCATCATGCCAAGCACGGCCAGTTTGGCGTGCTGCAGTTCGTGCACCAGGGTCGTGGCGAAGGCCGTGGCGTTCGGCGGTGTGCTGCTGAGCACCGCTCCGAAGGCCTCCGGCCGGGTGGCGCTGCACGCGCCGTGGGAGCGGCCGTCGGGCGACTCTCCCGGCGGCGCCGCGAGTGGTACCAGGCAGCGCAGCAGGGCCGCCGCCTCGGTGAGCCTCCCCTCGCCGCCGAGCCGCAGGGCGGTCGCCGTGCCCGTCCATGCCTGGAGCCAGTGCTTGCGTTCGGCGTCGTCGAGGGTGACCGGGCCGCTCAGGCCGTAGTAATGGGGACCGCCGTGCACGGTGCGGTACGGGTCCAGGTCGTCCAGCGGGATCGGGCCGGTGTCGGGCAGCAGACCGGGCAGCGCGTACGCGGAGGTCCAGGCGCGGGAGCCGGACCAGGCTCCGACGCCGTCCTCGAGGTGGACGACGACATCGGCGGCACCCGGCCGGCGCAGGGTCAGCCGGCCGCCGCGGTACACGGTGTCGACCGGCGTCGGCCCCGGATCGCCCGTGCGCAGCGCTCCGACGGACGGCAGCACGAGTGTTCCGGCGTGGGCGGTGAGCCGTACGGCGAAGGGCGTTCCGGCACGGGCGGCGATCGCCGCGGCCACGGCGCCGAAGTGGTCCAGGCCGGCGGCCAGGTCCCGCTGCCGCCGCGGGCCGGCGCCGTCCGCGGCCTCCAGTGCGTGCAGGACGCGCTGGGCCCAGGAACCGAGGAGCGGCTGGAGGAGGCCGGTGCGGACGGAGGGGCCGGCTGTCGAAGGGGGCTGTCCGCGGGGGCCCGTCCGCGCGACCTCGGCCTCCTCCAGCAGGGTCCAGTCCTCCCGGAGCCGCTGCCGCGCGCCGGGGGGACAGGCCGGTGAGGCCGTCGCGCCGTCGAGGACCGCGCGCAGGACGAGGAGCCGCCGGGTGTCCTGGTCCCGGGCGAGGAGGGCGAGGGTCTCCGGGCTGCCGCCGGTGCGGCCCAGTTCGGTGAGGGCGTGGTCGGGCAGCGACGGAAGTATCACGGTGTGCCTCCTTCGGCCGAGGAGGCGGCCGGTACACGTGCCGCGTCCTCGGTGAGCCGTCGCGCCACGTGCCGGATGAAACGCTGAAGGTCCGCGCAGTAGACGGAGCGGTTGGCGAAGCCGTGTCCGGCCCGGTAGCGGTGGGCGTAGTGGCCGCCGCCGCACACCCGGAGCAACGGGCACGCACGGCATCCGTCGGCCAGCGCGTCCTCGCCCGCCTGCCGGGCCGCCACCCCCGGGTGGCGCAGCACCTCGTCGAAGCTGTGCCGGAAGACGTCGAGCCCCGTCTCGGCCGCCCCCTCGTAGCAGGATTTCAGCGAGTCGACCTGCTCGATCGATCCGTCCGTCTCCACGACGACCGCTTCGAACGGTGTGAGGCCGAGGGACTCGGTGGCGGCGGGCATGCCGAGCAGCAGGGCTATGCACGACTCGAAGAGGCGGACCTTGGTCTCCCGCCTTCCCGCGTCCCACCAGCGGTCGAAGACGGCGCACAGCCACCGGCCGTGGCGCTCTCCACCGAGGTGTGCCGGCGGCGCGGACCAGTTGCCGTGTGGCAGCAGCAGGTCGAGCGCCGGGGGACGCAGGGAGACCAGCGACTCGTAGGTCTCGGCCGGGTCCAGCGTCGGGTCCACGACCGTGAGGATGCCGGCGTACGAGTCGGCGAAGCGGTCGGCGAGCAGCCGCGCCCCGCGGGACGCGGCGGGCCAGGACGGGCGTCCGGCGTGGTCGACACGCTGGGTGTTGTGGCCGGGCAGGCCGCCGTCGAGGCTGATGCCGACACGGATGCCGGCGGCGGCCAGGACGGTGAGGCGCCGCTCGTCGAGGAGGGTGGCGTTGGTCTGGACGACCGGGTGGACGGAGGTCCCGGGCCGGACGCGCTCACGGACCGTGGCGGCGAAGCGGGCCAGGGTGCCGGCGCCGGCCAGGAGCGGTTCGCCGCCGTGCAGGACGAGGCCGACCGCCGTCAGGCCGTGCGCGCTCGCGTGCTCGGCGATGCGGGTGGCGGTCCGGTCCAGTACGGCGGGGGACGCGGCCCGGGGGCGGTCACGCCATGACCGGTCGGGCCCCTCGTAGAGGTAGCAGTAACGGCACGCGAGGTTGCAGCGGCCGTGCGCCTTCACGATGAACTGCCGGAAGGGGAACGGGGCAGCGCGAGCAACGCCGTACGACACTCCGCCACCCCCATGCGCTCGGCCGTCCAAGGGCCGCATTCCCGAGCGGACCACGGGCAAACTGAACCCGCCCGTCGGCAAAGGGAATTGACCGGATCCCGTCTCTGTCACAGGGAGTTGTTGAACCCCCACAGCGTCTCGCCCGGCCGAGCGGCCCGTACCCGCAGGTCCTCCAGCACCTCGCGCAGCACGGGATGCCGGACCGTCCTCAGCTCCGCCAGGTTCATCGACAGCACGTCCGGCAGGGGCTCGTCCCCCACCGGCTCCGACACCTGCTCCGTGGGCTCCACGCTCATGTTCTCCCCCATGTCACTCCAGCTCCGCCAGCCTGCGCGCCGTCTCCTCGGAGGTGGGTTCGCTCGTGCCGACGCCGTCCTGCGGCATCCGCTGCCACTCCGCCCGCGCCGACCGGTAGGCCTCGCGGGCCGCACGCGGGCGGGCGGCCGCCTCATAGGTCCTACCCCGCCAGTGGTGCGCCTGAGCGTGCAACTCCACGGCCGCGAGCCGCTGCCGCTCGGTCTCGGCCGTCTCCTCCGCGTCCCCCGCGGCCTGGGCGGCGTCCCGGAACGCGTCCACCGCCGGGTCCAGCCGGGTGGTCCGGCCGAGACTGCGGTACGTCTCGAACCGGGCCTTGCCGAGTTCCAGCAGGCAGCGTGCGGCTGACAGCGCCTCGTCCGCCTCGGCCGCGGCCAGCCCGAACAGGTGCTCCGCCTCGCGCAGGTCGACCGGGTCGCCCCGGGTGCCGTAGCGGGCCATCAGCGCCTGGCCCAGCGACAGCAGCCGGTGCGCGAGCCGGGGGTCACCGGGCGGTGTCTCCGTGCGGCACTCGCGCAGCACCCGGATCGCCTGGGACAGCGGTCCGAGAGCCCGGCCGCCGGTCTCCAGGGCGGCCAGCCGCAGCAGCGCCCCGCCCCACTCGGCGAGCACCTCCGCGTGGGCCGGCTCGTCGCGCGGCATGCCACGGGCGGCCTGCTCGAACAGGTCGGCGGCCAGCCGCAGTTCGCGGGGATCGCCCGACTCTGCGTGCCGTGCCGTGCCGATACGTCCCGAGCGCACCAGCAGCGCCGACCGCAGCCCCCGTTCACGGGTGAGCCGGAGCCCCTCCTCGACCCGGTCCCGCGCCTCGTCCAGGGGCCCGCCCGAGGCCAGCAGTGCGTCGATCAGGTCGAGCCGGATGCGCACGCCCTCCCGCGGCGGCTGTTCGGTGCCGGCCTCGGCGGCGGTGTCCAGCGCGTCCCGCAGCGACCGGGCGGCCTGCTCGGCGTGGCCGCGGGCCTGTTCGGGGTCGGCCGTGGCGTCGGCCAGGCGGAGCAGGATCCGCCCGTGGGCGAGCGGCAGTTCGGGCGGGCGCCGGCGGCGGTCCGGCCAGACGTCGGCGAACGCCTCCAGCATGCCCACGGCGCCCTGCAGCAGCGCGCTGTCGTGCCCCAGCCGCCACTGTGCCTCCAGAGCGTCGACGCGTTCCAGGGTGAGCTTCAGCGCCTCTTCCTGTGCCAGGTCGGGGGCCGCGCAGGCCACCGCGTACTCGCGGTCGGCGCGGCGCAGCAGGTCCAGTGCGCCGCGGTGGTCCCCGTGCCGTCTGCGGTCGACGGCGGCCGCGTGCAGCACGCTCGCGAGGACCGCCCGTTCACGCAGCGCGTGCGGGTGCGCGACGGCCCGCTCCGCGGCCCGCTCCGCCTCCCGCAGCAGCTCCGGCCCGCCCTGCACCTCCCACAGCCGCAGCGTGCACCGCGCGTACTCCGCCCACAGTTCCGGGTCGGAGCCGGGCGGCCGTTCGTGCTCGGCGGCGCCGCGCAGCAGTTGTACGGCGTCGATGAGGTCCTGCACCATGCCCTCGTCGTCGAACCGCGCGATCAGCGAACGGGCCCGGGTGACCGCCAGGTGCGTCGCCGCGCGGGGACCGGCCTGGCCGAGCGCCGGACGGCCGCCGTAGGCCGCGAACTGTTCCGGCAGCGGCATGAACCTTTCCAGCACACGCGCGGCGACCTCCGCGAAGGGCTGCGGTACGAGCGTGGGGTCGCCGTGCTCGCCGGGGTCGCCGGGGTAGGAGCCGCCGGGCGCGTACGGGCGTCCGGCGCCGCCGTCGCCGTCGCCGAGCTGGGCCAGGGCGAGGGCGGGGAAGTTGGGGCCACCCTTGCCGTAGCGCTGCTCGATGTACTCCGAGCAGTGCTTGAGGACGAGGACCGCCTCGTCCCGGCCGAGGGTCGACAGCAGGGCCTCCCGTACGTCGGGCTGCATCTCGTACCACTGGGCGCCGCCGTCACCGTAGCTGTCGACCGCGCGGGTGAGGAGCCCGCTGAGCAGCACCTCGGCCAGCTCGGACGGGCCCGAGTCGGGGAGCATCGTGCGCTGGACGAGCTGCATCACCGGCAGGCAGAGCGGGGCGGCGGCCAGACAGCCCGCGAGCCGGCCGGCGGCCGGGGAGGCGGTGGAGCGGAAGCTGCCGAGGCGCTGCGCCCAGGAGCGCTCCCCGGCGGGGCCCGCGGCCGGCGCGGGCGGCTGGTCCGCGCGTACCCAGCCCACGGCGCCGGAGACCGGTGCGGCGCCGGCCCCGGACAGCAGCCGGGCCCACGCCCCGAGGGCCACCGGTTCCGGGGGCAGCACGGGGACGGGCAGACCGCCGCCCCGCGGCTCCACGGCGCCGGCCGGGCCTCGCACCCGCAGCGCGGCGGCGCCGCCCAGCGTCTCGCCGCGGGTGAGTTCGCCGTACGTCACCGGCAGCCGGGTGCGACTCCACAGGCGCTGCGGAAGCGGCTGGAGGACCGCGGCCGGGGCCTGCCGGGCCAGGTGGTGCAGCAGCCGGTGGGCGCGGCCGCTGCGCCACAGCGGGCCCGCGCAGTCACTCACCAGGAGGGTGATCCGGCGGCCCGTCGGATCGCTGAGCCGGTCCGCCGCGTGCAGCGGGGCCGTGTGCGCGTCGGGGCTGCGGCTGACCAACGGGTCGCCGTCCGGCCCCTCGTGCAGATGGCTGACCTGGACGTCCCCGAACGCGCCCAACTGGCCGAAGATCTGCTCCAGTTCGGCGAACATGCGGTCCCATACGCGCATGGACGGCGAGGCGTCCAGCACCAGCTGCAGCCGGGTGTCGGCGCGGGTCACGGCCCGGTACACGGGAATCACCAAGCCCCCCGCGCGGGCGCTCAGTTCGGCCGTGGCCGTCTCGTCCAGCTCCTTGCGCAGCGGCGGTGCGGCGCTGCGGTAGCCCTGCAACGGCCGTAAGGCCCGCTGGAGTTCGAGCGGTGCGGGCAGTACGGGAGCCACGGGCACGCCGACCGGCAGCGCCGAGGCACGGCCCGGTGCCCGCCCGCGTCCCGCCCCGCCGCGCGTCGGCGGGTACAGGGGCACGCTTCCGTCGGCCCGGGTGCTGTACGACGACGGTGCGGGCGGCTCGGGCCGCGGGGTGCCCTTCGTCCGTTCCGGGGTGATGAGGGGCGGCGGCTTCCCGGTGCCGTCGGTGGGCCCCGCCCCGCCGGCCTGCGGCGATCCGTCCGGGTCGGACACCTGTGCCGGCCGCGCCCAGCGGGCCAGCCACAGGGCGTCGCTCAGCCCCTCGGTGTCCGGGTCGAGCCCCACCAACCGCAACCGTGCGACGAGTTCGGCGATCGGGTCGGCGGTGCCTTCGGGGGCAGGGGTCTGCGGGGCCCGGTCCGGGCCGGGGGGACCGTGGCGCGCCTCGGCGTCGGACATCAGCGCCTCACCTCGGGCGGTCGAGTCGCTGGATGAGCAGGTCGGCGAGTCGGTCGCGGCTGGGCGGGGCGGCCGCGTCGGTGAGGTAGATGGCGTTCAGCAGCTGGTCGGCGGCGAGGAGTTCGCTGCGCGAGCGCTCCAGGAACCGGGTGATCAGGTCGTCACCGGCGCGGGCCGCCTCGTCGCCGAGGTGGGCGCGTACGAACGTGGCGAGCCGGTTGTGGTCCGGGCGGCCCAGCTCCAGGTGGATGCAGCGGCGCAGCAGCGGGGCGGGGAAGTCCCGCTCCCCGTTGCTGGTCAGCACCACGAACGGAAAGGCCCGGCAGCGCACCCGGCCGTCCCGGATCCGGACCTTGGCGCCGTCGGCGGTGAGCACCTCGGCCTCGCCGTCGGGCAGCCGGTCGGCGATGCGCTGCAGCTCCGGGATCTCGAACTCGCCCTCCTCCAGCACGTTCAGCAGGTCGTTGGGCAGGTCGATGTCGCTCTTGTCGAGTTCGTCGATGAGCAGCACGCGCGGTGTGTCGGAGGGCAGCAGAGCTGTGCCGAGCGGGCCGAGCCGGATGTAGCTGCCGATGGCCTCCACGGAGCCGGGGCTGCCCGCCGCCGCGCCGAAGCCCCCCTGCGCGGCGATCTGGACGTCCTGGAGCCGGGCGATGGCGTCGTAGTGGTACAGGCCGTCCTGGAGCGCGGAGCGGCTGACGATGGACCAGCGCAGTACGTCGCCCAGCCCCAGTTCGTACGCCACCGAATGGGCCAGTGTGCTCTTGCCCGCGCCGGGGCTGCCGGTGACGAGCAGGGGGCGGCGCAGGTAGAGCGCCGCGTTGATCATCTCCAACTCCTCGGCGCCGGGCCGGTGGAGCTCCGCCAGGTGCCGGTGCGCGCCCAGTCTGCGCTGCCGGGAGCCGTCGCCGCCCCGCTCCCGGGAGCCGTCACCGCCGTCCGCGCTGTCCCGGCCGGCGAAGTCCCGCCAGGGCGGCGGCGGAGGCAACCGGCTCATTCCGTCGTGCGGTTCTCCGGCGCCCCGGTAGATGAGCCACTCACTGGATTCCGTCATGTCCGGTCCTCGTCGTCACTCGTCCGCCACGGCAGCCGTCGAACGTGCCTCACGGTATCGACCCGCTGGAAAGCTGGTAAGAGGCCGAAAGGCGTTCGGGCGCGTTGCATCAGGGGGCCTCCAGGAGATCTCCGGTTCCGGGCAGGGGCTGATGCGGATCGTCGTACAGAAGCGCTATTCCGTCGGCCCAGTAGGCCTCCGTGAGCCCCGCGTACCGCTTCACGCGCAGCCCGTGCACCAGGTCGGGCAGGAACGCCGCGCCGTGGCCGTCGTCGACGACCTGTCTGACCCCCCGGTGGAACTCCCCGCACACGGCGTCCGGCTGGCTGCGCCAGCGGCGCCACACGACCACCGAGAAGCCGGCGTGCAGGATGCGGCCGAGCGCGGCGGCGTCGTCCTCGTAACGCCGGTCGCCGTAGCGGCACAGCACCGGGACGGTACGGGGTGACAGGCCGCGCAGTCGCGTCACGGCCGGCACCGGCTCGCGCACCCCGTCGTCGCAGTCCAGCACCTCGGTCCCGGCGTCCCGGGCGTGCAGCCGGCGCCAGCGGTCCCTGCGCTCCGTCTCTTCCTCCCCGGCGCCGCTCCACTGCGCCCCGAACATCCCGGGCATCCCGGGCTCGCCGTCGCCGGGGAGCTGGTCACGGTCGCGGCAGCGCACGACGACGGGCCGCTCGGCGCCCAGCGGGAGGACGTCCGGCCGCAGCCGCCACTCGTCCACGGCCAGCCCGAGCAGCGGGTGCGGCAGCGCCGCGTGCAGCGCCACGGGACGCCCGGGCTCGTCGCAGCGGCGGAAGGCCTCGGCGAGCGGGGCCGCGACCCGGGCCGGAAGCTCCTCCAGCGGGGTGCGCTCCTCCTCGTGCAGACGGGTCACGTCGCCGTCCTGGCCGGCCACGGATACCGACCAGTCGCAGCGATCCGGCTCCCAGCCCCTGGGGAGCACCTCGAGCAGCACGGACAGCCCGGGCCGGGCGGGTCGCTCCCCGACCGGCCACACCGGCGTCCCGGTGCCGCGACGCTGCCCCAGCCACTCGGCGCGCCGCCGGGCCAGGCCTTGGCGGTAGCCGCTGTCGAGGCCCGTCGACGTCTGTTTCACCCACTCCCACAAGGCCTGTTCGGCCTCCAGCAGGCTGGGCGTGGCCGGGCGTTCGGCCGCCATGACCTGCATCGCGTAGTCGAGTACGAGTTTCAGCGCACCGTCGTGCCGAGCGTTCTCATACAGCACACCCAGGCCGTCCCGCCAGCCTCGGGGAGCCGGAACCAGGGTGGGGAGCTGGAAGTTCGGCAGGGAGTCGAGGATGTCGAGCAGGCTGCGGGTGGTGACCGGCGGGGGCAGGTCGGCGAACCGGCCGAGCAGTTCGCCGCGCTCTTCGGGGCCTAGCGTGCGGCCGGGGCGGGCCCCGAGCTCGCCCTGCAGATCGGCCCAGGTGGGACGCCGGGAGTCCGAGGGCTGCTGCCGGTCGCGGTGGTAGCGGTCGTGGGCGTGGAAGACCGCCTGGTAGACGTCGTCGTGCTCGGTCCGCACGCCGTCCGGTGGCGCCTGTAACGTCCGCAGCCGCTCGATCCCCGTGGAGGTGCCGCCCGTCCCGTGGGCCGCGCGCGACTTCAGTACGCCGATGACCTCGCCGCGCACCGGGTCGATCACGGGGCCGCCCGAGACACCCGGCGGCAGGTCGTTCTGCCCGATCCGCATCTGCACCCCCTCGGACCAGCCGCCGATGGTGCCCTGTACCGAGAGGAACCCGTCCAGGATCTGCAGCTGGCCTCCGGTGACCGTCCAGCCCGCGTAGAACACGCGACCCTCGCCGTAGTGCGCGGCGGGCCGCTCGGACACGTACACGCAGTCGTGGCCGACGGGTTCGCGGAGCCGGACGAGGGCCAGGTCCGGGGCCGGCCAGCTGCCGGGCAGTGAGCGTTCGACGTGCTCCGGGAGGGTGGCCGCCACCTGGCCGGGGACGACGGAGGGGCCCTGGCCGGGGCCGGTCTGGTAGACCACCGCCACTTCGTCCCCCTCCCCGCCGTTCACCACGTGTGCGCAGGTCAGAACCCAGTTCGGGGCGATGAAGAATCCGCTGCCGAGAAAGGTGCCGGGTTCGTCCAGGGCATACCCGACACCTGTGCGATGAATGCGCACGGTGGCCGCCAGGACGAGTTCACGCAGCGCATGGTGAGCGGCATGGACACCGTACGATGCGCCCCCGCCGTACCCGTCCGTCATACCCGCCCCCCGCCACCGACCCGCCGGGCGCCCCCATGCACCCGCACGCCGGGGGACGCGCCCGCGCGGGCGCTCTCGTGGGGGTCGGGAGGGGCGGGGGTGCTTGCGACGGTTGCGTCGAGAGGGGTTGCTGGGGTGTCTGGAGCGGAGGGTGACGGGGCAGGGCTCCGGACGTCGTGGAGAGCCGGGGCCGGGGCGGGGACCGGGGCCCAGGCGGCGCCTGGGGCGGGAGGCGGGGTCTGAGTCGAGCAGCCACGGCCGGGAACCGGGTCAGGGCCGGGAACCGGGCCACGGCCGGGGACAGGGCCAAGGCCGGGAACCGGGCCACGGCCGGGAACCGGGCCACGGCCGGGAACCGGGCCACGGCCGGGAACCGGGCCACGGCCGGGAACCGGGCCAAGGCCGGGAACCGGGCCAAGGCCGGGAACCGGGCCAAGGCCGGGAACCGGGCCAAGGCCGGGAACCGGGCCAAGGCCGGGAACCGGGCCAAGGCCGGGGACAGGGCCAAGTCGGGCAGCCGGGGCCGGGTGGGGAGCCGCAGCCGGGCCAGGGCCGGAGGCCGCGACCGGGCCGGAAGCAGGGCTTGGCCGGGAAACCGGAGGCGCCCCACGACCCGAAGCCGGACTTGGACCGGCAACCGGAGCCGCGCCACCCCCCGAACCCCAAGCCGAGCCAGGAGCAGGAGCCGAAGCCGGGCCCGGGCCGGGGGGCGGGGGTGAGTCGGGCGGCGGGGGCGAGTCGGAGGTCGGCGGTGCGTCCGGGACGGGAGCCGTGGGGTCCGGTGGGCCGCCGCCGTTCCAGGTCAGGGTCACCGTGATGCCGGCCTTGGCCTCGCCGTCCGCGAGCAGTCCCACGACCTTCCCGGCCTTCGCGGTCAGCTCGATCCCGAACTCGACGCTCACCTCGTCCGGCCGCACCGCCCGCAGCGGACCGGCCAGCGAGCGCGCGACACCGGTGACGAGCGAGTGGAGGCTCTCCACGCTCGCCTCCACCCGCTCGGCGAACCCGGTGTCCGTGTACGACAGTTCCCCCGACGGCACGGCCAGCTCGTCGGCCCCCGATATCCGCGCCCAGACCGGCGTGCCGTCCGGCAACTCGATCCGCGCCACCCGCGTCCCTTCCCGCCCCATTGCACGCTCCCCCGTTCCCCGTGGCATCGCCCCGCCCGCCCGCCGGGCAGGCCGGCGGGCCCGGCGCTCCCTGCGCCTATCCTTTTCCTGTCCTGTCGTGGCTCCCCGGACGGGAAGCCGGCATCACTCTTCCCAAGGGAGAGGGTTCTTCCCCCACGGGAGCGGCCCTACCCCTGCACTGACACCACGGAGCACCATCCCCATGTACTTCACCGACCGAGGCATCGAAGAACTGGAGAAGCGGCGCGGCGAGGAAGAGATCACCTTCGAGTGGCTCGCCGAGCAGCTCCGCACGTTCGTCGACCTGAACCCCGACTTCGAGGTTCCGGTGGAACGACTGGCGACGTGGCTCGCCCGCCTGGACGACGAGGACGACGACTAGGGCCGGTCCGCACCGACGCCGCGCCCCCACACCGCGGGGCGCCTTCCCCCACCACTGGGCCGCCGAGGAGGCGGCCCAGCTTCCGTCATGCCCACGAACGGGTGTCTTGACTTCACGCCACCACGATATATCGTGAATCACGGAAGACGCGATATGGCGTGTCGCATCCTGCCCGAGGAGGGCTCCCATGCCCGAGTGGTCCGTAGCCGAGCCCACGAAGCTCACGTTCGACACCCCCGTCAGCGACCTGCACGTACGCATCGTCAACGGAACGGTGAACGTCGTGGGCACCGACGAGGGCTCCGCCCGCCTCGAGGTCACCGACGTCGAAGGACCACCCCTCGTGGTCACCCAGGAGGACGGGACGTTGACGGTGGCCTACGAGGACCTGCCCTGGAAGGGCTTCCTCAAGTGGCTGGACCGCAAGGGCTGGCGCCGCAGCGCGGTCGTCTCCCTCGCGGTCCCGGCGGACACCCGGGTGGAGGTGGGCGTGATAGGCGCCGGCGCCGTCGTATCCGGACTCCGGGGCCCCGCCGTGGTCAAGGGGGTCACCGGCGACACCACGCTCGTCGCCCTTTCCGGCCCGGTGCGCGCGGAAACGGTGTCCGGCAACCTCGAGGCCCAGGCCGTCACGGGCGATCTCCGGTTCAACTCCATCTCCGGGGACCTGACCGTCGTCGAGGCCTCGGGCTCCTCCGTGCGGGCCGACTCGGTCAGCGGCTCGATGATCGTCGATCTCGATCCGGACGGCCCGACCGACGTCAGGCTCACCAGTGTCTCCGGTGAGATCGCCATCCGGCTCCCGCACCCCGCCGACGCCGAGGTCGAGGCGAACACAGCGAGCGGCATGATCTCCAATGCCTTCGACGGCCTGAGGGTGCACGGCCCGTGGGGCGCCCACAAGGTCACCGGCCGCCTCGGCGCGGGCACCGGCAAGCTCAGGGCCACCACTGTCTCCGGCTCGATCGCCCTGCTGCGCCGCCCGCCCAGGGAGGACGAGGAGGACGCCCCGTGGGACACCGCGCCGACGGCCCCGCCGGCCGAACCGCATCCGGACTCGGGGGACAATTCCGCTTCCGGCCCGGGCGACGACGCAGGCAGCGCCCCGGCCGACGGCACGACCGACAAGAAGGTGCTCTGACATGCCCCCCGTCTTCGCCCATGGCCGCCTCCGCCTCTACCTGCTGAAGCTGCTCGACGAGGCCCCACGCCACGGCTACGAGGTGATCCGCCTCCTCGAGGAACGCTTCCAGGGGCTGTACGCGCCGTCGGCGGGCACCGTCTACCCCCGGCTGGCCAAGCTGGAGGCCGAGGGCCTGGTCACCCACACCACCGAGGGCGGCCGCAAGGTGTACGCCATCACGGACGCCGGCCGCGCCGAACTCGCCGACCGCAGTGGTGAGCTGGCCGACCTGGAGCTGGAGATCCGCGAGTCGGTCGCCGAGCTCGCCGCCGAGATAAGGGCCGATGTGCGCGGCGCGGCCGGCGACCTGCGGCGGGAGATGCGCGCGGCGGCCTCCGAGGCGCGGCGCGGCGGCAAGGCGGACACCGGGGACCACGGCCCCTTCGGGGAGCACGGCGAGCCGGGCGACAAGGAGGCCTGGCGACTCGCCAAGGACGAGATGCGCCGGGTCAAGCAGGAATGGAAGGAGCAGGCCCGCCGCGCCAAGGACGAGAGCCGCCGGGCCCGCGAGGAGGCCCAGCGAGCCCGGCGGCAGGCGGAGGAGGCCCAGTCGCGGGCGCGGGCCCAGGCACAGGAGGAGATCCAGCGCGTCGCCCGCCGCGTGCAGGAGCACGTCCAGGACCATTTCGCGCGGGGCGACTGGCCGACGGGGGTCAGGGAAGGCCTTGCCGAACTCGCCAAGGAGTTCGGCAGGGACTTCGGCAAGGACTTCGGGTTCGGGCGCTCCGAGCCGGGGGCCCGTACCGCCAAGTCGGCCCCCGCCCCGGAGTACTCCGACACCCCGGAGGACTTCCCCGCCGACTACGAACCGGCGTGGGCCCATGAGGACCCGACCGGTGACCCGGCCCGGGACCTGGACCGTCTGCTCGACCGGTTCCGGGACGACATCCGGGACGCGGCCCGCGACCACGGGGTCACGGCCGAACAGCTCCGCGACGCCCGCCGGCACCTGTCGACGGCGGCGGCGCACATCGGCGTCATACTGCGTCACCCCAGGGTCTGAGCGCCTGACAAGGCAGACGCGAAGGCAGGCGTCAGCCCGCCTTCGCCTCGCCGTCGCCGTACAGCACCCGCGTCAGCGACTCATAGGTCACGCCGTGGTCGGCGAGGACCTCGGCGGGTACGCCCGGGCGGGTCGTGAGGGCGAGCAGAAGGTGCTCGTCGCCGATGTGGCGATCATGGTGGCCGAGAGCGACACGCAGGGACTCGACCACCAGCTCCTTGGCACCACGGCTGAACGGCCGCCGTCCGGACAGGCGTCGCCGCGTCCCCGCCAACGCCCCCTGGCCGTGCGTCTCTTCGACCCGGTGCACGATCCGGGACAGATCGATGCCCAGCCCGGACAGCGCGTCCGCGTCGGCCCGCGACAGGCCGCCGCGGCGCCGGGCCTCGGCCAGCGCCCGCACCACCGCCTCCCGCCGCGCCGCCGACAGTCCGAGCGCGGCCAGGGCGAACGAGCCCCGGCTTCCCTCACGCTCCAGCAGGGCGAGCAGGACGTGGGACTCTTCGACCCTGCCGTCCCCCAGTCGCCCGGCCTGTGCGACGGCGCCCTCCACCACGGCACGCCCGTCCTCGGTGAACCTCTCGAACATCACTGCCTCCCGTACTTCTTGTGCACGGCCTGCCTGCTGACGCCGAGTTCGGCGGCGATCTCCTGCCACGACCAGCCCTGATTGCGCGCGCTGCGCACCTGCACCGCCTCCAGCTGCTCCAGCAGCCTCCGCAGGGCGGCGACGGCCCGCAGCCCGACCCGTGGATCGCGGTCGCCCGCACGCTCGGCCAGATCCGTTGCTTCGGTCATGACGTCAACTTAGGTTGACAAACCGCCTCCCGTCAACCCTGATTGACAAACGGCGACGGCCGGCCCGGAATTCGAGCCGGCCGTCGGACAGTCATGCGAGTGCGCGGATCAGCCGTTGGTGAGGACGATCTTTCCGAACTGGTCGCCGGACTCCAGCCGTTCGAAGCCCTCGCGGGCGCGGTCGAGCGGAAGCACCTCGTCGATGACGGGACGCACCCCGGTGGCGGCGCAGAAGGAGAGCAGGTCCTCCAGCTCGTCCTTGGTGCCCATCGTGGAGCCGACGACCTTCAGCTCCAGGAAGAAGATGCGGGTCAGCTCCGCATGTGAGGGACGGTCGCCGCTGGTGGCACCGGAGATGACGATCGTGCCCCCGGGACGCAGGGACTTCACCGAGTGGGACCAGGTGGCCGCACCGACGGTCTCGATCACGGCATCCACCCGCTGCGGCAGCCGGGCCCCCGACTCCAGCGCCTCGACGGCACCGAGCTCCAGGGCCCGCTTCCGCTTGGCCTCGTCCCGGCTGGTGGCGAAGACCCGCAGCCCGGCGGCCTTGCCGAGCACGATCGCGGCCGTGGCGACACCGCCGCCCGCGCCCTGGACCAGGACCGAGTCACCGGGTCGCACCCCGGCGTTGGTGAAGAGCATCCGGTACGCCGTCAGCCAGGCGGTGGGCAGACAGGCGGCTTCCGCGAAGGAGAGCTCCTTGGGCTTGGGCAGGATGTTCCAGGTGGGCACGGCGACCCGCTCGGCGAAGGTGCCCTGGTAGCGCTCGGTGAGGATGGAGCGGGGTTCGTTCGGGCCGACGCCGTGGCCCGTCTGCCCGATGACGGAGTGCAGGACGACCTCGTTGCCGTCCTCGTCGACGCCCGCGGCGTCACAGCCGAGGATCATCGGCAGTTTGTCCTCCGCGAGGCCGACACCGCGCAGGGACCAGAGGTCGTGGTGGTTGAGGGAGGCGGCCCTGACGTCGACGGTGCTCCAGCCGGAGCGGGCCTCGGGGGCCGGACGCTCCCCCAGCTCAAGGCCGTTGAGCGGCTGGTCGCGGTCGATTCGGGCGGCGTAGACAGCGAACATGGGCTCGACGATAGGTTCCCGGCGGGACCGGTGGAACCACGGCACCCTGTGACACATGCCCTCTTGCCAGTTCGGACCACCTGGACATGCGCGCGGGCAAGGAACGGCCCCGCCCGAACGGGCGGGGCCGTTCGAGCTCACCTACGGGCAACGCCCTCGGCCCGGGCAGCGGCAGCGACCGCCGCGGTCACCGCCGGAGCGACCCGCTCGTCGAACGGCGAGGGGATCACGTAGTCGGCGGCGAGGTCGTCGCCGACGACCGCGGCGAGCGCCTCCGCCGCCGCGATCTTCATCCCCTCGGTGATCCGGGAGGCCCGCACCTGCAGCGCTCCCGCGAAGATCCCCGGGAAGGCCAGCACGTTGTTGATCTGGTTCGGGAAGTCCGACCGCCCGGTGGCGACGACCGCCGCGTACTTGTGCGCGACGTCGGGGTGCACCTCCGGGTTCGGGTTGGCCATCGCGAACACGAAGGCGCCCTTGGCCATGGAGGCCACGGCCTCCTCCGCGACCGTGCCGCCGGAGACGCCGATGAAGACGTCGGCGCCGGCCAGCGCGTCCTCCAGCGACCCGGTGATGCCCGCCTTGTTCGTGAATCCGGCCAGCTCGCGCTTGACGGAGGTGAGGTCCTCGCGGTCGGCGGAGACCACGCCCTTGCGGTCGGCGACGGCGACGTCCCCGATCCCCGCCTCGACCAGCATCTTCGCGATGGCGACACCGGCCGCGCCGGCGCCCGAGATGACGGCCCGCAGGTCGCCGAGCGAGCGTCCGCTCAGCCGCGCCGCGTTCCGCAGCGCAGCCAGCGTCACCACGGCCGTGCCGTGCTGGTCGTCATGGAAGACGGGAATGTCCAGGCGCTCCTGCAGCTTCCGCTCGACCTCGAAGCACCGCGGCGCCGAGATGTCCTCGAGGTTCACTCCGCCGAAGGACGGGGCGAGCCGGACCACGGTCTCGACGATCTCGTCGACGCCCGTGCAGTCGAGCGCGATCGGCACCGCGTCCACGCCGCCGAACTGCTTGAAGAGGATGGCCTTGCCCTCCATCACCGGGAGGGAGGCCTGGGGGCCGATGTCCCCGAGGCCGAGGACGGCCGTACCGTCGGTCACGACGGCGACCACCGAGGACTTCCAGGTGTAGTCGTCGACCAGCTCGGGCTGTTCCGCGATCGCGGTGCACACGCGCGCGACACCCGGCGTGTACGCGAGGGACAGGTCGTCCTTGTCACGGACCGGCACGGTGGCCTGCACGGCCATCTTGCCGCCGCGGTGCAGCGCGAACGCCGGATCGAAGGAATCGAGGGGCTCGGCCCCGCCGTCCTGGTCCGTTTTACCGTCGCTGCGAGGATTGACGATCTCCGCTGCCACTTCGTTTTACCCCTTAAGTATTCAATGGTTGAGGGTTGCCACTCCTGGTGAGGGGTGGGCGGGACCGCGTACGGCCCGATCACTGATACGTACGGGCATACGCGACGGGTGCGCCGCACACGCACCCTGAGCCCCGGATGAGGGGTGTAAAGAACCTTCATACCGGACGGACGGCACCGACGACGAGTCCATTGGTCCAAGGTCACACCCGTGCTCTCGACGAGGGCTCGACGAAGACTCAAACGGCGGCCACATCGTGAGATGGGCAAGAGATTTTCCGGCCAGATGGCTTGATTCCCGCAGATACGCGGTCGGATCGTGACGAATATAAGCGGACCTGATGCGATTTGGGGTTCACCCGTTATCCGATTTTGACAAAGTCAAACACCTGAACGGCGTAGTCCGAATGGCAAGATGCGGTAAAACCCACGAGGTCGCGACACCCGAAGCCGTGTGCTCCCGTCGACCCATCGGCACTCCACCCATCCGCCGGAGGAACCCACAATGACCGCAAGCTCCACCCGTCGTACGACCGCCGCGCACCCCCGTCTGGCCGCGGTCGGTGCGATCGCGGTCGCAGGCGCCCTGATGCTCACCGGCTGCGGTGACCACACCGACAAGAGCGGTTCGGACGGCTCCAGCTCCGGCTCCGGGTCCTCCTCGGCACCCCTCGCCGCCAAGCTGCCCGCGGACATCCGCAAGGCAGGCGTCATCAAGGTGGGCTCCGACATCGCGTACCCGCCGGTCGAGTTCATGCAGAGCGGCAAGGCCGTCGGCATCGACCCGGACATCGCGGACGCCCTCGGCAAGCAGCTTGGTGTGAGGTTCGAGTTCGACAACGGCAAGTTCGACAACCTGATCGTGGGCCTGCAGGCCAAGCGGTACCAGGTGCTCATGTCGGCGATGAACGACACCAAGGACCGCCAGAACGGCATCGACTCCGACAACGGCCACAAGGTGGGCAACGGCGTCGACTTCGTCGACTACTTCACCGCCGGCACCTCGATCCTGGTCCAGAAGGGCAACCCGAAGGGCGTCAAGTCGCTCGACGACCTGTGCGGCAAGGTCGTCGCCCTGCAGAAGGGCACCACGTCCGAGGGCATCGCCAAGGCGCAGAACAAGAAGTGCACGAAGGACGGCAAGAAGGCCATCGACCTGCAGACCTTTGACACCGACCCCGAGGCGCTGCTCCGGTTGAAGCAGGGCGCGTCCGTCGCCGACCTGAACGACTTCCCGGTTGCGGCCTACAACGCGAAGACCTCCGGCGGGGGCAAGGACTTCGAGGTCGTCGGCGACCAGATCGAGGCGGGTCCGTACGGCATCGCGGTCGGCAAGGAGAACACCCAGCTGCGGGACGCCCTTCAGGCCGCCATGGCCGCGATCATCAAGAACGGCGAGTACGGGAAGATCCTGGCCAAGTGGAACGTCACGCAGGGCGCCGTCACCGAGTCGAAGATCAACGGCGGCTCCTGAGCAGCTCCGCAAGACTGAAGGGCTGTCCCTGTGACTGACATCGTCGACAAGGTTCCGGCGCCGTCGCTGCCGCCGGAGCAGATCAAGGCCATTCCGGTGCGGCACTACGGCCGCTGGGTGTCCGGCGTCGTGGTCGTCGCCATCGTGGCGCTGATCGTGGTCGCGTTCTCCAACGCGAAGATCAACTACAGCGTCGTCCCCGACTACCTCTTCGATCCGGACATCGTGTCCGGCGCCTGGACCACGCTGTACATCTCCGTGCTGGCCATGGTGCTCGGCGTGGCCCTCGGTGTGGTCCTCGCCGTGATGCGGCTGTCGTCGAACCCGGTCACCAGCACCGTGTCCTGGTTCTACATCTGGTTCTTCCGCGGCACCCCGGTCCTGGTCCAACTACTGCTCTGGTACAACATCTCGCTCGTCTTCCCCATCCTGAACCTGGGGTTCTACAAGGACGAGATGAACCAGGTGATGACGCCGGTCCTCACGGCCCTGCTGGGTCTCGGCCTGAACGAGGCCGCGTACATGTCGGAGATCGTCCGCGCCGGCATCCAGTCGGTCGACGAGGGGCAGACCGAGGCGTCCCACGCACTGGGCATGACCCAGGGCCAGACGCTGCGCCGGGTGATCCTCCCGCAGGCCATGCGGGTCATCATCCCGCCGACCGGCAACGAGTTCATCAACATGCTGAAGACCTCGTCGCTGGCCTACGCGGTCCAGCTCCCCGAGCTGATCAAGCGGGCCACCGACATCTCCAGCACCTCGCTGGCGGTTGTCGAGATGTACTTCGTCGCCTGCATCTGGTACCTGTTCCTCACGACGATCTTCAGCATCGTCCAGTACTACATCGAACGCCGTTATGCCCGTGGTTCGACGCGCAACCTGCCGCCGACCCCGTTCCAGCGCCTGAAGAAGAACCTCCGAATGTTCGGTTCGTTCCGCCGCCCGGAGGTGGCCCGATGACCGGTCTCAGCAAGGACATCACGCCGCCGAGCAGCGGCGCGCCGATGGTCAGGGCCGAGGGCGTGCACAAGTCCTTCGGGCTGGCGCACATCCTCAAGGGCATCGATCTGGAGGTGAACCCGCGGGAGGTGTTCTGCCTGATCGGGCCGTCCGGCTCCGGAAAGTCCACCTTCCTGCGGTGCATCAACCACCTGGAGAAGATCAGCGCCGGCCGGCTGTACGTCGACGGCGACCTGGTCGGCTACCGGCAGAAGGGCGACAAGCTCTACGAGCTGAAGGAGACGGAGGTCGCGGCTCAGCGGCGGGACATCGGCATGGTGTTCCAGCGCTTCAACCTCTTCCCGCACATGACGGCGCTGGAGAACGTCATGGAGGCGCCGGTCCAGGTCAAGCGCGAGTCGAAGGCGGTCGCCCGGGAGCGCGCGGAGCGGCTCCTCGACCGGGTGGGCCTGGGGGACCGCAAGGGGCACTACCCGGCGCAGCTCTCCGGCGGTCAGCAGCAGCGCGTAGCCATTGCCCGGGCACTGGCGATGCAGCCGAAGCTGATGCTCTTCGACGAGCCGACCTCGGCCCTGGACCCGGAGCTGGTCGGTGAGGTGCTCGACGTGATGCGGGACCTCGCCGAGGACGGCATGACGATGATCGTCGTCACGCACGAGATGGGCTTCGCCCGGGAGGTCGGGGACTCGCTGGTGTTCATGGACGACGGCGTGGTCGTCGAGTCGGGCCACCCGCGCGAGGTCCTGACGAACCCGCAGCACGAGCGGACGAAGTCGTTCCTGTCCAAGGTGCTGTAACGCTGCGCTGAGAGAGGGGCGGTACGGGTGTCCGTACCGCCCCTCGTCATGTCATGTCACTTCAGCGCCGGCAGCAGCGTGCTCGCCGTGGATCTCGAAGCGGCGGGCCGTGGGCCCGGCCGGAACGGGGTCCTGGGCGGCCGGCTGCCACCACTCGGACCAGTCCGGCGCTCCCGCGGCCTTGGCCTGATCCATGCGGCGTGGCGCTGGGCCCGCTCGGCAGCGTTGATCCGGGGCGTGGTGTCGTCGATCATGTGGTCCGCGTTCATGAAGACGCCGCCGTCGCGGACGAGTCCCGCGACCTGACCGTAGAGGGCCGCGAGGGGATCGCCGTGCAGCCAGTGCGGGGCCGTGGTGGTCAGGTGCGCTCCCGCACGCGCATGTGCTCAGGAAAGCCACGACGCCCGGTGTGCCGACGTACAATTGTTCGTACCTGCGGCACCGGAGCTAGGAGGCTCCGATCATGCGCGACGGTGAGCCGGACGAGCGTCGTTCGTCGGCCGTCGGGGAATCCTCCGTCGGCCGTTCGGGTACCCGCAGCTTCGAGGGTTTCGACAGACTCGGCGACTATGTGCTGTGCGAGGTGCTCGGCGAGGGCGGTATGGGGCAGGTGTACCGGGCGTACGACCTGTGCCAGGACCGAGAGGTCGCACTCAAGATCCTTTCCCCGCAGTTGCAGCTCGACAAGGAGTTCCGGCAGCGCTTCCAGCGTGAGTCGCGGATCGTGGCGCGGCTGAACGAACCGCACATCATCCCCATTCACCACTACGGCGAGATCGAGGGCCTCCTCTACCTCGACATGCGGCTGGTCGAGGGTGAGGACCTGCGCAGCAGGCTGCGCGACCGCGGCCCACTGCCCCTGGCGGAGGCGACGAACATCCTGGCTCAGGTGGCCGACGCACTCGACGCCGCGCACGAAGCCGATGTGACCCACCGGGACGTCAAGCCGTCGAACATCCTGCTCAGCAAGGGACACAGCGGTGCCCCCTTCGTCTACCTGGTCGATTTCGGTGTCGCCCGTTCCGGAAGAGGCAACACCCTCACAGCGCCCACCCAGGCGATCGGAACCGCGGAGTACATGGCCCCGGAGCGCTTCCTGGGCACAAGCACGGACTCGCGTATCGATGTCTACTCGCTCGCCTGCGTGCTCTACGAGTGCCTGACCGGCCGTACGCCGTTCCCCGGGCAGGAGTTCGCGTCCCAGTGCCATGCTCACGTCGAGCTGCCACCGCCTCGTGCCTCGGAGGCTGGCGCCGGGCTCCCGGCGGAGTTGGACGACATCATCGCCAAGGGCATGGCGAAGCAACCCGAGGAGCGCTACGCGACGGCCGGCGAGCTCGCACGGCATCTGCGGCGCGTGGCGGAGGCGACGGCCGCCCGCGGGCACGGGGCCGGGGCGGCGGACATCGGTCCCGGACATCGACCACCAGCAGAGGAACGTACCTCGCCCTGGCAGATCACGCCCTCCGCGGCAGGCAGGGCGGCCCCGGACACCACGGCGGGTCTCCGGTCCACGCCGGACCAGGCGCACAAGCGCAACGCAGCCGCGAGGCGCGGCAGCAGCCGGCGGCGCGGTTCGGGTGCGGATCACGCCACGGACGACCAGTTCCCGCGGGCCCCGGATCACCGCGAACCGACGAAAAGCCGGGTATCCCCGAAGCCGCTGTTCAGGCGCAAGGCGTTCCTGATCGCTGCTGCCGTCGCGACAGGGCTGTGCACCGGCCTGCTCGTGTTCGGCCTGCGGTCCCCGTCCTCACCGCCGACGGCTTCCACCGCACCCTCGGCCAACCAGACGCCAGGACCCGGGGCAGGTACCTTGCCGGCGCTGTTCACCACGTCACTTCCGGCGGCGGACGACACCAACGAGACGGTGAGTCCGGTCGAACGGCCGCTGTTGCAGTCCTCGCACTTCGACCACTGTCGCCCGATGCAGAGCATGGAGAACAACCATGCGGTCCGCGCCGCCGTGCATTGCTGGGTGGACAAGGGCGGCCCTGGTGGCAGACCGACCGTGGCGAACTTCTACAGCTTCGACAGCTCCGGCACTCTGGACAAGGTCATCGGTGCGCAGACCGCCCGAGCCTGGAAGGGGCCCTGCACAGGCGCTGGGCCCGCTGCGCAGAGCTGGCCGACCGGCAGCACGGTCGCCTCTGGAACGCTGTACTGTTTCACCGGCCGGGACGGCCCCGCGTTGGCCTGGTCCGACGACCGCCGGGGGAAGGCCACCCTCGGCGTCGTGGGCGGCTCCACAATGCAGACGCTGTATCAGTGGTGGTCGGTGAACCACTGAGCGTCCGGCGCCGCGGGCGTCGGGCAGTGGTCAGCTCGTGGTGATCGACAGCAGCGGCCCGCTGTCCGTGTCGACCTCGAACTGGGCGACCGCATCCACGCTCTTCGAGATCGCGCCGGGGATCGGGACGGTGTCGGAGCCGTTGCCCGCGAGCCAGCTGGCTGCGGTTTCGCGGCTGCCCTCCAGGCCGACGGCGACCAGCGTGCAGTGCGTCTGGGAGGGGATCCCGGACACGTTGAGTCGTACTTCACTGCCCCAAGGTGTGGGGGCGGTGGTCACCGTGGCGCTCACGCCCGAGGCCTGGTCGGACGCCTTGAAGGTCCGGGTACCCGGCGCGCCGATCCGGGAGGTGGTGCCGGGCGACGACAACCGTGACGCCACCACCCAGGTGACGGCGGCGACGACCACCACCAGAGCGAGCACGGCGGCACGCCGCCGCCACGCCCGGAGCGGCTGGTCACCGGCTTGCTGATGCATCTCGTCGAGGGCCGTTCCGCCGGGCTGGGCCTGGGTGGCTGCATCGGGCGTGAGCTGACCACCGCCATCGCGCCCGATCACCACCGCCCTCTCCGGCCCGGCCGCGGCAGGGGAGGCGCGCCCCGGCATCACATCGGCTTCGCTGACGCTGTCGAGCAGCGGGACGAGCTCGGCCAGCGCGTCCCGTTCCGCCCGACAGTCGGCACAGGTGGCGAGGTGGGCGGCGATCACCCGTCCCTCGTCCGGCGCGAGTTTGCCCAGCACGTACGCACCGAGTGAGAGCCGGGCGGGGTCGAATCCCGAGGTGTGCGTGCGCATCCCGTCGCCCCGGTCGGTACGGCCAGGGGCGACGGGGCCTGACGCCACCCCCGCGTGCCCCGCCGCCGTACCGCCCGCGACCTCGGGGCCGCCGCCCTCGGGGCCGCCGCCTTCGGGGCCTCGCTCGCACAGCTCGGCGCGGAGCTGCGTCAGCGCGTGATACAGACGGGACTTCACCGTGCCGACGGGGACGCCGAGCCCCTCAGCTGTCTCGTCCATGCCCCTGCCGCGATAGTAGGTCTCCAGAAGCACGGTGCGTTGGGTGGGCACGAGGGCACGCACGGCCTCGGCCACCCGCCAGGCCCGGGCGGACCGGCGTTGCCCCTGCTCCACGGTGACCTCTCCGGCAGGCCGATGGGCGGAATCCTCCGGACACACCGCCGAACCGGGCTCGGCGGCCAGGCCACGCAGGACCGAGCGCAGCCACTCTCTGCGGGACTCCCGTGCCGAGTCGAAGGAATCAGAGTTACGCCAAGCCCGCAGGAGCGCCTCCCGCACCAGCGCCTGCGCCTGCTGCCGATCTCCCGAGGTGAGATCCATGGCGTCGTTGAGCAGCGGTTCGCCGTGCTCGGCGTACATGGTCAGCAGCACCTCCTCGTCAGGGCTGGAGTCACTGCGCTCAGCGTTCACGATGGTCGATCACTCCCAAATGCACCAGCTTGCCGGGTTATGCCGCACAATAAATATTACTCTATGCAATATATGGGCAACGTTCCGTAGCGGGAGGCAGCGTGAGAAGACCGCTCTACGCCGTCATGGCATTCGCGACCATGGCGTGGACCGCGGCACCCGCCGCGGTTGCGCAACCCGTCGGCGTCCAGCGCTACCAGGCTGCCCTCGACCCGGTTCCCACGAACCGGGTCAACGGGTCGGGTCTGGCCAACCTGCAGCTCAGCGGGACCCAGGCGCAGATCGCCATCGAGACCGCCGGCCTCGTCAACAGCTGGCACGCCTTGCACATCCACGTCCACGGCCAGGGCAGATGCCCCGATGCCTCGATGGCGAAGCAGCACAACCACCGCACGGCGATCAGCGCGACCGACGGCGCCGCCGCCTACGGCGAGATCATGACCTCACTGACGGTGAGCGGGGATACCAGCCCGAGCCGGGCGTTCGCTTCGAACCGCTTTCCCTCAGGAAGCAATCTCGCCTATGCGCGAACGGTGACGCTCGACAGCGACACCGTGGAGCAGTTGCAGGTCGGCAAGGCGGTCCTCGTGGTCCATGGCATCGACTACGACGGCCACGGCCGGTACGACGACGCCCTCGGGACCAGCGAAGACGACACCACGCAGCCCCAGGACGCCACCGCCCCGGCGCTGTGCGGAACCTTCAGAGCGCTCGGCGCCTCCCCATCCCAGTCCGCCGCGCCCAGCACCGGACCCACCGGCTCCGAACCCGGCGAGTACGCACAGCAGGGGACGGGCACGGCCGGCGGGACGAGCACGGTCGACATCATCGCGCTCGTCGTCGCCGCGGCGGCCTTCGCCGGAGCGCTCGTAGCGGCGTTCTACAGCCGCGCCGCCCTGAAACGCCTCGAACGCTGAATCCCTGCCCCGCCCGGCACCCACCGGACGGGGCACTATGATGCGGCGAATTCCAAGATCAGCCGAACTCCAGGGGACCGATCGATCAGTGCTGTCAACGAGCGCTCCCGGTCAGGACGGCGTCGTAGGAGTCGTACGGCAGCTTCGCCGGCGTCGAGGACCGCGGCGTGGAACCGACGAGCGCCTCCACCATGTCAAGCACGATGCGGAAGCGTTCCTCACGGTCCGGCATGTACCACTCCTGCTGCCGTTCCCAGCTCTCCTGCCAGGCTGTCCAGTCGGTGCCGGTACTGGTGGTCATGGAAACGGCAGCCCCCGTCTCCCCTCGCACGAGTAATACCCTGGGAGCGCGACCGTCTCTTACCCGACCGCATCGGAAACCATAGAGCGCCCCCGTAAGGACTACAAGTGGAACTGGCCTATTACTCGGATTACGCCGTGCGTCTCGTCAACAGCGAGGAGCCGGTCCGGGGCAAGGACACCCTGACGTCGGTCGAGGCGGTCCGCGACCTGTTCGGCGCCAACTCCTCCACGGCCCGCCGGGCCACCGACGCGGACGTCACGCGCTTCCGCTCGGTCCGTGCCCGGCTGCGCGCGGTCTTCGAGGCGGCCGACACCGGCGACGAGACCCTGGCCGTCGACCTGCTGAACTCCCTGCTCCTGGAGTTCCCGGTGAGCCCGCAGATCTCCGGGCACGACTACCGCGACGAGGACGGCCGCCCGCTGTGGCACATGCACCTGGCCGAGCATC
The DNA here is from genome assembly GCF_042891955.1 of Streptomyces sp. NPDC001843. NCBI lineage: Bacteria > Bacillati > Actinomycetota > Actinomycetes > Kitasatosporales > Streptomycetaceae > Streptomyces > Streptomyces sp. NPDC001843. The sequence continues at coordinate 50,649 of NZ_JBIATQ010000010.1, read as the reverse complement.
CCTCGAACGTCACCGCGGGCTACGCGGCGACCGCCGCGATGGGCCTGGCGTTCCACCTGACCGAGTACGGCGTCGACCGCCTCGGCCTGTGCGAGGCGGCCCCCTGCCGCAACGCCTACCTCGACACCTCCACCAACCGGTCCCGGCGCTACTGCTCGGACCGCTGCGCGACCCGCGCCAACGTGGCCGCCTACCGAGCCCGCAAACGTCTGGAGGCCGACCGGCCGGAGAAGACCGGCCTCGCCGCCGACAGCGCCCAGCGCGCCAGCGCCAGCGGCGAGCGCTGATCGGCCCTCAGCGGCCGGAACCGCAGCAGGACCCGTCCGAGGATCAGGTCCTCCGGAACGGCCCCGTAGTCGGTGCTGTCCCCTCCCGCGTACGCGTTGTCCCCGAGCACCCACCAGCCGCCTTCGCGCAGCTCCACCGCGCGCTTGACCACGAGCAGGTCCTGCTGGAAGGGATGGCGCAGGACGACCACGTTCCCCGGCCTGATCCGGGCCCCGTACTGCACCACGAGCTGATCCCCCTGGTACAGCGTGGGCACCATGGACGGCCCGGTCACCTCGGCCAGCCCGAAGGGCGCGGCGCCCCTCCCCCGCTCGGTCTCCTGCGACAGCTCCGGCATCCCCGGCACCTCCCCGGTCCGTTCATCCACCAGTCCCAGTCTCGCCCCGGACTTTTGTCCTAAGCCCAAGGGGGCACTCGCGAAAACCGGTCCCGCAGGGAGTAATGTCCCACCTGAGAAGACGATCACGAGGAAGGAATGCTCCATGCTTTCCCGCCTGTTTGCCCCCAAGGTCAAGGTCAGCGCGCACTGCGACCTGCCCTGCGGTGTGTACGACCCGGCCCAGGCCCGCATCGAGGCGGAGTCGGTGAAGGCCATCCAGGAGAAGATGGCCGCCAACGACGACCCGCACTTCCAGGCGCGTGCCACCGTCATCAAGGAGCAGCGCGCGGAGCTCGCCAAGCACCACGTCTCCGTGCTCTGGAGCGACTACTTCAAGCCCCCGCACTTCGAGAAGTACCCGGAGCTGCACCAGCTCGTCAACGACACCCTGAAGGCCCTCTCGGCCGCCAAGGGCTCCACCGACCCGGCGACCGGCCAGAAGGCGCTGGACTACATCGCCCAGATCGACAAGATCTTCTGGGAGACCAAGAAGGCCTGACGACCGCGCAGGTCGCAGTCACGAAGCCTCGAGAAGGGGCCCGCCGGGACGATCTCCCGGCGGGCCCCTTCGGCGTCCTCAGCGGCCGCCCCCGTCGTCCTCCCCGGCCTCCAGCAGGCCCGCCGCGGCGCCGACGATGCGCGGGTCGGGGTGGCCGACGACCTCCTCGTCCTTGTCGGTGTAGTCGAAGCGGGCGAGGACGCTGCGCATGGCCTCGACGCGGGCGCGCTTCTTGTCGTTGCTCTTCACCACGGTCCAGGGCGCGTGCTCGGTGTCCGTCTCACGGAACATGGCGACCTTGGCGGCGGTGTAGTCGTCCCAGCGGTCCAGCGAGGCGAGGTCCATGGGGCTGAGCTTCCACTGCCGCACGGGGTCGACCTGGCGGATGGTGAAGCGGGTGCGCTGTTCGCTCTGCGAGACGGAGAACCAGAACTTCACCAGGTCGACGCCGTCGTCCACGAGCATCCGCTCGAACAGGGGCGCCTGGCGCATGAAGCGCCGGTACTCGTCGTCCGTGCAGAAGCCCATGACCCGCTCGACACCCGCCCGGTTGTACCAGGAGCGGTCGAACATCACGATCTCGCCCTCGGTCGGCAGGTGCTGCACGTACCGCTGGAAGTACCACTGCCCGCGCTCGCGCTCGGTCGGCTTCTCCAGCGCCACCACCCGGGCGCCGCGCGGGTTGAGGTGCTCCGTGAAGCGCTTGATGGTGCCGCCCTTGCCGGCCGCGTCCCGTCCCTCGAAGACGATGACCAGCCGCCGCCCGGTCTCCTTGATCCAGCTCTGCAGCTTCAGCAACTCGATCTGCTGGAGCCGCTTGTGCCAGTCGTACTCCTTGCGCTCCATGCGGTGTGCGTACGGGTAGTTCTCCCGCCAGGTGTCGATCGGACTGCCGTCGGGGCGGATGAGTACCGGGTCGTCGGGGTCGGTGTAGTCGACCTTCAGGTCGGCCACTTCGGTCAGCAGGGGATGCGTCGTCATCCTTGTTCCCGTCTCGTCATCTTTGCTCCCGCCTCGTCATCCTTGCTCCCGCCTCGGTGGATCAGTGGAACTGCGGCACGATCAGATAGATGCCGTACGCCACCACGGCCGCGCAGGCGAGGAAGCACAGACCGGCCTGGGCCATGCCGATGGCGGGCGCGCCGGCGCCGTCCTCGCGGGCGCCCTCGAAGCGGGCGAGGCCCAGGACGCCGAGGGCGAACACGACGACCACCGCGACGGTGACGCCGATGCTCACCGCGGTGACCTGGCCGAGTGCGTTCCAGTCCAGATGCATTCCGGGTCTCCTGGGTCAGGCGGCCGTGCCGACGTGGGCCGGTGCCGTGGTGCGGATGTTGACCTCGTGGTGGTCGTTGACGTTGTTGGCGTGCACCGGGTTGCGGCGCGAGATGACGACGATGCCGGCGGCGAGGGCCGCGCCGACCAGTGCGACGACGATGGTGCCGATGTCGCCGCCGTGCGTGACGACGCTCGCGGCGAGCCCGCCGACCAGTGCGGCGGCGGGCAGCGTGATCAGCCAGGCGACCACCATCCGGCCCGCGACGCCCCAGCGGACCTCCGCCAGACGCCGGCCGAGGCCCGCGCCGAGGATGCTGCCCGAGGCGACCTGGGTGGTGGACAGGGCGAAACCGAGGTGCGCGGAGGTGAGGATGACGGTCGTGGAGGCCGTCTCGGCGGCGAAGCCCTGCGGGGACTGGATCTCGGTGAGGCCCTTGCCCATCGTGCGGATGATCCGCCAGCCGCCGAGGTAGGTGCCGAGGCCTATGGCCAGCCCGGCCGACCCGATCACCCAGGCCGGCGGTCCGGCGTCATGGCCCAGCGCGCCCGCCGAGATCAGCGTCAGCGTGATGACGCCCATGGTCTTCTGCGCGTCGTTGGTGCCGTGTGCGAGCGAGACCAGCGAGGCCGAGGCGATCTGGCCGAGCCGGAAGCCCTTGGTGACCGAGTCCTTGCGCGCCCGCTGGGTGAGCTTGTACGCGAGGTAGGTGGCGATCAGCGCCGCCAGGCCGGCCACCAGCGGTGAGGCCACGGCCGGGATCAGCACCTTCTCGACCACCTTGTCGAAGTGCACGCCATGGGATCCCGCGCCGACCCAGACGGCACCTATCAGCCCGCCGAAGAGCGCGTGCGAGGAGCTCGACGGCAGCCCCGCCAGCCAGGTCAGGAGGTTCCACAGGATCGCCCCGACCAGCCCCGCGAAGATCATCCCTGGACTGACCAGGGTGTCGTCCACGATCCCGCCCGAGATCGTCTTGGCGACCTCCGTGGACAGGAAGGCGCCGACCACGTTGAGGGCACCACTCACCAGCACCGCTGTTCTCGGCTTGAGCGCGCCGGTGGCGATGGACGTGGCCATCGCGTTCGCCGTGTCATGGAACCCGTTGGTGAAGTCGAAGGCCAGAGCCGTGACGATGACGACCGCCACGAGGAACGTGATGTGGTCCATGCCTTGAGGGAAGCAAGCGGGGGCCAACTCCCGGAGAACTGGAAGCGAAGGGTCCGTCGAAGTGAGACGCACCGTGGTCGCGCCCGCCGTGCCATGCTGTCCGGGTGACGCGCGAAGACCTGGTCCGCCTGCGTCGGACCCGCGACCGTATGGACCGCGAGTACGCCGAGCCCCTCGACATGGCCGAGCTCGCGCGCACCGCCCTGATGTCCCCCGGCCACTTCCAGCGCAGCTTCCGCAAGGCCTTCGGGGAGACGCCGTACAGCTACCTCATGACCCGCCGGATCGAACGCGCCAAGGTACTGCTGCGCCGCGGCGACCTCAGTGTCACCGAGGTGTGCCTCGCCGTGGGCTGTACCTCCCTGGGCTCGTTCAGTTCCCGCTTCACCGAACTGGTCGGCGAGACTCCGAGCGCGTACCGGGCGCGCCCGCACGAGGAGAGCGCGGTGATCCCGTCCTGCGTGGCCCGTACCTTCACCCGTCCCCGGCGCCGCCCCTACTGACCGGCGCACCCCGCTCGCCCCGCCCTACACTGGTCCTTTCCCAACAGCGTTGCGCAGCAAGGTCATTGAGGAAATCGGGGGAGCCGTGGCGACCGCACTCATCTCCGTCCGGAGCGAGGACCCGGTCAGGGACGCCGAGTCCCTGACCGACTGGCTCAGAGGCGAACCGGCGCTCGCCGGGAAGGTTCGGCTGACCGGGGGCGCCCCGCGGCCGGGACAACTGGGCACCGCCCTGGACACGGTGACCGTGCTGCTCGGGGCCGGCGGCCCGCTCACCGTGCTCGCTTCCTGTCTGCGCGCCTGGATCACCCAGCCGCGCCGCAGCGACGTACGCCTGAAGGTCGAGCTGGACGGCGGGCGTGTCGTCGAGATCGACGCCAAGCGGGTCGACACCGAGGACGTGGAACGGCTCCTGCGGCAGGCCCGCGAGGAGGGACCCGACCCGGACGCGCGGGACTGACGTGCGCCTTCCCGACCCCCACCGCTCCCGGGTCGTGCTGATCGGCGCCGGACACTACTCCGACCCGGCCCTGCCCGACCTCCCGGCCGTGCACCGCACCATCACCGACCTGGCGGGCCTCTTCACCGACCAGTACTACGGACTGGTCCCCGACAGCCACTGCACGATGCTGCTCGACGAGGGCGATCTCAGGACCGTCGGCGGCCGGCTGCGGGCCGCCGTGGCCGAGGCGGAGGACCTGCTGCTCGTCTACTACGCGGGCCACGGGCTGGTCAGCGGCCGACGCCACGAGCTGTACCTGGCGCTGCCCGACAGCGAGTGGGCGGCGCCGGAGTTCAACGCCCTCGAGTACGACAAGCTGCGCGACGCCGTGCTCGACAGCCCCGCCGAGACCAAAGTGGTCGTCCTCGACTGCTGCTTCTCCGGCCGGGCCGTCTCCGACTCCCTCTCCGGGGGCGGGGCCGAGCGGATCGGCCAGCTGGAGGTGGCGGGCACGTATGTGCTGACCTCGGCGCAGCGCGACCAGGTCGCCCTGGCTCTGCCGGAGGAGGAGCACACCGCGTTCTCCGGCCGGTTCATGCGGCTGCTGCGCGAGGGCGTGGTCGGCGGCCCCGAGCTGCTCACCGTCGACGACCTCTACCAGCGGCTGCGGGCGATCATGGAGGCCGAGGGACTGCCCACCCCGCTCAACCGCGGCGCCGGGACCGCGCACCGGATCGCCCTGGGCATCAACCGTGCCTTCGCCGCGACCGCCGGACCCGAGCTGCGCAGACGGCACGTCGCCGCGGTGGAGCAGGGCAAGGCCGGGGACTGGAAGGGCGCGGCCGGTCAGCTGCAGAAGATCCTCGACGAGCAGGCCAGGATCCTCGGCCCCGACGACCCCGACACCCTGCGCACCCGCCAGTCCTACGCGCACAGCCTGGGCGGTGCCGGCACCCCCGTGGAGGCCGCCGGACTGCTCCGGCAGTTGCTCGCCGACCAACTGCCGCTCCTCGGGCCGGATCACGAGGACACCCTCCGCACCCGGCAGTTCCTCGCCGTCAATCTCGGCGAGGCCGGGCACCGCGAGGAGGCCATCGGCATGCTCCGGGTGCTGCTGGCCGACCGGGGCCGCGTGCTGGGCGCCGAGCACCCGCACACCCTGCGCACCCGGCACATGCTGGCCCGCAACCTCGTGTTGACCGGCGCGCGTGACGAGGCGGTGGCGTTGCTGCGGCAGTTGGTGGCGGAGCGGGAGCGGGTGCTGGGGGTGGAACATCCGCATACGCGGAGGGCTCGGGAGGATCTGGCCGGGGCCAGGGGGGAGGCGTGATGCTCGAGGGGTTCAGCGACGCGGCGCGGCTCGTCGTGGGTTACGCCGAACGCCACGCCCGGGCGCTCAAACACCAGTACATCGGCACGGAGCACCTGCTCCTGGGCCTGGTGGAGGCGGCCGACCGAGCCGGAACGGGCGGGGACCTGGAGGTCCTCCTCGGCATCTCGTCGGCACAGATCCGCGGTGCGGTGGTCGGGGTGCGTGGCTTGGGCGGCAGCGATTCGCCACAGGTGCTCACCTACAGCTCGGAGGCCCTCGCCGTACTCGACCTGGCGTCCAAGGAGGCCGGTGCGATCGGCCTGAGGGAGGTGGAGCCGGAGCACATCCTCCTTGCCCTCACCGCCGTGGACGGTGGGACCGGGGTCGACGTGCTGCGCGCGAACGGGGTGGATCTCGCCCGGGTACGGCGGTCGGTCATCGGGGCCTGGCAGGCCGGACGCCCGGAGCCCGTCGAAGCACCCGGCCTCATCGAGGCCGTGACCCGCGTCGTGGTCCCGGGCCCCGTCGTCGGCCGCGCCTCCGAGATCGACCGGGTGATCCGGGTACTCACCCGCCGGCACCGCAACGTCCCCCTGCTCGTCGGAGAGCCCGGCGTCGGCAAGAAGACCATCGCCGTCGGGGTCGCCTCGGCGATCGCGGAGGGGCGCCTGCCCGCGGTCCTGCGTGACCACACCGTCCGCGCGCTGGACCTCGGCACCGTCCTCGCCGACCCTCAGCACCGGGCCCGGGGCGGCTCCCTCATCGCCGACCTGATCGCCGAGTTCAGGAGCAGCCCGCGCATCGTCCTCCACCTCGACGGTGCCCTCACCCCCCTGCACCTGTCCGACGGCGTCACCACGCCCCTGGACCTGTTCCGGGCCCTGCTCCACGACCCCGGCGTCTTCGTTCTCGGTGACTGCGGACGGGCCCAGTACGAGCGGGCCACGGATCCCGGCCTCGACCGGATCGTCCAGCCGGTGGTCGTCACGGAGCCGTCCGACGCCGACGTGGGGGTCATCCTGCGCGCCGTCTGCAGGCGCCTGGAGATCCACCACGGCGTGGTGTTCTCCACCAACGCCCTGGAGGCCGCCGCCACCCTCGCGCGGGACCACGTACCCGACCGTTCCCTGCCCGGTTCGGCGATCGGTCTGCTGGACGAGGCCGCGGCGCTGGTAAGGATGCAGGCCGCACGCTTGGACCCACCACCGGACATGGAACCGCCGCCCGTCAAGGAGCACCATGTCCGCACGGCGCTCGCCGCCTACTCCGGCATCCAGACGTCCACCCGCGGCGCCGCACCACCCATCCCCGCCGAACACGATCCCTCCGTCTGGGCCATGAGTTGAGGCAGCGCTCCCGGCGCCCCGGAACTAGCGTGAGCACATGGACCTGAAACTCAAGCAGTGCTTCATAGCCGTCGACGACCACGACAAGGCGCTCCATTTCTACGTCGACGTCCTGGGCATGGAAGTCCGCAACGACGTCGGCTTCGAGGGGATGCGGTGGGTGACCGTCGGCTCGCCGCTCCAGCCGGACGTGGAGATCGTGCTGGAGCCGCCCGGCATGAACCCGGACGCCTCACCCGCCGATCGGCAGGCGATGGCCGAACTGCTCGCGAAGGGCATGCTGCGCGGGGTCATCTTCACCACCCGCGACTGCGACGCCCTGTACGAGCGGGTCCGGGAGTCCGGCGGCGACGTGCTGCAGGAACCGATGGACCAGCCGTACGGCGTGCGCGACTGTGCCGTACGGGACCCGGCCGGGAACATGCTGCGGTTCATCGAGCGGGCGGACGCGTGACCGTCCGCCGGACGTACGCCTTCGTTGCGTAGGGGGCCCGGTCATCCCCAGGTCCGCCCGGTCATCCCCAGGTCTCCACCTCCACCACAGCATCGACCGGTACGGGCCCGTACACGTGCGGGAACTCCTCGCCGCCCGGCTCCACGGCCTCGTACTTCACCGGCACGCCGAGCCGGCCGGGGTCGACGACCAGGACCACCAGGTCGTCGGGACCGTCGTAGGAGCCGTACAGGAAGGCGGCGACGCGCGGGAGCTGGTCGCGGGTGGAGAAGTGGATGAAGCCCTCCTCCTGGAGGGTGCGGCCCCGGGTCGACACCTCGAAGGTGCCGCGCTCCCGGGCCGCGTCCCACAGGGAGCGCTCGGTGATGTGCAGGATGTACGGCAGTTTCGTCATACGGCCACGCTACGGGCCGGTTTCCCGCCGCGTCGCGTCGTTTCCCTCGTGCGGGGCCGGGGGCCTGCGCCGCCCGCCGGGCGCGGCTTCGGCGGCCGCCGGGCAGTCGGGGTTGCGGCAGGGTCCGGGCACCCACACCGGCACCCAGGCGCCCAGTGTCTTGTGCCGCCGGATGACCGTCTCGAGGGGCCGTCCGCAGACCCGACAGACGTGTTCCTCGCCACCCATGCTCCCAGGGTAGGGCGGGCGGGGGCTCAGCGCTTCCTGCTGTACGTCCGCACGAGCACCCCGTTGTCGAACGTGCGCACCGACTCCAGCCGGAAGTCCGTGACGGCGAAGCCGGCGGCGAACATCGGCACTCCGGAGCCGTACACCTGCGGGTAGGTCTTGATGACCAGCTCGTCGATCTCGTCGAGCAGTGCACCGGCGATCTGCGAGCCGCCGCAGAGCCAGATGCCGAGGCCTTCGTCCTCGGCCTTCAGCTCGCGTATCCGGGCGACCAGGTCTTGGTCGATCACCGTCACGTTCGGGTCGGGCGGGGTGCCGAGGGTGCGCGAGGCGACGTACTCGCGCAGGTGGCCGTAGGGGCTGGTGACGCCGGCGTCGAGGGCGAGCTGGTAGCTGGCGCGGCCCTGGACCACGGTGTCGAAGTGGCGGTTCCCGGCGCCCTTGACCCCCAGCGCCTCGCGTCCCTGGGCGGCGATGGTCTCCGGGTACGTCGAGGTGAGGTATCCGACGAACTCCTCGTCGAGGAAGGCGAACATCGACGAGGCGTCGCCGTCCGGGTCCCCGATGAACCCGTCGATGGAACAGGCGACGAAGTAGGTGAGCTTTCGCAAGCTGGACTCTTTCCGTAGGCTGCGTCCGAACTGACCACTCCAGTTGTAGTACTTCGCTTGTAGTGGTTGCAAGAGACTTTCGGAAGAGGGATCAAGTGGGAGAGGTCATTCCGCATGGCTGGTAACCCGGGGCGCCGGGCCGCCCTCGTCGACGCCGGTGTCGAGGTGCTCGCCCGGGAGGGCGCGCGGGGGCTGACGTTCCGCGCGGTGGACACCGCGGCCGGGGTGCCGACCGGCACCGCGTCGAACTACTTCACCGGCCGCGACGACCTGCTGCGCCAGATCGACGCCAGGCTGCACGCACGGCTCGCACCCGACCCCGAGGTGCTCGCCGAACTCATGGCGGCGCCCAAGGACCGCGCACTGGTGACGGCCCTGATGCAGGACCTCATGGGGCGCGTGACCCACGACCGGACGGGCTACCTCGCCCTGCTGGAGATGCGACTGGAGGCCACACGCCGTCCCGAACTGCGGGCTTCCTTCACGGAGTCGGTGCGCGCGGAGCTGGAGTACGGCATGGAGTTCCACCAGCGGGCCGGACTGCCCGGAGGGGACGAGACCGTCACCGTGCTCTACCTCGCCATGCTCGGTCTGATCCTGGAGCACCTCACCCTGCCGGGCGTGCTGGACGGCGTCCTGCCCGGCACGGGGGTCCCCGAAGGGCTGGTCGAGACGCTCGTGACCACGATCGTCCCCGAGCGGTAGCCCTGAGGTCACCCCTTCGGCCCTGCACCGACCCCGGGCACACGACCCGCCGGACCGGCGGAGACGAAGACCGGCGGAGACGAAGGACGGACCCCGCACGCCGTGGGGAGGTGCGGGGCCCGCCGGGCCGGAGCCCCCGGTGACCGTGCGGGGTCAGGAGCCGCACGGACCCGGAGGCCCCGGGGTCCTCGATGACCGACGACCGTCGGCCTCAGCTGCTGCGCCGGGTCACGAACTCGGCCAGCGCCAGCAGACCGCCGGCCGCCTCCGGGTCCGGGACGGCCCGGGTCAGCTCCTGCATCGCGAGCGCCATCCGGTCCGCCGCCTGGGCCTGCGCCCAGTCCCGTCCACCGGCCCGCTCCACGGCCTGCGCCGCCCGGGCGATCCCTTCGGTGTCCCCTTCCTCGTACGGCGTCCCGTACAGCTCGGCGAGTTCGGCGGCGGCCGGGGTGCCCGAGGTGAGGGCCGCCACCACGGGCAGTGACTTCTTGCGGGCGGTGAGGTCGGAGCCGGCCGGCTTGCCGGTGCGCTCGGGGTCTCCCCATATGCCGATGACGTCGTCGATCAGCTGGAAGGCGAGCCCCGCCTGCCGGCCGAAGGCGTCCAGCGCCGCCACGTCGTCCGCGGTCGCCCCCGCGTACAACGCGCCGAGTGCGCAGGCGCACCCCAGCAGCGCACCGGTCTTGGCCTCGGCCATGACGAGCACCTCGTCGAGGGTGACCTCGCCCGGGGCCCGCCGCTCCATGGCCGTGTCCGCGTGCTGACCGGCGCACAGTTCGACGACGCAGCCGGCGAGCCGGGCGGCCGCCGCCCCCGACGCGGGATGCGGGTCCTCGGCGAGCAGCCGGAGGGCCAGCGCCTGCAGGGCGTCCCCGGCGAGGATCGCGTCGGTGTCGCCGAACACGGTCCACGCCGTGGGCCGGTGCCGACGGGAGGTGTCGCGGTCCATCACGTCGTCGTGGAGCAATGTGAAGTTGTGGACGAGCTCCACCGCCGCGGCGGCCCGCACGGACGCCGCCCGCGCCCTCGGGCCGCCCAGCGCGTCGGCCGCGGCCAGGACGAGCGCGGGCCGTATGGCCTTGCCCGCGTTGGCGGCCGCGGGGGTGCCGTCCGCGTGCCGCCACCCGAAGTGGTACTGCGCGATGCGCCGCATCGATCCGGGCAGCGACTCGACGGCGGCGCGCAGTTCGGGATCGACCGAGGCACGGGCGCGGTCGAGGATCACCGCGGCCTCGTGCCCGTCGAGCGGGCCCGTCAGGCCGTCCCCGGCGGGAGCTCGCCGCCGGGGCTCGAGCGTCCCGTCGGGCGGCGGCGATCCCCCCGAGCGCTGCTTGGTCTCCGTCATGGACTCGGCCATGGGTCCCCCTCGCGAAGCACGCGGACGGTGGCGCTTCCTTCCCGGCTGAGCGGGTACCGGGAGGGTCTACCCGCCCCGGCGGCCGGGGACACGGCGGCGAAGTGCGGAAACGTCACCTCCACCGGCCGATCTCGACGTTCTCCAGCACACCCAGCGCGTCCGGCACCAGGACCGCCGCCGAGTAGTAGGCCGTGACCAGGTACTTGATGATGGCCTGTTCGTTGATGCCCATGAAGCGCACGGACAGACTGGGCTCGATCTCGTCCGGGATGCCCGACTGGCGCAGCCCGATGACGCCCTGGTCCTCCTCTCCCAGTCGCATGGCGATGATGGAGCTCGTCCGCGCCTCGGTGACCGGGATCTTGTTGCTCGGGAAGATCGGCACGCCGCGCCAGGTGGGGATGCGGTTGCCGCCCATGTCGATGGTCTCCGGAACGAGTCCGCGCTTGTTCAGTTCGCGGCCGAAGGCGGAGATCGCGCGCGGATGGGCGAGGAACAGCTTGGTGCCGCGCCGGCGGCTGAGCAGTTCGTCCATGTCGTCCGGGCTGGGCACACCGTCGTGCGGCTGGAGCCGCTGGTCGTACTGGCAGTTGCTGAGCAGGCCGAACTCGGGGTTGTTGATCAGCTCGTGTTCCTGCCGCTCCTTCAACGCCTCCACCGTGAGCCGGAGTTGCTGCTCGGTCTGGTTCATCGGCTGGTTGTAGAGGTCGGCCACGCGCGTGTGGATGCGGAGCACGGTCTGCGCGATGCTCAGCTCGTACTCGCGCGGGCTGGCCTCGTAGTCGACGAAGGTGTGCGGGATGTCAGGCTCGCCGCTGTGACCTGCGGCGAGGTCGACCTCCTTCTCGCCGTACTTGTTGGTGCGCTGCCGGGGGATCGAGCGCTGCGTGCGGAGGTGCTCACGCAGGGAGTCGGCACGCTCGGCGACCTGCTCGAAGTCCTGACGGGAGAGGATCAGCACCGTGCAGGCGGTGTCCGCGCGCGCGGTGTACTCCCAGATGGCGTCCGGGTCGAGCAGCGCGTCCTCGCCGAAGTAGGCGCCGTCGGCGAGGACGCCCAGGACCGCGTCGTCGCCGTACGGACCCGTGCCCACCTTCTCGACCCTGCCGTGGGCCAGCAGGTAGATCTTGTCGGCCTGGCTGCCGAAGGAGGCGATCACCTCTCCCGGGGCGAAGTCCCGCCGGTGGCAGCGCTGGGCCAGCTCCGAGAGCACCTCCTGGTTGTCGTACGACCGCAGGGCCGGCAGCTCGGCCAGTTCGCCCGGGATGACCTCGACGCGGTCACCGGTCTTCACGAAGGTGATGCGCCCGTCGCCGAGCGCGTACGTCAGTCGCCGGTTGACCCGGTACGTGCCGCCCTGCACGTTCACCCATGGCAGCATCCGCAGCAGCCAACGGGAGCTGATCTCCTGCATCTGGGGCGCGGACTTGGTGGTCGTGGCCAGGTTCCGCGCGGCCGCCGTGTTCAGACTCTGCTGCGGCCTGTTCTGTTCCTCGCGGACCTCTTCGCCTACCGACATAGAGAATTGCCCTCCCGGTCATGCTCCGGCGCCGAACTGCGCCGGGCATCGATCTCGCGACCACGTTCTCATCACGCAACGTGTCGCTGCCATTACCCGAAAGAGCGGGATTGGATCATCGCACTACTGGGCAAACAGGAGGACCGCGTCATCACCTGCCGGGATCACGGACTGTCCGGATCGACTCGCACAGCGTACGAACGATGTGTCCGGGACATCCCATTTCGGTAGTACCTGCTGTACGAGGCGGTCACGATCGGTCACCGCCCAGCACAGCACGAAGGAGGCGATCATGGCCTCACCCATGTCCGCGAGCGGCTTCCTCAACGCCCTGAGAGCGGAAGGGCTCACCGTCGTCGAGGTCGGCGACTGGGAGCACCACAACCGCAACCACAAGGGTCCGTGGGGTCCCGTGCACGGCGTGATGATCCACCACACGGTGACCACGGGCGGCGAGCGGACGGTCGCCCTGTGCCGGGAGGGCACCACCGACCTGCCGGGCCCGCTGTGCCACGGCGTGATCACCAAGGACGGCACCGTCCACCTCGTCGGCTACGGCCGCGCCAATCACGCGGGGCTCGGCGACGACGACGTGCTGCGCGCCGTGATCGCCGAGAAGGGACTGCCGCCGGACAACGAGGCCGACACCGACGGCAACCGGCATTTCTACGGCTTCGAGTGCGAGAACCTCGGTGACGGCAAGGACCCCTGGCCAGAGGTCCAGCTCGACGCCGTCGAGAAGGCGGCCGCGGCCGTCTGCCGCCACCACGGCTGGACGGAGCGCTCGGTCATCGGCCACCTGGAGTGGCAGCCGGGGAAGGTGGACCCGCGGGGCTTCACGATGAAGTGGCTGCGGGAGCGGATCGGGGAACGCCTGAAGGCGTGACGGCCCCAGCCGCCTCCGGGCGACAATGAACCCGTGACCAGCCCCGACACCCTCACCCCCCGTCTCCCCTCCCCCCTTCGGGAGGTCTCCGACGAGCGGTTCACCGGGCGCGGCGTCCGTCTCCTGCTCAAGCGGGACGACCTGATCCATCCGGACCTGGTCGGCAACAAATGGCGCAAGCTGGCCCCGAACCTCGAGGCGGCGGCCGGCCGGACGATCGTGACCTTCGGCGGCGCGTACTCCAACCATCTGCGGGCCACCGCCGCCGCGGGCCGCCTCCTGGGCCTGGACACCGTCGGCGTGGTCCGCGGCCAGGAGCTTGCCGACCGGCCTCGCAACCCGTCCCTGGCCCGGTGCGAGGCCGACGGCATGCGCCTGCACTTCATCGACAGGTCGACATATCGCCGCAAGTCCGAAGCCGGCACCCTGGACGCCCTCCTGCGCGCCGTCGACGCACGGGACGCCTACGTGGTCCCGGAGGGTGGCAGCAACGCCGAGGCCGTCCGTGGCTGCCAGGCCTTCGGCCGGGAGTTGCGCGGCCAGGACGCCCGCGTCGACGTGGTCGCCCTCGCCTGCGGCACCGGCGGCACCCTCGCCGGTACCGCCGCCGGCCTGGCCCCGGACCAGCGCGCCCTGGGCATACCCGTCCTGAAGGGCGACTTCCTCGCCGCCGGGATACAGGCCCTCCAGGAGCAGGCCTTCGGCGCCCGCAGGGGCACCTGGTCGCTGGACGACCGTTTCCATTTCGGCGGCTACGCCCGCACCACCGAGGAACTCGACGCCTTCGCCATGGACTTCGAGGCCCGCCACGGTCTCCCCGTAGAGCGGCTGTATGTCGCCAAGCTGCTCTACGCCCTGGCCGTCCTCACGGACGAGGGCGCCTTCCCTCCCGGAACGACGATCGCCGCCGTCATCACCGGCCGCCCGTTCCCCTGACCGCCTACGTCGTGTCCGCAAAGTCCCGTCGTCCACCCGGAGGGCGGCCCCCGCGGCGTCTGGTGCGTGCCAGGCGTCGCGGGGCAGGCGGGACTTTGCGGACACGGTCTACGCCGCCTCCCGGTACGCCGCCGCCTCCTCCAGGTCCAGCCTGCGCAGCAGGGTCCGCAGCATCTCGTCGTCGATGTACCGGTGGTCGCGCAGCCGGACGAACACGTCGCGCTCGGCGCTGATCATGTCCCGGGACAGTCGGCGATAGGTGTCGTCGACCGTCTCGCCGGTCACGGGGTTCACCGCGCCGAGCCGCTCCCAGACGGCGTTGCGGCGGCGTTCCAGGACCATGCGCAGACGGTCGGCGAGCGGCGGGGGAAGGGCGTTGCGCTCGTCGGACAGGAGTTCGTCCAGGCGCTGCTCCGCGACCCGGGAGGCCTGCGCCTGGGCGTTGGCCTCGGCGAGCGTCTCGGCCTGCGCGTCCCGGCCGGGGAACTTCAGCAGGCGGATCAGCGGGGGCAGCGTCAGGCCTTGCACGACCAGCGTCCCGATGACCGTGGTGAAGGTCAGGAACAGGACCATGTTGCGCTGCGGGAAGGGGGCGCCGCCGTGCACGGTCTGCGGGATCGAGAAGGCGATGGCCAGGGAGACCACGCCCCGCATCCCGGCCCAGGAGGTGACCATCGCGCCCCTCCATGTGGGGTTCGCCTCGCGTTCCCTGATCCGCGACGACGCCAGGCGCGGCAGGAAGGCCGCCGGGTAGACCCACACGAACCGGGTCACGACCACCACGAGGAAGACGGCCACCGCGTACCAGGCGGCTTCGGCGCCCTGGTACGCGCCGAGCCCCTTGAGGACGACCGGGAGCTGCAGTCCGATGAGCGCGAAGACCGCGGACTCCAGCACGAAGGCGACCATCTTCCACACCGCCTCCTCCTGGAGCCGGGTGGCGAAGTCGACCTCCCACGCGCGGTGCCCGAGGTGGAGGGCGACGACCACGACCGCCAGCACACCGGAGGCGTGCAGCTGCTCGGCAACGCCGTAGGCGACGAACGGGATGAGCAGCGAGAGGGTGTTCTGCAGCAGCGGCTCCCTGAGGTGCGTGCGCATCCAGTGGATGGGTGCCATCAGGACCAGACCGACGCCGACGCCGCCGACCGCGGCGAGCAGGAACTCGCCGACCCCGCCCATCCAGGTGGCGCCCTCACCGACGGCCGCGGCGAGGGCGACCTTGTAGGCGGTGATCGCCGTGGCGTCGTTGAGCAGGGACTCGCCCTGGAGGATCGTGGTGATCCGAGAGGGCAGTCCGACCCGGCGGGCGACCGCCGTCGCCGCGACCGCGTCCGGCGGCGCCACCACAGCACCCAGCACGAGGGCGGCGGGCAGGGGTATCCCGGGGACGATCCGGTAGACGGCCCAGCCGACGACGAAGGTCGCGAAGAGCACGTATCCCACCGACAGCAGCGCCACCGGACGCAGCTGCGCCCTCAGGTCGAGGTAGGAGCTGTCGCTCGCCGACGTGTACAGCAGCGGGGGCAGCAGGAGAGGGAGTACGACGTCGGGGTCGAGCGTGTAGTCGGGCACCCCCGGCACGTAGGAGACCAGCAGCCCGGCCGCGACCAGCAGCAGTGGAGCAGGTACCGGCGTCCGCCGGGCCGCCCCGGCGATCGCGGCGCTCCCCGCCACCAGGAGCAGCAGCGGCATCACGTCCATCGTCCTCGCCCGCCCTCTTTTTCCGCGCGGTCACCCGCACGCCCGTCGTAATCTGGCAATCATGAAACAGTGCACGCACGCCGACGCGCTGCCGCACCCGGAGCCCGAGCCGCAGAACGAGACCTGCCCGGAGTGTCTCGCGAACGGTACGCACCCGGTGCAGCTGCGCCTGTGTCTGACCTGTGGCCACGTCGGCTGCTGCGACTCCTCACCCGGGCGGCACGCCACGGGACATCACGAGAAGTCCGGTCACCCGGTGATGCGGACCTTCGAGCCGGGTGAGAACTGGCGCTGGTGCTTCGTCGACCACGTCCTCGTGTAACCCTGTATGCAGGCGTGGAGCCGGACGGTTCGACCGTCTGACGTCTGGGTACGTCAATCCGGCGCGCGCTCTTCCCAATTGAGACCGCTGGACCTCTAGACACGGAGCGTATCCACAGCTTTACTGTGAGTGACGCCAGGGGGTTGGGGTCCCGGGGACAGATACGTTCGGAGCGCGATAGCGTCACCGCTGAAACACGTATCGCGTTACCCGAGGGGCAACCCTCGGCCCCGTAAAGCTTGTACCACCATGGAGGTGAGGGTGTCCCAGATCGCAGGCGAGCCCGCGACCCAGGACTTCGTGGAAGTCCGGCTGCCGGCTGCGGGTGCCTACCTGTCGGTGCTGCGGACGGCCACGGCCGGTCTCGCCGCCCGCTTGGACTTCACCCTGGACGAGATCGAGGATCTGCGCATCGCGGTGGACGAGGCGTGCGCGATCCTGCTCCAGCAGGCCGTGCCCGGCTCCGTGCTGAGCTGTGTCTTCCGACTCGTCGACGACTCGCTCGAGGTCACGGTCTCGGCACCGACCACGGACGGGCACGCTCCCTCACGGGACACCTTCGCCTGGACGGTGCTGTCGGCCCTGGCGGGCAAGGTCTCCTCGGCCGTCGACGAGGACCGGACCGTCTCGATCAGCCTCTACAAACAGCGCGGCGCGGGACCCGGGCCGGCGTGAGGAACGGGGACGGTCCGGTGCGGGACGAAGAGCGCGGCACACGGGGGCTGCCGATCGGAGGCGCGGACTCTCCGGGCGGTTCCCCACGCATGCGGGACGGCATCGACGGGATCCCCGAGCAGGCCAGGCCGCACCCGGAGGACCACTCCGCGGAGGCCGGCCCCCCGGACGAGGGGCAGCGGGATCGGGATGGTGCCGTGCAGAGCACGCCTCTGGAGGGACGCAGCGGGGTTTCCCCGGCCCGGACGGAGGCGAGGGCTCGGGGAATGGCGACGGGCGGGACGATGAGCGAGCACGAACGGGACGACGACGAGCTGGACGCGCAGGCCGTGCCGGCCCTGCAGGGCGCGCAGCACGACCAGCAGGACCGCAGCGGGGCGCGTGCGATGTTCGTCGAACTGCGGGCGCTGAGCAACGGCAGCCCGGAGTACGCGGAGCTGCGCAACCAGCTGGTCCGCATGCACCTGCCGCTCGTCGAGCATCTCGCACGCCGCTTCCGCAACCGCGGTGAGCCGCTGGACGATCTCACCCAGGTCGCCACCATCGGTCTGATCAAGTCGGTCGACCGTTTCGACCCGGACCGCGGCGTGGAGTTCTCCACCTACGCCACCCCGACCGTCGTGGGCGAGATCAAGCGGCACTTCCGCGACAAGGGCTGGGCGGTCCGTGTGCCGCGTCGGCTGCAGGAACTGCGGCTGTCGCTCACCACGGCCACGGCCGAGCTGTCACAGCAGCACGGGCGCTCCCCGACGGTCCACGAGCTGGCCGAGAAGCTCGCCATCTCCGAGGAGGAGGTCCTGGAGGGCCTGGAGTCGGCGAACGCCTACTCCACGCTCTCCCTGGACGTCCCGGACACGGACGACGAGTCCCCGGCGGTCGCCGACACCCTCGGCGCGGAGGACGAGGCTCTGGAGGGTGTCGAGTACCGCGAGTCCCTCAAGCCCCTGCTGGAGGATCTCCCGCCCCGGGAGAAGCGCATCCTTCTCCTCCGGTTCTTCGGCAACATGACCCAGTCCCAGATCGCGCAGGAGGTCGGCATCTCCCAGATGCACGTCTCCCGCCTCCTGGCCCGCACCCTGGCCCAGCTACGGGAGAAGCTGCTGGTCGAGGAGTAGTCGACGGGACTGAAAAGCAGCCCCTGGAGGACGGGAAGGGTAGGGGCGGCTGGGGCGAGAAACCTCCCGCCCGGCACGCGTGCCCGCAGAATTCCGCCGAACCCCCGGAAGGCTACCGCTCCGCGCGGCCCGGGCCCTTGATGCCGAGGGCCTTGGTCGTGGCGGGGTTCAGCAGGAGGATCAGCGCGGTCAGGGCGACGACGGCGAGGGCGATGCCGGCCGGGATCGCGGCGCTGTCGGCCTGGAGGAGGCTGTAGGCGACCGGGAGGGCCATGATCTGCGTGATGACGGCGGGCCCCCGGCTCCAGCCGCGTCGCAGCAGCAGTCCGCGCGCGGCGAGCAGCGGCAGCAGGGCGAGGACGATGAAGGTGACGGCCAGGGTCACCGCCTGCTGCCGGTCGTCCGGCTCGCCGGCGACACCGAGTACGAGCAGCCACACACCCCCAACCACCAGCGCGCCTCCCTCCAGCGCGGCCAGCGCCGCCGCGTAGGTCAGCCGGCGCGGACGCGGGCCCTCGGCTTCCGCGGGGATCTTCGGGGTGGGGTTCTGCTCACTGCTCACCTCTGAAGGGTAGCCCTCGTCCCGATGCCGGAAGTGTCCAGGCTCACGTCACCATCTCTTACCGGATCCCTAACTCGGTGTGGGTCGAGTACCGCCCAGTAGGTAACCTGCAACCCATGCGTGCTCTCCTCGTGGTCAATCCGGCGGCAACCACCACAAGCGCACGTAGGCGTGACGTGCTGATCCATGCGCTGGCGAGCGAGATGAAGCTCGAGGCGGTGACCACCGAGTACCGGGGCCACGCCCGCGACCTCGGCCGACAGGCGGCGGAGAGCGACGACATCGACCTGATAGTCGCCCTCGGCGGTGACGGCACCGTCAACGAGGTCGTCAACGGCCTGCTGCACAACGGCCCCGACCCCGACCGTCTGCCCGGTCTCGCCGTGGTGCCCGGCGGCTCCACCAACGTCTTCGCCCGCGCCCTGGGCCTGCCCAACGACAACGTCGAGGCCACCGGCGCCCTGCTGGACGCCCTGCGCGAGGGGCGCGAACGCGTCGTCGGCCTCGGCCTGACCTCGGGCACGCCGGGCACCGAGGACGAGTCCGTCCCGTCCCGCTGGTTCACCTTCAACGCGGGTCTCGGCTTCGACGCGGGGGTGGTCGGCCGGGTCGAGCAACAGCGCGAGCGCGGCAAGAAGTCGACGCACGCGCTGTACGTCCGTCAGGTCGTCCGGCAGTTCCTCGGCGAGCCGCACCGCCGGCACGGCACCATCACGCTCGAACACCCCGGCGCGGACCCGATAACCGATCTTGTCGTGGCGATAGTCTCGAACACGTCGCCTTGGACCTATCTCGGCAATCGCCCGATGTACACGTCGCCTAAGGCCTCGTTCGACAAGGGCCTCGACCTGCTCGGTCTCAGCCGTCTGTCCACGGCCGCGGTTGCCCGGTATGGCACCCAGTTGCTCACTTCGTCCCCCGAGCGCGGACCCCAGGGCAAGCACGCCACCTCCCTGCATGATCTGGACCGGTTCACCTTGCATTCGAAGGTGCCCCTCCCCCTCCAGATGGACGGCGACCACCTCGGACTGCGTACCAGCGTGACGTTCACAGGCGTACGCCGTGCACTGCGTGTGATTGTGTGAGCGGAACGGTCTAAAGTCCTTTCACTCGAACGTTTAGGCCAGGATCCACCCCATGGAAGTACGGCTGTGACCTAGTCGACACCGAGGAATCAAAAAAAACTTTCCGGAAGGGGTTGTATCCGCCGCTGAGGTTTGCGAGTCTCTACGTGGCGATCGGGACGGCCCGCAACACCGGCCTCCACTGATCACCGGAACCCCTCTTCAAATCATCAGGACCACGCCGGGGAGACTCGGCGGTCGGCCCTTCACTTGTTGAGGGATTCGTGAAAGCGTTCACATTCACAAGCAATCAGCACGTAATACCAAGGAGAGGTAGCAGCCATGGACTGGCGTCACAACGCCGTTTGCCGCGAGGAAGACCCCGAGCTGTTCTTCCCCATCGGCAACACCGGTCCTGCGCTGCTGCAGATCGAGGAAGCCAAGGCCGTCTGCCGTCGCTGCCCCGTTATGGATCAGTGTCTGCAGTGGGCGCTCGAGTCCGGCCAGGACTCCGGCGTCTGGGGTGGTCTCAGCGAGGACGAGCGCCGCGCCATGAAGCGCCGCGCCGCTCGCAACCGGGCCCGTCAGGCCTCCGCCTGACAACACCCGCCCCGCGAACAGCCTGAGCTTGGCGGCGCGTGCAGCGAGCACGCATCTCCCGCCCCCGAGCCGCAGCGCGCAGTACCCCCGATGCGCTTAGTAGCAACGAGCGACTAGCCTCGGACCGATTCCGGTCCGGGGCTCTTTGCTTTCCGGGGCCGTCTCCCGGGCTCTCGGGGACTGTCCCCGGGGCTTCCGGGAACCTACTTCTGCGCCTGGACCGGAATGTCGAGGATCACCCTCGTCCCCCGCTCCGGCGCCGGAACCATGTCGAAGGTGCCGCTCAACTCGCCCTCGACCAGGGTGCGTACGATCTGCAGCCCCAGGTTGCCCGAGCGGTGCGGGTCGAAGCCCTCGGGCAGGCCGACCCCGTCGTCCTGGACGGTCACCAGGAGGCGGGCCTCCTTGGTGGTTCCGCCGCGTACCGCGGAGACCTCGACGGTGCCCGTGTCGCCCTCGCGGAAGCCGTGCTCCAGGGCGTTCTGCAGGATCTCGGTCAGGACCATGGACAGCGGGGTCGCGACCTCGGCGTCGAGTATCCCGAAGCGGCCGGTGCGCCGGCCGGTGACCTTGCCCGGCGAGATCTCCGCGACCATGGCGAGCACACGGTCGGCGATCTCGTCGAACTCCACTCGCTCGTCCAGGTTCTGGGACAGGGTCTCGTGCACGATCGCGATCGAGCCGACCCGCCGCACGGCCTCCTCCAGCGCCTCCCGGCCGCGCTCGGACTCGATCCGCCGGGCCTGGAGCCGGAGCAGCGCCGCCACCGTCTGGAGGTTGTTCTTCACCCGGTGGTGGATCTCCCGGATGGTGGCGTCCTTGGTGATCAACTCGCGTTCCCGGCGACGCAGTTCGGTGACGTCCCGGAGCAGCACCAGGGAACCGATACGCGTCCCCTTGGGCTTGAGCGGGATCGCCCGGAACTGGATCACCCCGTCGCTGGCCTCGATCTCGAACTCGCGCGGCGCCCATCCGCTCGCGACCTTCGCCAGCGCCTCGTCCACCGGGCCTCGGGTCGGGGCCAGCTCGGCGGTGGTCGTGCCCAGCTCCTGGCCGACCAGGTCGGCGGCGAGGCCGAGACGGTGGTAGGCGGACAGGGCGTTGGGAGAGGCGTACTGGACGATGCCGTCCGCGTCCAGCCGGATCAGGCCGTCGCCGACGCGCGGCGAGGCGTCCATGTCGACCTGCTGGTCGGGGAACGGGAAGGAGCCGGCCGCGATCATCTGCGCCAGGTCGGAGGCGCTCTGGAGATAGGTCAGCTCCAGGCGGCTCGGGGTGCGCACGGTCAGCAGGTTGGTGTTGCGGGCGATGACTCCGAGGACCCGGCCGTCCCGGCGTACGGGGATCGACTCGACCCGTACCGGGACCTCCTCGCGCCACTCCGGATCGCCCTCGCGCACGATCCGGCCCTCGTCGAGGGCCGCGTCCAGCATGGGACGGCGGCCGCGCGGCACCAGGTGGCCGACCATGTCGTCCTGGTATGAGGTCGGGCCGGTGTTGGGGCGCATCTGGGCCACCGAGACGTACCTCGTGCCGTCGCGGGTGGGGACCCACAGCACCAGGTCCGCGAAGGACAGGTCGGAGAGCAGCTGCCACTCCGAGACCAGCAGGTGGAGCCACTCGAGGTCGGAGTCGTCGAGTGCTGTGTGCTGGCGTACGAGTTCGTTCATGGAGGGCACGTCTGCGAGCGTACCCGGGGGCTGCGACCTGCCCGAAAAACACCCGCGGGCCGCGGCGCCTGGGAGGGACCCTCAACCCTCCCGGCACCGCAGCCCGGAGCAGCAACGGCCGTGGGGTGTGCGGTCCCGGTCGGCCGAAGGATGAGGAGCCGGGGCAGTCAGGGCAGAGAGCTCCGGTTCCTCGGTCCGCCTTCCTGTGCGGGGAAGACGGAAGAGTGTGTCCTCGCATTGTGGACTAGACCAGCAGGTGTGTCCATGCGTGGGAAGTTGTTGCGACTTGGCGCTTCGAAGCCTAGCCCGCCCGGGTCCCGAACGGGGCCAGATGGCCATGGCAATTTCCGCGAGCGCCGCCGGCTCCGCGGACGGGGCGGGCTGCTCGCTGACGTGAGCGGGGTGCTGGGGGTACGATGCTGTTGCTGTTCGATTGGTCTACACCACACACCCTTATGTGCTCCACAGATCGGCAGGCCCAGCGTGGAAGTTGTCATCGTTCCGGACGCGAAGTCGGGCGGCGAGCTCATCGCCGAGGCCATGGCACAACTGTTGCGTCGCAAGCCCGACGCCCTGCTCGGGGTGGCCACCGGCTCGACCCCGCTGCCCATCTACCAGGCTCTGGCGGCGAAGGCGCGCTCCGGGGCCGTGGACACCTCGCGGGCACGGATCGCGCAGCTCGACGAGTACGTGGGGCTGCCCGCCGAGCACCCGGAGTCCTACCGGTCCGTGCTCCGGCGGGAGGTCCTGACCCCCCTCGGGATCGGGATGGACGCGTTCATGGGCCCGGATGGAACGGCCGAGGACGTGCAGGGCGCGTGCGAGGCGTACGACCGGGCGCTCACCGAGGCGGGCGGCGTGGACCTGCAGTTGCTCGGGATAGGCACCGACGGCCACATCGGCTTCAACGAGCCTTGCTCCTCACTCGTCTCCCGCACGCGCATCAAGACGCTCACCGAGCAGACCCGGATCGACAACGCCCGCTTCTTCGACGGTGACATCGAGCAGGTGCCGCACCATGTCATCACCCAGGGCATAGGCACCATCCTGGAGGCCCGGCACCTGGTGCTCCTCGCCACCGGTGAGGGCAAGGCGGACGCGGTCGCCGCGACGGTGGAGGGACCGGTCGCGGCCGTGTGCCCGGCATCGGCACTGCAGCTGCACCCGCACGCGACCGTCGTCGTCGACGAGGGCGCCGCCTCCAAGCTGAAGCTCGCGGACTACTTCCGGTACACCTACGCCAACAAGCCGGACTGGCAGGGCATCTGAGACCGGCATCTGCCGCCATGGACTAGACCAGGGGTGGTCACAACGGTATACAGAGGAGATCACGGAGCGTACGGGTGGGCACCCGGCGCGCTGAGCCGTGCCACGATGTGGGCCGTGGCCGATGGGCATGTCGGTCGCTTGGGCACCCGGAGCCGGGAAGGCAGAGCATGAGCACCGACGTCAGCAGTGCGGAGAACGAGAACGGCGCCCCCGTCCGTACCGCGCGCGTGCCCAAGTACTACCGCCTGAAGAAGCACCTGCTCGACATGACGGAGACCCAGGCGCCCGGCACCCCCGTCCCGCCGGAGCGCACGCTGGCCGCCGAGTTCGACACCTCACGCACCACCGTCCGCCAGGCCCTGCAGGAACTGGTCGTCGAGGGCCGGCTGGAACGCATCCAGGGCAAGGGCACCTTCGTCGCCAAGCCGAAGGTCTCGCAGGCGCTGCAACTCACCAGCTACACGGAGGACATGCGCGCCCAGGGCCTGGAGCCGACCTCGCAGTTGCTGGACGTCGGCTACATCACCGCCGACGAGCGGCTCGCCGAGCTGCTCGACATCACGGCCGGCGGCCGGGTGCTGCGCATCGAGCGGTTGCGCATGGCCAACGGCGAGCCGATGGCCATAGAGACCACACACCTGTCGGCCAAGCGCTTCCCGGCACTGCGCCGCAGTCTCGTGAAGTACACCTCGCTGTACACCGCGCTCGCCGAGGTCTACGACGTCCACCTCGCCGAGGCCGAGGAGACCATCGAGACCTCGCTGGCCACTCCCCGCGAGGCGGGTCTGCTCGGTACGGACGTGGGCCTGCCGATGCTGATGCTCTCCCGGCACTCCCTGGACCGGGAGGGCAAGCCGGTGGAGTGGGTGCGGTCGGTCTACCGGGGGGACCGCTACAAGTTCGTGGCGAGGCTGAAGCGTCCGCAGGAGTAGACGGGACGGTGTCTTCACACCGTCACCCCGGAATCGACATACCGACATGCGGGCGCGGTCTTCCACTGCACTGACCTCGTCCCCTAGATTGCCTGCGCATTACCCAGGTGATCAGTGAGGGGACGGAGCCGACAGAGATGTCCAACGCACCGGATACGACAAGACCGGCGGTGGTGACGCCCCTGCGCGCCGTCATCGCCGTCTGCCTGATCGCGCCCTTCGTGGCGTTGCTGTGGGTCGGCTCCTATACCAAGGCGGACCCCGCGTTCATCGGCATCCCGTTCTTCTACTGGTACCAGATGCTCTGGGTGCTGATCTCCACCGTGCTGACCATGACCGCTCACCAGTTGTGGCGGCGTGACCAGCGCGCCCGCCAGGATGCGAAGGGGGGTACGGCGGAATGAAGGACGGCGTGAACGGCGTCGCGCTCGGCGTGTTCATCTTCTTCTTCCTGGCCGTGACGGTCATGGGCTTCCTGGCCGCGCGCTGGCGCAGGGCCGACGACGAGCACAGTCTCGACGAATGGGGCCTGGGCGGCCGGTCGTTCGGCACCTGGATCACCTGGTTCCTGCTCGGTGGTGACCTGTACACGGCGTACACCTTCGTCGCGGTGCCGGCGGCGATCTACGCGGCGGGCGCGGCGGGTTTCTTCGCGGTGCCGTACACCATCCTCGTCTACCCGTTGATCTTCACGTTCCTGCCCCGCCTGTGGTCGGTCTCGCACAAGCACGGCTATGTGACCACCTCGGACTTCGTGCGCGGCCGCTTCGGCTCGAAGGGGCTGTCGCTGGCGGTGGCGCTGACCGGCATCCTGGCGACGATGCCGTACATCGCGCTGCAGCTGGTCGGCATCCAGGCCGTGCTGGACGTGATGGGGGTCGGCGGCGGGGAGAACACCAACTGGTTCGTGAAGGACCTGCCGCTGCTGATCGCCTTCGGTGTGCTGGCCGCGTACACGTACTCCTCGGGACTGAGGGCGCCCGCGCTGATCGCGTTCGTCAAGGACGCGCTGATCTACATCGTCATCGCCGTCGCGATCATCTACATCCCGATCAAGCTGGGCGGGTTCGACGACGTCTTCGCCAAGGCGGGCGACGCGTTCAGCCAGGTCAACCCGGCGACCGGGAAGCCGCGCGGCGCGCTCGTGCCCGCGGAGGCGGGCCAGTGGACGTACGCCACGCTGGCGCTGGGCTCCGCGCTGGCGCTGTTCATGTACCCGCACTCGATCACCGCGACGCTGTCCTCGCGCAGCCGTGAGGTCATCCGCCGCAACACCACGATCCTGCCGCTGTACTCGCTGATGCTGGGCCTGCTGGCACTGCTGGGCTTCATGGCGATCGCCGCCGGGGTGAAGGTCACCAACGGCCAGCTGGCCATTCCGCAGCTCTTCGAGGACATGTTCCCGGACTGGTTCGCCGGTGTGGCCTTCGCGGCGATCGGCATCGGTGCGCTGGTGCCGGCGGCGATCATGTCGATCGCGGCCGCCAACCTCTTCACCCGCAACATCTACAAGGACTTCATCAAGCCGGACGCCACGCCGAAGCAGGAGGCGCAGGTCTCCAAGTTCGTGTCGCTGCTGGTGAAGGTCGGCGCGCTGGTCTTCGTCCTCACCATGGACAAGACCGTCGCGATCAACTTCCAGCTGCTCGGCGGCATCTGGATACTGCAGACCTTCCCCGCCCTGGTCGGCGGCCTGTTCACCCGCTGGTTCCACCGCTGGGCGCTGCTCGCGGGCTGGGCGGTCGGCATGGTGTACGGCACGCTCGCCGCGTACGGCATCTCCTCGCCGACGCAGGCGCACTTCGGCGGCAACGCCAAGGAGATCCCGGGCATCGGGGAGATCGGTTACATCGGCCTGACGGCGTTCGTCCTCAACGTCGTCGTGACCGTGGTCCTGACCTTCGTACTGAAGGCGGTGAAGGCCCCCGAGGGCGTCGACGAGACCAAGCCGCAGGACTACACGGCGGACGCGGGCGACCCGGGCGTCCAGGTGGAACTGCCCCCGGCCACGGCCGGCAGCGCGCACTGAGCCGTACGCGACGGACGGGCCGCCGAGGAAACCCGGCGGCCCGTTGCCGTACCCGTCGGGCACACTGCGCGCGAGCTGCTCGGAGGCGTCACCTTCTTCCCGACGGCGGACCCGGGGCCGACATAGCCGGCCCCGGAGAGGCCGAGATCCGCGCGCCGGCCGTCGACCACGGCGCCCGCGGCCGAGGCGTCGGTGAAACCCTCGTCAGAGCCCGCGTCGACCGTGCCCGTGCCACGGAGGGCTGCGCCTCCATCGTCCTGTCGAGCCAGCGCTCCATGCACACCGCCCACCGGCTCTACGAACGCCTGGGCTTCGTCCGCACACCGGAGCGGGACTGGAACCCCGTGCCGCATCTGGACGACGTCACTCTCCTCACCTACCAACTGACGCTCTGAAACCAGCCCGACACAACATCTGGGGGTGACACCGCGACCCGGCACTAGATGTATGCTCATGCTCGCTGTCGCCGCAGGGGAATCCGGTGCGAATCCGGAACTGTCCCGCAACGGTGTACTCGCACCCGTATGCCCGCATACGGGTGACGAGAGTCAGTCCGAGGACCTGCCGACAGCGTGCCCGGCCGTCCGGCCGGGTGCCCTGACGTCCGGGCCTCGTGGAGTGGGCCGGTGGACGCGACGCCGCGTGCGCTCGTGCTGCCCCCTGCCCTCCGCCAGGCCCCCTGCCGAGCGAGGGAGTGCCCCACGTGACCATCGCGCCAGCCGACCCGGCTTCAGCCACCCCGGCGACCGAGGCCGACCCGGTGGAGTCGGACGGTCCCGGTGCCGCGTTGCTGCGGACCCTGACCGAGCTGACCGCTGACCTGCCCGACGCCGACCCCGGCCGGGTGGCCGCCGCCGCGCTGCGCGGCCGGTCGGCGCGGGCCGACGAGGCGGAGTTGCGCGAGCTGGCCACGGAGGCGGCCGCCGGCCTGATCTCCGAGGACCCGGCCTACTCGAGGCTGGCCGCCCGGCTGCTCACCCTCACCATCCGCGCCGAAGCGGCCTCGCAGGGCGTCACGTCCTTCACCGGGTCCGTCGCCGTGGGCCACCGCGAGGGCCTCATCGCCGACCGCACCGCCGAGTTCGTACGCCTGCACGCCGAGCGGCTGGACGCGCTGGTCGACACCGGCGCCGACGACCGCTTCGGTTACTTCGGTCTGCGCACCCTGCACAGCCGGTACCTGCTGCGGCACCCCCACACCCGGAAGGTCGTCGAGACGCCCCAGCACTTCATGCTGCGCGTCGCCGCCGGTCTCGCCGAGGACGACACCTCCCGCTCCGTCGACGAAGTCGCCGCGCTCTACGGTCTGATGAGCCGCCTCGACTACCTGCCCTCCTCCCCCACCCTCTTCAACTCCGGCACCCGGCACCCCCAGATGTCGTCCTGCTACCTCCTGGACTCCCCCAAGGACGAGCTGGACTCCATCTACGACCGCTACCACCAGGTCGCCCGGCTGTCCAAGCACGCCGGCGGCATCGGGCTGTCGTACTCCCGCATCCGCTCCCGCGGTTCGCTGATCCGGGGCACCAACGGGCACTCCAACGGCATCGTGCCGTTCCTGAAGACCCTGGACGCCTCGGTCGCCGCGGTGAACCAGGGCGGTCGGCGCAAGGGCGCCGCGGCGGTCTACCTGGAGACCTGGCACTCCGACATCGAGGAGTTCCTGGAGCTGCGCGACAACACCGGCGAGGACGCCCGCCGCACGCACAACCTCAACCTCGCGCACTGGGTCCCGGACGAGTTCATGCGCCGGGTCAACGCCGACGAGCAGTGGTCGCTGTTCTCCCCGGTGGACGTGCCGGAGCTGGTGGACCTGTGGGGCGAGGAGTTCGACGCCGCCTACCGCAAGGCCGAGGCGGAGGGCCTGGCCAGGAAGACCGTCGCGGCCCGCGACCTGTACGGCCGAATGATGCGCACCCTCGCACAGACCGGCAACGGCTGGATGACCTTCAAGGACGCCGCCAACCGCACTGCCAACCAGACGGCCGAGCCGGGCCACGTCGTGCACTCCTCCAACCTCTGCACGGAGATCCTGGAGGTCACCGACGACGGGGAGACCGCGGTCTGCAACCTGGGCTCGGTGAACCTCGGCGCCTTCGTCGACACGGCGATCGGCGACATCGCCTGGGAGCGCCTGGACGAGACGGTCCGCACCGCCGTCACCTTCCTGGACCGCGTCGTCGACATCAACTTCTACCCGACCGAGCAGGCGGGCCGCTCCAACGCCAAGTGGCGCCCGGTCGGCCTCGGCGTGATGGGCCTGCAGGACGTGTTCTTCAAGCTGCGGCTGCCCTTCGACTCCCCCGAGGCGAGGCAACTGTCCACCCGTGTCGCCGAGCGCATCATGCTCGCCGCCTACGAGGCCTCCGCCGACCTCGCCGAGCGGGGCGGGCCGCTGCCGGCCTGGGAGAAGACCCGTACGGCCCGCGGTGTGCTGCACCCGGACCACTACGGCGTCGAGTTCGCCTGGCCGGAGCGCTGGGCCGCGCTGCGCGAGCGGATCGCGACGACCGGCATGCGCAACTCGCTGCTGCTGGCCATCGCCCCCACCGCCACCATCGCCTCGATCGCCGGAGCGTACGAGTGCATCGAGCCGCAGGTCTCCAACCTGTTCAAGCGCGAGACGCTGTCCGGTGAGTTCCTGCAGGTCAACTCGTACCTGGTGAAGGATCTCAAGGAGCTCGGCGTGTGGGACGCCCGGACCCGTGAGGCGCTGCGCGACTCGAACGGCTCGGTGCAGGACTTCGCCTGGATCCCGGCCGACGTACGGGCGCTGTACCGCACGGCCTGGGAGATCCCGCAGCGCGGCCTGATCGACATGGCCGCCGCGCGCACCCCGTTCCTGGACCAGGCCCAGTCGCTGAACCTGTTCCTGGAGACGCCGACCATTGGCAAGCTCTCCTCGATGTACGCGTACGCCTGGAAGCAGGGTCTGAAGACGACGTACTACCTGCGTTCCCGCCCGGCGACCCGGATCGCCCGCGCCGCCCAGGGCCAGGCGCAGTCCCAGAAGCCGATCCCCGTCCAGCAGGCCGCCGACCCCGACGCGGTCGCCTGCTCCCTTGAGAACCCCGAGTCCTGCGAGGCCTGCCAGTAATGCCCGCCCGTCACCCGACCACCACCCCTGGAGGGCGGCGCTCCGCGCCGACTGCTATGACACCCCAGAACCTGCTCGACCCGGGCTTCGAACTGACCCTGCGTCCCATGCGCTACCCGGACTTCTACGAGCGCTACCGCGACGCCATCAAGAACACCTGGACCGTCGAGGAGGTCGACCTCCACTCGGACGTCGCCGACCTCGCGAAGCTGACTCCGGCGGAGCAGCACCTGATCGGCCGGCTGGTCGCGTTCTTCGCCACCGGCGACTCGATCGTCGCGAACAACCTCGTGCTGACCCTCTACAAGCACATCAACTCCCCCGAGGCGCGGCTCTACCTGAGCCGGCAGCTGTTCGAGGAGGCCGTGCACGTCCAGTTCTATCTGACCCTGCTGGACACCTACCTGCCCGATCCGGAGGACCGCGCCGCCGCCTTCGCGGCCGTGGAGAACATCCCCTCCATCCGCGAGAAGGCCGGGTTCTGCTTCAAGTGGATCAACGAGGTCGAGAAGCTGGAGCGTCTGGAGTCCAGGGCGGACCGCCGTCGCTTCCTGCTGAACCTCATCTGCTTCGCCGCGTGCATCGAGGGCCTGTTCTTCTACGGCGCCTTCGCGTACGTCTACTGGTTCCGCAGCCGGGGTCTGCTGCACGGTCTGGCGACCGGCACCAACTGGGTGTTCCGCGACGAGACGATGCACATGTCGTTCGCGTTCGACGTCGTGGACACCGTGCGCAAGGAGGAGCCGGACCTCTTCGACGACGAGCTCCAGCAGCAGGTCACCGACATGCTGCGGGAGGCCGTCGAGGCCGAGCTGCAGTTCGCACGCGACCTGTGCGGTGACGGCCTCCCGGGCATGAACACCGACTCGATGCGGCAGTACCTGGAGTGCGTCGCCGACCAGCGTCTGACGCGCCTCGGCTTCGCCCCGGTGTACGGCTCGGAGAACCCCTTCTCCTTCATGGAGCTCCAGGGTGTCCAGGAGCTGACCAACTTCTTCGAGCGGCGTCCGTCGGCGTACCAGGTGGCGGTGGAGGGCACCGTCGACCTGGACGAGGACTTCTGAGCCGCCCGGGCGGCCGGTAGTCCGTGAGACGCCGCCGGTGGCGGCGTCTCACCCGGTCACCAGGGCACGGGTCGCACCAGCAGCCGGTTCGGGCGGAGCGTGATGCCCACCCGCGTGGCGTCGTTCGACCCACTCACCTGCTCGAAGCGGTACTTCGCCGACACGGCGGCCGTGATCAGGGTCAGCTGGGCCATGGAGAAGTGGTCGCTGGGGCACTTGCGGTTGCCGACGCCGAACGGGCTCATCGCGTACTTCGGCACGTCCTTGGCGCGGTCCGGCAGCCAGCGGTCGGGGTCGAACTCGAGGTGGTCCGGGTACGAACGCGCGTCGCGCTGGATCGCGTACGGGCTGTAGACGATGTCCGCCCCGGCCGGAATCGAAAAGCCGCCGAGCTCGGTCTCGGTCACCGCGCGCCGTGTCAATATCCATACGGCGGGGCGCAAACGCATCGTTTCGACGACGAGATTGTTCGTGTGGGTCAGCCCGCGCACGTCCTCGAATCCAACCGGTCGACCGCCGGTCACGGATTCGACCTCGGCGCGGACCCTGGCGGCTTGTTCCGGGTGTGTGGCGAGGATCTGGAGGAGCCACATGATCGTGGAGGCGACTGTTTCGCTGCCGGGGGTGAGTATCGCGACCACCTGGTCGTGGATCTCCTGTTCTCCGATGGGGTCGCCGTTTTCGTCCTTCGCCTCCAGCAATGCCGTCAGCAAATCGTCCGGCTTTCGACCGGATGCCCGGCGTTCGGCGATGATCTCGTCGACCAGCAGATGCAAATCGGCCAGCGCCCGGTTGAATTCCCGGTTGGCCGGCAGCGGCAGCCGGTAGAGCGGGCCGAGCGGGACGACCATCCGGCGGTACATGCCGCGGAAGACGGTGGCGAGGGCGGTGCACAGCCGCTCGGCCCGCTCGTCCATGTACTCGCCGTGCAGCAGGCAGCGGGCCGCGACGCGCACGGCGACACGGAATGCCTCCGAGGTGCAGTCGAGGGTCTCACCGGGCCGCCAGCGCTCGGTGAGCGCGTGTGCCTCCTCCTCCATGACCGGCCCGTACGCGGGGATGGCGTCGAGCCGGAAGGCGGGCTGGACGGTGCGCCGCTGACGGCGGTGCAGGGAGCCGTTGGCGGTGGCCACGCCCTCGTGGCCGAGCAGCCCTTCCAGGGACTCCCACAGCGGCCCGGCGATGATGTAGTCGGTGCTGAGCGCCAGCGCGCCGGTGAGTTCGGGTGTGGTGACGGCGTACACCGTCTTGGGGCCCAGTTTCAGGCGCACGACGTCGCCGTGGTCGCGTAGTCGGGCCATGAAGGCCAGCGGATCTCGGACCAGCTTCCAGCCGTGGCCGAGCATCGGGACGGCGCCCCCGGCGAGGGGCGGTTCGCTCGGTTCGGACGCCTCGGGGTCCGCGGGGCGTACGGATTCGACGGTCATTTCTCACCTGCCGTTTCGTTGTCGACGTACGGGGGGGTGGACCGGTCGTCCCAGCTGTCGACCCTGTACCGCCCGGACTCGTGGTGGAACCAGTAGACGGAGGCGAACCAGTTCCGCATATTGCCGAGGCAGGCGCGTACGGTGCCGCCGAGTTCCTTTCCGCGCAGGGTGCCGTCGTCGAGGTCGTCGGCGAACCGTAAGCCGATCCGCTCCGCCGCCAGGAATTCGGTGACACATTCCTCGACGCGCCGCCTGATTTCCCTTACTGCTTCTTCCAGGGTCATTCCCTGATGGGTGATCAGGCTGATTCCGAGGTTGTGGACCTCGTCGCCCGCGATTTCCTTCGGCAGCGAGCAGAGGTCGTTGTACCACGCGGCGAATTCCTGACTCAGCAGGGCCGGGCGACGGTATGCCGGGTGTTTCCTGACGGCGTCCGGGAGTTCGCGTCCCGCGCTGGGTTCCAGCAGGTCCGTCCATATCCAGTGGGCGAACGTCAGGCGCCGCAGGGCGAGGTACTCCTCGACCCGGGGGATGCGGGCCTCGGTGCGGTTGCGGAACTCCCGGTCGTACGCCTCGATCACCGCGTGGAAGTGCCGGGCGAACCGTCCGTTCCAGGTGCTCGGCAGGAACGAGTACAGCCGCAGCACACTGTCCGCGAACCCTGCCACCACGGGGTCCCGGTGGCGCAGGTGGTGCCCGGGAAGGTCGAGGGCCGTGTGCAGCTGGGACCTGAGCCGCCGCCAGGCGCCCGCGCGGCCGTGGACGATGTCACGGTCGTGGCGGTCGTCCCAGACGAAGAACCATGCGCTGTAGTCGGCTATGGCCTGGAGCACCTCGTCGGGAGCACCGAGGTAGTACCCCGCCATGAGGTCGGTGTAGCAAAGTCCATCGGCATATTCCGTCACCTTGTCGGCCGGCATGAGCCGTTTTTCCAGCAGCCACAGGCGGGTCTTCTCCTGAAGCTTTGGCCAATACGGGTGCAGATGCCGGGTAAACGCGTCCTCGATCACCGGAAGGGCGAGCGAGGGTGGAACCGCGAGCGCCGTCGGTGTCGATGTGGTGCTGTGTGGGAAAGCATGCACGAACAAGCCCCTCTCAGCCGCCAGGAACGCACGCCCCTCCGGCGATACCGGGCGTGCGCCGTTGCGTATCCCCGCACTTCCATTCAGCACCACAACTGACCGGTCTGGGAACGGATTTACTCCACTCACCACCCAAAGATGCCGGAAATCTTGCGACGAACAAACGAACGACGCCCGGTCGGGAAGATCCCGACCGGGCGTCGTCGCTGCTCTCGTACGGTTCCCGTACGTCCGGACCGCGGTCTCAGTCGTTGGCGACCACGGGATAGCGTGGCTCGTTCTCCGCCATCTGCCGCAGGGCGTCCTTCCGTTCCCGCTTGGACAGACGATCGATGTAGAGGTAGCCGTACAGGTGATCGGTCTCGTGCTGCAAACAGCGTGCGAAGTAGCCGGTGCCGCGCACCTTGATCGGGTTGCCCTTCTCGTCCTGCCCGGTCACCTCGGCGTAGTCGGGCCGCGCCAGCGGCGCGTAGGCCGTGGGGACGGACAGGCAGCCCTCGTTGCTGTCGTCCAGGCGGCGCCGGTCGGCCGGCAGGTCCACCAGCTTCGGGTTGCACACCACGCCGACGTGCCGCACGCCCTCGTCGTCCTGGCAGTCGTAGACGAAGACCTTCCGATCGACGCCGATCTGGTTGGCGGCCAGGCCCACGCCCTCGGCGGTGCGCTGGCTGGCGAACATGTCCGCGACCAGCTGCTCGAGCTCCTCGCCGAACTCGGTGACGTCCTTGCACTCCTTGTGCAGCACCGGGTTGCCGACGACCGTGATCGGCCGCGAGGTGCCGCGCTCACGCCAGGCGGTCTCGCGCTCCTCGCAGTCCTCCGTGTCGACGACGAAGCCCTCCTCGTCGACGGGGAGCACGCCCGCGTGCTGCTGATCGGTGTCCTGCTGCGCCATGACCGACGTACGCCTTCCTTGCAAAAACCGGGGTCGAACCCACCGGGGTCGAAACAGAGGTGTGGTGCTGATACAGGGTATGCCGAACGCTCAGCAGACCTCTTCCAGATCCCGCCAGTCCCGGGAGTCCGGGCTGTCCGCCACCCAGCCGTCCAGCAGCCCCCTCACCAGCGAGGCGGGCGCGGCGACGCCACACTCACGTTCCGGCACCCACAGCTGCCCGTCCGTACGGTGGCCCAGCGGACCGGGGTGCCCCGGCTCGCTGTGGTCGTGCGGATCGAGGTGGATGCCGTCGCCCTCGTCGGAGGGCATCCGGGACTCCGAGCACATCCGGCACAGCAGCCGCACGGACGAGGACCAGTCCTCCGCCGCGAAGCCGGCGTCGGCGGCGAGCTGCTCCAGGGCGTCCCGGTCGGCCTCGGTGGCGGCCTCCAGCAGGACCACCCAGGTGGGCACGGGCGAGGGCGCCCACAACTCGATCTCGTCGAAGACGGGGTAGGCGTGCCCGGCGACCGTGGTCCGCTCACCGTGCGGCACCCCGTCGTGGAGCACGACCTCGCCCCAGCGCCGTCCGGACGAGGGAAGCGGAATGGACAGCACCTCGATCCGCGCCGGATCGAGCCTGCGCCCCCACACGACCTCGGCCTCGCCCTCCGGCGACAGCCTTACGGCCGCACTGCCCAGGTCCATCCCGAGCGGCTCCCCGGCACCGGCCCCTGACCCGGACTTCGGCCGTGAGGTGCCACCGGGCACCTTGAGGCCGTAGGCCTGCCAGGCCCGCCGGGCCAACGGCCAGTCCTGCAGGGCGGTGGCGGCGATGCCCACGTTCCACCAGTCGGGCGCCCCGGTCTCCTTCTCGAGCAGCGCCACCGCCCTGAGGCCGGCCGCCCGGGCCTGCTCCCAGTCGTGCCGGAACTTGTGCAGCAGGGCGAGGTTGAACCAGGACTCCGACAGCCAGGGCTCCAGATCGGCGGCGCGCGTCAGCAGCTCGCCCGCGTCCTCGTACCGGCCGTCCCCGATCAGCGTGAACGCCCGGTCGGTGGCCTGCCGCCAGGAGGCGGAGGGCCGGTGCCGTCCCTTGCCGAAGATCCTCACGATTCCCGCCTGCCAGTTCCAGTTCCGCGCAGTGGGCTGGCCGCTGCCCCCGGACACCCTCTCCCTCGCATCCAACCACGTACGCAGGGACGGGCGCTCATTACCCATGGGTTACCCAGCCCGCGGCAGGGTCAGACGCGCCGCCTCCTCGATTGCGGAGCACGCGCGCGAGCGACTCGACGACCTCGGGCGCGTACTCCCCGGCCGTGCCGAGCCGCAGCTCCTCCAGCGCCTGCAGCTGGCCGCCGGGCCCGGCGTCGCGCGCCTTCTCCTCGTAGGCGTTGACGGCCCGGACGATCCGCGCGGCGAGCGGCTGCTCCGGACAGGGGTCGGCCTGCCGTTCCACGACCACGGCGACCGCCGCGTCCACCCCGGTCTGCCGTACGACGGCCCCGCCGAGCAGGGCGATGCGCCGCTGCTCCTCGGCGGGCAGCTCGGCGGTGGCCCCGGCCGGCACCGGGTCGACGAGGCTGAGTTGGCCGATGTCGTGCATGAGCGCCGCGTACTCCAGCACGGTCAGCTCGGGCCGGGTCAGCCCCAGGTCGCGGCCGACGGCCCGGCTGAGCGCGGCGACCCGGTGGGCGTGCCCGGCCGGTGTGTAGCCGGCTATCTCGGTGGCCCGGGCGAGCGAGGCGATGGTCTGCCGGTAGGTGGCGCGCACGGCCGCGTACCGCCGCAGCGACTGCTGGGTGAGCAGCAGGGGCAGGCAGAAGACGGGCAGCGCCCACAGGCCCGCGACGGCGACCCCGAGGGCGATCACCGCCCCGGTCGCGCACACGGCGGACCCGATGCCGACGAGTCCCCGCAGCTCGTCCCTGAGGAGCGGGCCGAACGGCCACCGGCTGCGGGAGTGCGCCAGCGCGGCGGCCAGCACGGCGTCGCACAGCGCGGTGAGCGAGAGCAGCGCGATCAGCAGCAGTGCGTAGGCCGGCCCGCCCCAGCTCTCGAACACGCCCCGGCGGTAAAGGGGTTGGAAGCAGACGGCGGCGAAGCCGACGGTGAGGACGCGGCGGGCCAGGTGGTCGAGGGTCGGGGTCCGCCCGCACCAGACGTGCGGCACGCTGCCCAGCAGGGAGGCGGCGAGGACGACGGCGACGACCTGGGGCGCGTCGTGCCGGGTGGCGTGTCCGGCGTCCTCCCCGAGCAGGGCGTACGCCAGCGCACCGGCGGCGCCGAGGGGGGCGGCCTCCCGCACCTGGGCGCCGGTCCAGCGGCTGAGTTCGCCGACCGTGACGAGGACGCCGAAGGCGAGGGCGCCGCCGCGTTCGTCGAGGCCCGTCCAGAGGGTGTCGGCGAGGGAGACGGCGGCGACGAGGGCGGCCGAGGCGTGGATGAGGCGCAACGCGGTCATCGCCGCGCTCCGGTCCGGCCGTCGACGGGGCCTGGCGGTGCCGTGGCGCACTCCGGTTCGTCGGCGGTGACGGCGGGGTGCCAGCCGTGCCGTCCCAGGGCCCGGACCAGCGCGGTGACCATCCGGGGGTCGAACTGCGTGCCCGCACACCGCTGAAGCTCCTGCACGGCGGCGGGGACCGGACGGGCCCTGCTGTAGGACCGGGTGGAGGTCATCGCGTCGAAGGCGTCCGCGACGGCGACGACCCGGGCGCACTCCGGGATCTGGCCGCCCACCAGCCCGTAGGGGTATCCGCTGCCGTCCATGCGCTCGTGGTGGTGCAGGATCGCCGCGCGCGCCTCGCCGAGGAAGGAGATGCCGCGCACCATCTCGTGGCCGTACTCCGGGTGCAGCTCGATGATCCGCCGCTCCTCCGGGGTGAGCGGTCCGTCCTTGCGGAGCAGGCGCGTGGGCACGCCGAGTTTGCCGACGTCGTGCAGGATCCCGGCGAAGCGCAGCACCTCGACGCGCTCGTCGGCCATGCCCAGCTCGCGGGCGATCAGCACGGAGGCCTGTCCGACGCGCTCGCTGTGCCCGCGCGTGTAGCCGTCCTTGATGTCGACGGCCTGCACCAGCGCGCGGATGGTGGCCTGGTGCGCGGCGCGTTCGCGGTGGTACTGGGCGAACACCCACCAGGAGACGTACATCGGCAGCAGCACGAGCAGCGCGGCGACCGGCCCGTACGGGCTGCGCCACAGCACGGCCATCATCAGCCCGGCCAGCCCGTGCACCCCGAGCGGTGCCAGGGACCGTGCCAGCAGCCCCCGCCAGGCCCGACGCGCCGGCAAGCGCTCGGCCACGGCGAGCATCCCGCCGTCGAGCGCCGCCAGCACCAGGCAGAACACCGGGACGGCGGCCACGGCGGGCAGCAGGGCGTACGGGAAGTCCGAGGCCGCCACCGCGTCGCCGCCGCCCAGCGCCCAGTGCACCCAGGCCGCACCCCACACGCCGAGCGTCAGTCGCGCGGCCCGCCAGATCCGCCGCACGGTCCCCGGCCGCTGCTCCACTCGGGCCAGCAGCGCGCCCGGCAGCGGTACTAGCGCGGCGGCGGGCGGGGGCAGCAGGAACGCCCCGGCGAGCAGGACGGGGTAGACGGGGTGGAACGCGCCCGCGAAACGGCGCCGGACGGCCTGCTCGCAGGCGGCGTACACCATGGCGAGCAGCGCGAGGGCAGCCCAGGGGGTGGGGAGTGAGGGCAGCGGCCGCAGACAGAGCAGCGCGAGCAGGGTGACACAGGCCACGTAGCCGCGTGTCCGTGCGGGAACCGCCTCCATGACCCCTCGACCCCTCCCCCGACGCCCTTCCAGGCTTCTGGAGCCTAGGGCGGTTGTCGGGGGGTACGAGGGTTCATGACCCGGGGATTAGCACGTTCGGGTGACGACCGAGGGGTACCCAGGGTGCCGAGGGTCAGGAGCGGTTCAGGATTCCTGTCCGGTGGCCGGTGCGGCCGTCACGTCGTGCTCGGGCACCGCCTGCCCGGAGCGGATCAGCTCGATCCGGCCCATGACCTTGGCGCGCAGGTCGGTCGGCACGTCGTCGTGCCCGCAGCAGCGCTTGACCAGCTTCTTCACGGCCTGTTCGAGCCCGTACTTCTCCAGGCAGGGCGAGCACTCCTTGAAGTGCTGCTGGAACTTGTCGCGATCGACGTCCGGCATCTCACTGTCGAGGAACTCATACAGGTGTTCGAGTACCTCACTGCAGTCAGTCTCGTGCGGCTCTCCGCAGCTCATGAGCCCGAGCCTTTCGCTTCGTTCGACTCCCCGGCGCCGGCCGGAACCAGCCCACGATCGCGGGCGTAGTCCTCGAGCATGCCGCGCAGTTGGCGGCGACCCCGGTGCAGCCGGGACATCACCGTACCGATGGGTGTCCCCATGATGTCCGCGATCTCCTTGTACGCAAAGCCCTCTACGTCCGCGAGGTAGACGGCGATGCGGAATTCCTCGGGGATCGCCTGCAGCGCTTCCTTCACGTCCGAGTCCGGCAGGTGGTCGAGCGCCTGCGACTCGGCGGAGCGCAGACCGGTCGACATGTGCGACTCGGCACGGGCGAGCTGCCAGTCCTCGATCTCCTCCGCGGCGCTGCGCTGGGGCTCGCGCTGCTTCTTGCGGTAGGAGTTGATGAAGGTGTTGGTGAGGATCCGGTACAGCCAGGCCTTGAGGTTGGTGCCCTCGCGGAACTGGTGGAAGGACGCGTACGCCTTGGCGTACGTCTCCTGCACCAGGTCCTCGGCGTCGGCCGGGTTGCGCGTCATGCGCAGGGCCGCCGAGT
This sequence comes from Streptomyces sp. NPDC001843, assembly GCF_042891955.1. Lineage (NCBI taxonomy): Bacteria > Bacillati > Actinomycetota > Actinomycetes > Kitasatosporales > Streptomycetaceae > Streptomyces > Streptomyces sp. NPDC001843. Next base: position 12,084 of record NZ_JBIATQ010000010.1, on the reverse strand, counting down.
ACATCTGGTCGAGGAATTCGAGCGCGTCCCGTTCGAAGCGCGCGCTGCGCTCCGCGGTCGACTCCGCGCCGTCGCCCCGGCCCTCGGGCAGTTCCGCCTGGCCGTTGTCGGTCCCTGCGTCCGTCCCAGTGACCGGACCCACCTCCTCAAGATCGTGCGTGGGGCCGAAAGCGGACCCACTCGATTCGGAGGATAGACGACGACCGGTGCCTGCCGCCGCTCGAATAGGAGCGGCCTTTGCCGCGTGCAGCACTGTCCACTCCAGGTCGGCGCGGCTGCTGCGGCTCGGGCAGTAGGTCGAACCCATGCGGCGGACTTCCTCTCCTACGACATCCGTGCTGGTACTTCAGCACTTCTGTCGGCCACAACAGCGAGGGAAGGTCCGGCATTCCCGGCGGTCAGCCGAGTGACGAGCTCCACTCGGCCACCGCGTCGGTGATGATCTCGAGTGCGCGCTCCTGACCGATCTCGGCCCTCCCCCACGCTCGGCTTCGCTCGCGCGGGGGGACCCCCATGGGCACGGCGAAGCCGTGATCGCCGTACGGCACCTCGACGATGTCCGTCCCGTCGGGGAACTCCTCCGGCTTCCCGAACGGATCGTTGCCGCCCTGCACGACGAGCGTGGGCACCCCGGCGCCCAGCAGCTCCTCGGCCCGGGACTTCTCGGGCCGGCCCGGCGGGTGCAGCGGGAAGCTCAGCGCGAGGACGGCGTGCGCGCCGAGTTCGCCCGCCGTACGGCACGCGACGCGCGCCCCGGCGCTCCGCCCGCCGGAGACCACCGGCAGCCCCGGCTTGGCGAGCGCGGGCCACACCCCGCGCCACCCCACGTCCAGCGTCTTCGGCGCGGGCGCCACCTTCCTGCCCGCCACCCGCCAGGGCTGCTCGACGAGCGCGACGGTCACTCCGTGGCCGGGCAGGACCCGGGCGAGCGCCTGGAGGTCACGGGCCTCGATGCCGCCTCCGGCACCGTGGCTGACGGCCAGCACGAGCCTGGCCCGCTTCGCCGGATGCCAGGTGATGCGGGCGTCTCCCGCCTCCGTACCGATGATCTCGCCGGTGCCGCCGGCCACCTTCGTCTCGTCCGTCACATCAGAAGAGTGTGCCCTCCTCAGGCCCCTCGAGCTCCTTGAGCAGCTCCGCGCCGTTGTTGCGCACGTTGCTGACGGCGGTCGAGACGGGGTAGGCGCGCATCAGGCCCGCGGGGGGCGGCGCCAGCAGCCCACGCAGCGCGTCGACATCCGTGCGGGACGGATCCAGCCAGGCGTCCCAGCGGTCCGGCGTGAGCATCAGCGGCATCCGGGGGTGGATGTCGGCCAGTGACCGCGGCCCCTCGGCCGGAGCCACGGCCAGCGGCGTCGTCTCCGCCTCCGTGGTGATCACCGAGCACGTCGCCCACCAGGCCCGCGGATGGTCGTCGGGCAGGGTGCCGTCCCGCCAGAACTCGTACAGCCCGGCCATGGCGAAGACCGACCCGTCGGCGGGCAGCACGAAGTACGGCTGTTTGCGCGGGCGCTTCTTCTTCCCCTCGACTTCCAGGTCCCGCTCCTGCGCGGCGGTGACCCACTCGTAGTAGCCGTCGGCGGGCACGATGCAGCGCCGGGCGGCGAAGGCGCGGCGGTAGGAGGGCTTCTCGTGCACGGTCTCCGCGCGCGCGTTGATCATCCGCGCGCCGCCCTCGGGCGACTTGGCCCAGGAGGGGACCAGGCCCCACTTCAGCCTGCGCAGCTGGCGGACCGGGCGCCGGTCGTCCGCGTCCTTCAGAGGACGGTCCAGGACCACGTGGACCTCCTTGGTCGGGGCCACGTTGTAGTCCGGTTCCAGGACCTCCTCGGACTCCCACTTCTCGATCTCAAAGATTCCCGCGAGATCCTCGGGCCTACGACTCGCCGCATACCGTCCGCACATCTGAAACGCCCCCTCCTACCTGCGACGACGCTGGTGCTCTCTCGTGCCCCAGCCACCGGGACACGTCCAAGAGTGGCAGACCGTCCCCGGGCGGTGGCCGTCCGGATCGCCGCTGCTGTTCGACGAGCCGGTGCAGGTGGGAGGGACGACTCACACTTGACCGTGCGGAACAGCCTCATTCGGCCCTGATGTCGTCCACGTACACGACGCCCTTGGTCGCGGCGCCGCTGCCATGGACGAGGTAGAGACTGAACGACGTCACCTTGGCGAGATGAGCCGCGTCGAGCACGGCCCCAGTGTGCGCGGTGTCCCAGGGAGCGGGGGCGAAATCGCTGAAGGGCGCCCTGACCTCCTGCCCGTTCATGTCGGACAGCGGGACCTGGTACCAGTAGTCGATTCCGCCGGCGGTGATCTGGAGCGCTCCGCCGTTCGCGGAACCGTCGCCCTGCAACCACAGCGCCAGGGACGTGAAGGCGGACCAGTCCGCGTCGACCGGCTTGCCCGCACCGGTGTACTCGGCGCCGGTGAAGTCGTACGCGTAGGCCAGTCCGTAGGAGCCCGAGGACCTGTGGTCGGCCGACAGGGTGAGGGTGTGGGAATTGACGTGGGTGTACGCCTCGCTCAGGGCGGTGTCGTCTCCGGCGTACCCCTCGAAGTCGTCGACCCATCCGGCGGGCAGGGGCGCGGCCTCGCCGAGGAGGACCAGGGCCGAGTCGGTGAGCGTCCTGCCGTCGATCCGCGCGCTCACGGTGAGGGTCACCGAGCGGTCGGCCGGCGAGGCCGGGTCGATCGACCAGTCGCCCGAGTAGAAGCCGTCGGCGTCGAGGCACAGCGGTCTGGCGCGTCCGCCGTTCACGGAGTAGGTGACCCGGCTCGCCCTCGCGGGCGTGACACGCACCCGGACGGTGGCCTTCGAGGTGGTCACACGCTGCCGGTCCGCCGGGGTCACGAGGTGCATGAAGGGGGCGTTGCCGACAGCCGTGGTGCGAGCGGAATACACCCCCCGGAGATCGGCGGCGAACAGGGTGTAGGGATCCTGGTGGAACTTGACGAAGTCCGGCAGCAGTGGGTGGCCCGGGTACGGCACATAAGCGCGCTTGGTGCCTCCGAAGTTGGCCCAGGTGAGCATGTACGTCATCCGGCGGGCCAGCGGGTCCCCCTCGAGTGCCCGCGACAGCTGGGTGAACCACTGCGGGTTGCGGACATCGGTGCCGCTCTCCCCGAACTCGGTGAAGGCCGGAACCTTGCCTCGCTCGTTCGCCAGCCGGACCACCATCGCCAGATCCTTCACCAGACCGTCCAGCCAGGCGGTCGGTCCGGCGTTCTCGTCGTAGGAGTCGTAGCCGAGGATGTCGACGAAGCGGTCACCCGGGTAGGTCTTCAGGTAGCCGGTCGGGTCGCCCGCGAAGACCGAGTTGGGCGAGTAGGCGTAGAGCAGGTTGTGGACGCCCCTGGTGTCGCGCAGGTACTCGACGGTGTAGCGGTAGAGCTCGATGTACTCGGCCGCCCCGGTGTGGCCGGCGCCCCACCAGAACCAGGCTCCGTTGTTCTCGTGGAAGGGGCGGAAGATGACCGGGATCGCCGTGCCGTCCGGTCGCCGCGCTCCCTTCACCGCCTTGGCGATGCGATCGAGGAAGGCGTTGAAGTCCGCGTGCTTCGCGCCCCCGGGAAGGACCTGGCCGACCACCCGGCCCGTTGTGTCGTAGAAGTCCCCGCCGGTGACGAAGTTCGGCATGTGGGCGCTGAGGGTGTTGATCCCACCGCGTGCGTCCCCTTGCCGGATGCACCGGCTGAGCGCTGCGATGTTCCCTGCTTCGGTTCCGTCCTGGACGCCGGGGCGTTCGTCGCCGTCGAGGATGAGGGTGTCCCAGCCGAAGACGGCGGGGTAGTCGCCCACCGCCGCCCTGGTGTCGGACGCCCTGCCGTCGGGAGTGGCGAAGGTGAAGCCGTAGGTGAGGTCGTGCTGGTGACCGAACAGGATGCCTCTTCCCTGCTGCCGCTGCAGGTAGGCGAACAGCGCGCGGGTGGCGGGGGTCGCCCTGTCGTCGACGATCCGAACCGGCGTCGGCCCGCCGGCGGATGTCGTGGGGGAGGTCGCCGCGGCGGCCGCCGGTATGCGGGCGCCCACTGCCATGGCGACCGTGGCACCGAGGACGAACGTGCGACGCTTCATGTGGGGGTTGGGCATGTGGGTCTCCTCGGACGTGGCGATCTCTCGCCGGGGGAAGTGACTCGCCGGTATCGAGTGCGCCGCGGGGAGCGGGTGTCCTGGGCCGGAGCCCCGTCCCGTGCCGGGCCGGGGGGGCGATCAACGTTGGCCGGCCTGCGCCTCCGCGGAGGCCGAGAACGTGGCCGGCACCGCGGCAGGGGCGGCACCGGTCACAGCTGCCGCCTTGAGCGTCCAGGATCCGTTGGTCACTTGTGGGGGGTCCTTCCGTGACGCGGTGTGCTGCAGCCAGAGGTGTCCTGGTCAGGGACATTCGCGACGCACGACACGCGTGTGCTTCAAGTGGCCCTATTCGACTGGAGGTTCAGGAAAAAGGAAAGAGTCCTGCACCGTCCGGACCAAGTGGGACGTGTCGTTCTCGCGGACGCCGGTGGGACGATCGGATTCGATCTCCGTCACCTGCGCCCTCCGCTGTCAGGAACGATCGCTGTCAGGTCGGCGTCTCAGGCACCGTCCGCACATACGTGCCACACTGCCAGGCCCACCCGTCACCCGACCACCACCCCCCATCGACGGCGCTGCGCGCCGACCCCTGTCAACTCCGGGAGAGGGAGCGACCACCGAACATGCAGAGCACCGCCGCCACCGCGCTGCCCGACGTCTGGGACCGTCTCGTGGGCACCCAGCCCGACCCTGATCTGTGGGTGGTGCTCGCCACCCTGGCCGCGGCGCTCGCGGTGGTGGTCCCGCACACCCTGTGGCGCGTCTTCCGCAACGCGATCACGATCGCCCACGAGGGTGGTCACGGACTCGTCGCCCTGCTCACCGGGCGGCAGCTCACCGGCATACGCCTGCACTCCGACACCAGCGGGCTCACCCTCAGCCGGGGCAAGCCGCACGGCATCGGCATGATCCTCACCGCCGCCGCGGGCTACACCGCTCCCCCGCTGCTGGGCCTGGGCGGCGCGGCCCTGCTGGCCGCCGGGCACATCACGCTGCTGCTGTGGGTGGCGACCGCCCTGCTGGTGGCGATGCTGGTGATGATCCGCAACGCGTACGGGGCACTCACCGTGATCGTCACCGGGGGCGCCTTCCTGCTGGTGTCCTGGCTGGCCGGGCCCCAGGTGCAGGCGGCGTTCGCGTACGCGGTGGTGTGGTTCCTGCTGTTCGGCGGGGTCCGCCCGGCCTTCGAACTGCAGGCCAAACGGTCCCGGGGCGGCGCGGGCGACTCGGACGCCGACCAGTTGTCGCGACTGACGCACGTACCGGCGGGCCTGTGGCTGTTCCTGTTCCACGTGGTGTCGCTGAGTGCGCTGATCGGTGGGGGACGGTGGCTGCTCGAGGTGTGACCGTCGCGGGCGCCCGGGCCGCCTGGCCGAAACCGGCGGCGCCGACCGCCACTAAAGTGGGGCCATGGCCGCTAACCCCGTACACACCGACCTCTGGCCCGCCCCGCACGCGAGCGGAGCCGTCGACGCGACGGTCCACGTGCCCGGGTCCAAGTCGGTCACCAACCGCGCCCTCGTGCTCGCCGCCCTCGCCTCCGAGCCCGGCTGGCTGCGCCGCCCGCTGCGCTCCCGCGACACACTGCTGATGGCGGGCGCCCTGCGCGCGATGGGCGTGGAGATCGAAGAGACCGTGTCGTCCAGTTCGGCTCCCGGGGGCGGCCCGGACGGCACGGGCGAGGCCTGGCGTGTGCTCCCGACGGGCCTGCACGGACCGGCCACGGTCGACGTCGGCAACGCCGGCACCGTCATGCGCTTCCTGCCGCCGGTCGCCGCACTGGCCGACGGCCCCATCCGGTTCGACGGCGACCCGAGGTCGTACGAGCGTCCCCTGCACGGTGTGATCGACGCGCTGCGGGTGCTCGGCGCCCGGATCGACGACGACGGCCGGGGGGCGCTGCCGCTGACCGTGCACGGCGGCGGCGCGCTGGACGGCGGCCCGGTCTCGATCGACGCCTCGTCCTCGTCGCAGTTCGTCTCGGCGCTGCTGCTGTCCGGGCCCCGGTTCAACCAGGGCGTCGAGGTCCGGCACACCGGCGCGACGCTGCCCTCCATGCCGCACATCCGGATGACGGTCGACATGCTGCGCGCGGTCGGCGCCCAGGTGGACACCCCGGAGTCGGGCGGTGAGCCGAACGTCTGGCGGGTCACGCCGGGCGCGCTGCTGGGCCGCGACCTGACGATCGAGCCGGACCTGTCCAACGCCCAGCCGTTCCTGGCGGCGGCGCTGGTCACCGGCGGCAAGGTGCTGATCCCGGACTGGCCGGCCAGGACGACCCAACCGGGTGACCGGCTGCGCGAGATCTTCACCGAGATGGGCGGTTCCTGCGAGCTGACCGAGTACGGCCTGGTCCTCACCGGCTCGGGCTCGGTCCACGGCATCGACGTCGACCTGGGCGACGTCGGCGAGCTGACCCCGGGCATCGCCGCGGTCGCCGCCCTCGCGGACTCCCCCTCGACGCTGCGCGGTGTGGCCCACCTGCGCCTGCACGAGACGGACCGGCTGGCCGCGCTCACCAAGGAGATCAACGAGCTGGGCGGTGACGTCACGGAGACCGCCGACGGCCTGCACATCCGCCCGCGTCCGCTGCACGGCGGGGTCTTCCACACCTACGAGGACCACCGCATGGCGACGGCCGGTGCGATCATCGGCCTGGTGGTCGACGGTGTGCGGATCGAGAACGTGGCGACCACGGCGAAGACGCTGCCCGACTTCCCCGAACTGTGGACCGGGATGCTCGGCAGCGGCAGGGCGTAGGGGACTCACCGTTATGCGCCGCTACGGCAAGCACACCGACGAGGACGACATCCGCTCCCGCCCCAACCGCAAGGGCAACCGACCCCGGACGCACATCCGGCCCAAGCACGAGGACGCGGCCGAGGGCATGGTCCTCACCGTCGACCGGGGCCGGCTGACCTGCCTGGTCGACGGCCGTGCGGTGATGGCGATGAAGGCCCGGGAACTGGGCCGCAAGGCCGCCGTGGTGGGCGACCGGGTGGCACTGGTCGGTGACCTGTCCGGGAAGAAGGACACCCTGGCGCGGATCGTGCGCATCGAGGAGCGCTCGTCGGTGCTGCGCCGCACCGCGGACGACGACGACCCGTACGAACGGGTGGTGGTCGCCAACGCCGACCAGCTGGCGATCGTCACGGCCCTGGCCGACCCCGAGCCGCGTCCCCGCCTGATCGACCGCTGCCTGGTCGCCGCCTTCGACGGCGGTCTGGAGCCCCTGCTGGTGATGACCAAGTCGGACCTGGCCCCGCCCGACAAGCTGCTGGAGCTGTACGGCGCCCTGGACATCCCGTACGTCGTCACCAGCCGAGAGGAACTGGCGGACGGCGGCGCGGCCGCCCGGGTGCGGGAGCAGCTGGACGGCCGGATCACGGCCTTCGTGGGGCACTCCGGTGTCGGAAAGACGACGCTGGTCAACGCACTCGTCCCGGAGGACCGCCGCCGTACGACGGGACATGTGAACGCGGTGACGGGTCGCGGCCGCCACACCACGACCTCGGCCCTCGCCCTGCCCCTGGCGGTGTCGGGCGGCTGGGTGATCGACACCCCGGGGGTGCGCTCCTTCGGCCTTGCGCACATCGACCCGACCCGGGTCATCCACGCCTTCCCGGACCTGGAGCCCGGCACGGAGGGCTGCCCGCGCGCGTGCAGTCACGACGAGCCGGACTGCGCGCTGGACGCCTGGGTGGCCGAGGGACACGCCGACCCGGCGCGGCTGTACTCCCTGCGCCGACTGCTGTCCACGCGTGAGCGGACGGAAGGGGACTGACGCCGCGTTGTTTGGGGGAACCTAAGTCCGGTAAGTGCATAATCGCACCGAGCCGGACCTACGGGAGGACAGCGCATGGCGTGGCTGCTGGTCATCGTGGCCGGAATGCTCGAGACCGGTTTCGCCGTATGCCTCAAGCTCTCCCACGGCTTCACCCGGCTGTGGCCCACGATCGCCTTCTGCTGCTTCGCCCTCGGCAGCTTCGGCCTGCTCACCCTCTCCCTGAGGAAACTGGACGTGGGCCCCGCCTACGCCGTGTGGACCGGCATCGGCGCGGCGGGGACCGCGATCTACGGCATGGTCTTCCTCGGCGACCTGGTCTCGACCCTGAAGATCGTCTCCATCAGCCTGGTCATCCTGGGCGTGATAGGGCTGCAGCTGTCCGGCTCGGCGCACTAGGGCCTATTCCGGCGGACCATGTCGCAGACGCGGGGCTTGGCACGCCCGTCTGCGGCGTTGTCGTCGGTCGCCGACGCTCCGCGCGCCCTTACCCGGGAGGTAATCGCCTGCCACGGGGGGTCGTGGCTACGTTCGGTGCCGCGTCCCGCGGGGGGCGTGAACGAGTGAGCGAAGGAGCGTGCCGTGACCGCCTATGGCTTCGCGCATCTGCGCGATCGTCGTCATCACCCCGACGTCCTCGCGTACTTGGAACGCATCCAGGACACCCTCGACCCGTTCCACGGGCGTTTCGTCATCCATGGCCCGCCCGCCGAGGTGGTGGAGGGCGACTGGCAGGGAAGCATGGTGCTGATCGAGTTCCCCGGCCTGCCCGAGGCGCGCGCCTGGTACGGCTCCCCGGCCTACCGGGAGATCCTCCGCCTGCGCACCGACCACGTCGTGGGCGACCTGCTGCTGATCGAGGGCGTCGGCCCGGACTACGACCCCAGGCAGCGGGCCGCGAAGCTCAGGGCGGAGGCGCAGGCGGCCACTGGGGCCGACGCGACCTGAGCCGTCGTGAGCCACGGCCTGCACAGCGGCGCTGAGGTCGGCGGGCCCGCGCCCCGCGCACGCGATCCCTGACGACCCGTCACGTCGGCTGCCGGTGCAGTACGGCCCGCACCAGCTCCGCAGCGCCGCCCTCCCCCGGCGGGGCCGCGACGCAGGACAGGGCGAGGCGTACCGCGAGCTCGCAGGACCGGGTCAGTTCGGCGGTGTCCGCCGGGACCGCACCGGGGCCGGCCAGCGCCGCGACCGCCCGGTCCCGCACGAGTTGCACGAAGTCGCCGGGCGAGGGCAGCGGCCCGTCCGCCCGGCGCTGTGCCGGTACCGCGGAGGAGGAGGGCACGGCCGACAGCGCCGGCGCGGGCAGGCGCTCGCTCCAGCAGCCGGTCAGCATGGCCCGCACCAGCGCGTTCTCCCGGGCGGCCGACATCATCCACTCGGCAGTGGCGGTGAGCCGGTCCCCCGGGGCGGCGTACGCGGCGAGAGTCCGCTCCACCCCGGCCAGGTACCCGTCGGCCTCTCTGCGCACCAGCGCCCTGGCCAGCCCTTCCTTGCTCCCGAACTCGTTGTACAGCGTCTGCCGGGACACCCCGGCCGCCGCGGCCACGTCCACCATGCGTACGGCGGACCACGGCCGACGCGCGAGCGCCGTGTACGCGGCGTCCAGCAGGGATTCCCGCGCTGCAGGCATCATCGCCTCCCTCGGCGAGCGGCACTGCGCCCAGATTTGACGCGTACACAGGCACTGTCAAGGGTTCACGAGGGCACCGGGGGGCGCCTTCGGCCGACCGCGCGCGTGCCTGCGGTGCCGCCCTCCGGCTGCGGGAACGCACGCCTCCCTCGGTGCACACCCTCCCCCGGTAGCCCCGTGCCGACCCACCCGGATACCGTGCCTACATGCCCGACTACCTCGACGACCTCCGCCTCGCCCACGTCCTCGCGGACGCGGCCGACGCCGCGACGACGGCTCGCTTCAAGGCCCTCGACCTCAAGGTGGAGACGAAGCCGGACATGACCCCGGTGAGCGAGGCGGACCAGGCCGCCGAGGAGCTCATCCGCGGCCAGCTCCAGCGCGCCCGCCCGCGGGACGCCATCCTCGGCGAGGAGTACGGCATGGAGGGCACCGGGCCCCGCCGCTGGGTGATCGACCCGATCGACGGCACCAAGAACTACGTCCGCGGTGTCCCCGTCTGGGCCACCCTCATCTCCCTGATGGAGGCCGGGGAGGGCGGCTACCAGCCCGTCGTCGGCCTGGTCTCCGCACCCGCCCTGGGCCGCCGCTGGTGGGCGGTGAAGGACCATGGCGCCTTCACCGGCCGCAACCTGACCTCCGCGACCCGCCTGCACGTCTCTCGCGTCTCGAAGATCTCCGACGCCTCCTTCGCGTACTCCTCGCTCAGCGGCTGGGAGGAGCGGGGACATCTGAACGGCTTCCTCGACCTCACCCGCGAGGTGTGGCGCACGCGCGCGTACGGCGACTTCTGGCCCTACATGATGGTCGCCGAGGGCTCCGTCGACATCTGCGCCGAGCCCGAGCTGTCCCTGTGGGACATGGCCGCCAACGCGATCATCGTCACCGAGGCCGGCGGCACCTTCACCGGCCTCGACGGCCGCCCGGGCCCGCACAGCGGCAACGCCGCCGCGTCGAACGGCCTGCTGCACGACGAGTTGCTGGGGTATCTCAACCAGCGCTACTGACGCCGGTTGCGGCTTGACCTGCGCGTTTACCCCTCCCTCAGTCCCCCGGGGCCGTCGTGGGGCCGTCATCGGCGTCCGGGCCGTCCTCGAACGCCCGGTTCACCGCCTCTCGCGTGCGCTTCTCGCTGCTCGGCATCAGGTGGGTGTACGTCCGGAGCGTGAAGCCGGGTCGTGGTGTCCCAGGTACTCGGACAGGGCCTTGATGTTCTCCCCGGCGTCCAGCAGAACGGACGCGCAGAAGTGCCTGAGCGCGTGCATGCCGTTCTCCCGGCCTCGAGGCGGTGTGGGGTTAGGCGGCGGCGTCCGTGTTCTTGCGGCTGGTGACATAGGCGCGCACGTCGGCGGGGTCGTAGCGGACGTACTTGCCGATGCGGAAGCCGGGCGGGCCGATGCGCTTCTTGCGCCACTGGTAGACGGTTTCCTTCGGAACCTTGAAGATCACCGCGAGGTCGTCGGTGTCGAGGTACCGGTCCGGCAGGCCGCCTCGGAGAGTGGCGCGGGGGTCGGAATCGGTCGGCTTCGCCAAAGGGACTCCAAGAGGGAGGGCATGGCTGCGTCTGTCCGAGGTGCGGATTTCTGCGTCACCTGCGTCATCTGCGTCACTCGCCGCTCTACCCTGCGGTTTTGCGGTGACGCAGCACGGTGGGGGTGCGTCACCGGTGAGACGGGCTCCCGTCATCGGGTGACGCAGGTGACGCAGGATTCGGCTGTCTGCGTCACCGGTCTTCCGGCAGGTCACCGGCCGTTTTCGGGGTGCGGGTGACGCAGGTGACGCAGCGTCTCTCTACTTCGGACAAAGAGGGGGTGGTGTCTGTTGTGGTGCGCGGCTCAGAGAGCGAAGAAGGAGCCGCTTCGCGGCGCGTCCATCGCAGGGCGGCGTCGCCGCCGACCAGCAAGAGGAGCACGCGGGGACGGGTGCTCCTCTTGCTTGTGCGAGTGGTCGCGGGCCGCGCGGTCAGAAGGCCGCTTCCTGCTCGGGCGAGGGCGGCGCGGCGGACGGTCGCGCGATCTCGATGTAGCGGGATGTGTTGGTGCGTCCCCAGTCGATGAGTACGCCCCGGGCGGCGAGGGTGGGTTGAAGGCGCTTGAGGCGGTCTGAGAGCACCTTGCCGGTGGTCGGCCATCCTTTGGGCAGGGGACGGAAGTCTTCGCCCGTGTAGAGGCTCGTGAGGCAGTGCAGCCATTCGGCTGACGTCATCCGCTGCTCGGTGCCCGGGTCGATGTCGGCGGCGTGCTTGAGCACGGTCTGTGCCAGCAGGTCGCCCTCGATGGCGTCGTCGTTGAGGTCGTCCAGGCTGGCCCGGTAGGCGGCGAGCGCTCCCAGGCCGGTGGCCGCGTCGAGCTGCGCGCACAGGTGCGCGAAGTCGGCCATGCGCAGGTCGGTCGGGATGTCCGCCTCAGCCGCGCGCACCTGCACGGTCAGGTCCAGGAGTGAGCCGAGGATGACGGGCAGCACCTCTGCGAAGTCGGACCACAGCTCCGCCTCGGTGCGCCGGACCCGGGGGCGTTCCAGGCGGAGTGGCAGGAGCCGTTCGGCGAGGTCGGGCCGGATCACGCCGACGTCGATGCCGGTCAGGAGCAGGGG